>NZ_JAJENT010000282.1:0-26529 GCF_035615515.1 Phormidium sp. CCY1219
AGCCCTGTTGGGCTGCTGTTTGTGTAAGGGGACGGATTCCTCCCCGTGCATGAATGACAGGGGTTTCCATCCGTCCCCTTACCAACCCTAATTTTCGATGACGATCCAGTGCCCTTCCACTCGGGCGATCGCTCCCCCCGGAAACGGATCCGTGCGCGCTTGGTTGGGGGCGTTAATCAGGTGGGTCAGTTTTTCCACATGGTCGAAAGTCGGTGCGCTGGGAAGAAGTTGCTGCAAAAGTTGCCGCATCGCTCGTCGCTGAATCCCTAGAGAGGCAGCGCTCAATATGCGGCGATTGAGGCGCACTGCTTCTACCGTTCTACCTTTTTCCCCAGAAAACTTGACTTTTTCATCGGTTTGGTATATAGAAGATTCCAGTAGCCCCTGGGCTTCCGCTTGCAAAAACTCCACATCAGCGCGCAACAGTTCGGCAGTGCGAGCTAAGTGCTGTTCCACGCTGGAATTAAAGTGGGTTTGCAAGTAGGGTAATAATTCCTGGCGAATGCGATTGCGCGAATATTTTAAATCCCGGTTGGTGGCATCTTCCCAAACCTCAATGTCGGCTTGATGACAAAACGCCTCGGTTTCCCAACGACTTACGCCTAATAAAGGACGCACCAGTCGAATGCCACCCTCTAAAAACCGCTCCCAGGCGATCGCCTGTAGTCCATCGGCACCGGTTCCGCGAATGGCATGAAACAAAAAGGTTTCTGCAAGATCGCTTTGGGTATGTCCGGTGACGATGGTGCAATACTCATGCTCGTCCGCGATCGCTTTTAACGCTTCATATCGCCACTGTCTCGCCTGTGCCTCGTTTTTGAGTGCTTGATGGGATGCCGCTTGCAAATAAAACGGCATCTGCCAGCGCTTTGTCAGGGTTTCCACATATTCTGCATTGGCTCGCGAGTCTTCACGCCAGCCATGATCGCAATGAGCGACCCCTAGGATCCAACCCCATTTGGGCTGCAAGTCTAGGAGCAATTGCGCCAAACACAACGAATCTTGTCCCCCAGAAACCGCCAGCAACAGGCGATCGCCCTTTGGCAATAATTGCCTCTGGCGCAGAGTTTGATGTACTCTGGCGTGAACAGAACTCCATCGGTTCATGCTTTCCCCATCCACATCCGCAACCCTTGCTCAGTTCTCTAGCTTTAACCTTTCGTGTTCGATCCCAAATCCGTCCCATATCGATTTAAACCACCCCGGCGATTAGAAATCGGGGGTAGGCAAGCCTCCGTCCTCATAAAACTGAATAATGTTAGCCATATATTTGACAGAGGGATTCCGGATTAATCAACCCTCTCAGCTAATTTTTTCTACCGTTCCCAAAAACCGGGATAAAATGACATTGAATGTCAATTTACACGCCAACAAAGAAGGGTAAAGGAGGGACCCGAACGCCCGGTTGAATAACCCTAAAATTTTTAGTTTAAAAAGTATGATAACCGCTCGAAATATAAGTTTTAATTTTATGCATACACCTTTTTGAGTTCAGAAAAAACTTTCCGGAAGCCGGGGCGTTAACCGGAATAAGGATGCGTGCGATCGCTATTTTTATTTCCAACTAACTAACGCAAAATACCACATAATACGCCGCACGCATCCCGGTTTAAAGTCCTATGCAAAATTGCTGAAGTTGCGCTTACTCATTAGGAAGAGAAGAAGGTTCGGCGATGCCGGGAGAGACAGCAGGAGTAGGGTCACTTTCCTCCGGACAAAACTCCAGACGCAGTTGAACTTTGCCGCGCCGCCAATATTGGCCCGGACTTAACACTTCACAGTCTAGACCGCCAGCGAACAAGCTTTCCTCTTCTAACTTCGTTTGGAGCAAATCCATAAATTCACTGACTTTGAACGTACATTGAAACATTAAATTACTGCCACTGGTAGACAGAACGTCCTCATTTCCTAGGGTTTCGAATTTACGATCCATCTCTATCTCCGCGTTCTAAAGTTTGACAGGGTTGGGATGCGTTTGACTTGGGAGTCACTCGTCTTTACCCGAGACTCCGCCCGGTTGTGAGCCAGTGGAGATTGCCGGACAGGAGACGAGTGACTCTGAGAGTTAACGGTTCAAGGCTTAGAAAAACCAACCGTAGGAATGCAGCCCTTTGCCCAAAAGATTGACCCCAAGATAACAGATCCAGACAACCACAAAACCAGTTGAGGCTAAAATTGCCGGACGACGACCTTGCCATCCTCGGGTAATGCGAGCATGGAGATAGGCAGCAAAGACAAGCCAGGTAATTAGCGCCCAGGTTTCTTTGGGATCCCAACTCCAGTAAGATCCCCAAGCTTCGTTGGCCCAGACGGCACCGGCGATAATGCCGATAGTGAGTAGGGGAAATCCCAATCCGATGATGCGATAGCTGATGTTGTCGAGAGTTTCGGCGAGACTGAGACGTTGTGGGGACAGAGGTGGGCTGGTGTTTGCTTCCCTGTGGGAATCGATCGCCTCTAATTTTTGGGGAGTTTCCACTTCCACCAAATCCAACACCGCCACATTACCGGCAACAGCACTGCCATTATTCTCGCGAACCGCCACGGGGGAAGATCCATTACTCGAATCAGTCTGTGGGTCTAAAGTGGTGCGATCGAGAGTTTCCATTGGTTGGGCGGGACGATGGGTGCGGTAGTTAGAGTTGCGATAGGCACCGTTGCCGATCGAACTGCCGCGCAATTCCACATGTTGCCCGCGCGTGACCACCAAAAAGGCGATCGCCAACAAAGACCCCACCATCAAGGTGGCATAACTGAGCATCATCACGCTGACGTGCATCATCAACCAATTGGATTTCAGGGCCGGAACCAAAGGTGCGGCGGATTGCATTTCCTCGGGTAAAGTCAGGGCAGCAAAGGCAGTAATGCCCATTGCCACGGGGGCACTGACCACGCCCACTAAGCGACTGCGGCTCATATTTTCGGCAATCAGATGAATTGCAGTAATCCCCCATGCCAAGAAAAACAAGGATTCATACAGATTGCTCAACGGAAAATATCCGGCTTCGATCCAGCGTGCGCCCAGTAGAGTGGCGATGCACAGGTTGGCGATCGCCATCCCACTGGTACCAATGGCAGACAACCACGGAACCCCCGGAAACGCAGCCGAGATTCCATACATCAACATGGTGATGAATAAAACAGCAAATGAAGCATTATCAAGCCAGTTTTGCAGGATAATCAAATCCACAAGCGTTCTCCCCTCTTGTTGTCGAATCGATAAGGTTTCGTAATTTCTTTCTATCGTACCGATTCTTGCCGCCTTCACGGAGATAAAACTACCGATTCAAATCGTCCCAGACTCACCAGCAGGGTCTGAAGTGACTGGCCCGGTAGGCGATCGCGCCCTTAGCCCTATCGCGTCGCTTCAGTAGAACCGGTTCGGAAAATGCTGGCCCACTATGCCCCACCGGGGGGCACAACCCACTAGCGATCGCAGTTTTCGGGCTGTTAGCCTGGGTGCCGTTTAGGAATCGTCGCTTGGGGTTGCCGGAGCGCTGGGAGGTGTAGAATTTTGAGGGTCTTCGCTGGCAGGAGTGGGTAAAGGTTTGGGTTTGCCTGCTTTGTTCAAACGGACAAATACCTGATAGCGGGTGGTGCGATCGCTTTCCACTGCGGTGCTAACGCCGATAGCTTGTATGGCATCGATCAGGATTTGTTGTTGGGAAGGCAATTGAATCCAACTGGGCGTTTCGGTCTGGATGGCGCGCTCCACATCCATAAAAAAGTGACCGTTGTTGGGGATCAGTTCTAACGGCACGATATCTTGGAATTGTTCGCTCATGGCGAGGGGTTGTTTGGGGGCGGGAACGATCGCTTCGCCCACCGGTGCGAGAAAACTTAAAAACGCCACATTGCCATTCAACCATCCGTGGGTCACGGAGAGGGATTTTTGGGGGGATGTCCACTGCACCACGGGTTGCGATGCGAGTTGGGTTTCTTCCACCGTGAAGTTATATTCCTCGCTCATTGCCCGATCGAGCTTTTTCAGCGTTTCTTCACCGGCGCGGCGATCGCTGGCTTGCACCATAAACAGTACCCCAATTGGATATCTGGCGTTACTTCCCTTCACTGGGGGAACGATCGAGAAGGAAAATTCCCCCGCCATCCAACTGAGCAAATCTTTCTCTAAATCGAGGTTGGTGGTACTTTTAATCGAGCGTCGCAGCCATTGCGGATCTAAAGGAGAAATGGGATTGGCGTCCACGCCTGCGGTATAGTCGGACCACAACTGCTGCAAGTTGCTGCCCGAAATCATCATTAACGTGTCTGCGGGTAAGCGAGTTGCCATCGTTCTGGCGTTATTTTCCACAGTGTATTTGAGCTCGCTATCCGGTTTGAGCCACGCCATACTGTCGAGACCAATACCGTCTGACTCCAGGGTGAGTGTGCTGGCAAATCCTTGATTGTGCTGCTGTGTGGCTATCTTTTTCGGGTTCGGGTTGGCTGAGTTTAATGAAGCAACTGCCGCCGCTATCGGCACGTTGATGAATAACCGCGCAAAGGGTCGCGAGGCTTCTAGTCGCTGCCAGACTTTCGTTGCCCCTGCCATGTCCGCTAGAGCCGGTGCGCCTTTGTAGGTGTCAATGATGCGGCTTATCGTGGGGCTGTCGTTGCTGATGACCAAATAGCGTCCGTCGAGTACGGTTACGGCGTATTGATTCTCTTCGGGCACTCCCTGCATCTGTTTGATTTCCACGTCTTTATAGGTGCGGTTCACCCATCTGCCATTTTGCGGGGGTTGGGCTTTTTCTAAGACTTGCTTGGCGCGCAAGGAATTGTTAATGGGTAACACCATGACTACAGAGTGCTGACCGGAAAAGCGCGCTGCAGATGGGGTGGAATCGGTTTTGTCGTTGCCGATGGGTACGGGAAAGGGGGGCAAGAAGCCGACGGTGATTTCCGAACCGACCCAAGGCTGGATATCTTGCTGGTAGTTATAGCCGTTGACACTTAAGAAGCGATCGCGCAACTGCAGGAGGTATCGATCCAGCAATGCTTGACTCTCTGGGGTGCCAAATTCGCGCAATTTCCGCCACTGACTCTCATCGGTGGTCAAGGAAATGGCCATTAGCGCATCCTGGGGTAGGATTTCGGTTCCCACCGGTACATCGGGTGCGCTTCGCCGTTGGACGATGGACCAAAAGCTGATAATACCGCCACCAATCACCAGAACCGCAGCAGCAGCTAGGGCAATGGAGATGGGGGCTTTCTTGGTTTCGATTTGTTTGGGTTCAGACATGATGTTGTCACAGCGCCTCAGCAACGAGAGTGCAATCGTTTATCGATCGGGGCAGGTTCGGTTGGGTTGCCTTAACGACTCTAATTTAACAACAAAACCGCCCCCCCTAGTGCTGCTTTTCGCAAACACATTCTCCCGGGATTTTGCAGACCGTCGCTATTCGCGGTTTGGGGTATCCGGTGGGGCGATCGCTCTTTTGCAAAATCTTCGGTTAATTTTTCTGTTCTAAAAAGGATATTTCATCACAGTATTTGCCTCGTTGGGTTCCAGAAAGTAGCGGTATACCCGCTACTTTCCTCTTATTACCCTCTCCCGGTGGAGATTCATATTTTTAGCCATTGCCCATTTTTGACTCAGAAATAAAATCGGCAAAATCGAGCGTTTCCTAACTTTAATCCTAACAATTTTTTGGTTATTTTACGTTCATCTCTAACGAGAATAGCTATCCAGCACCCGGGTGCAATCTAACAAGAAGCACGCCAACAAATGTGATACCCTGGAGGTATTTTGCAGGCGCGCTCGGTGTTTTTAACCGTTGGTAGTGGTAGGTTTTCAACAACAAACCGTCTTTTCTACTGGCTGATAGAGTGTATCGCGTTGTTGATAGGAACGCCCGCTGGAACGGATAGCCTGTTGTAATGTTTGCGGTTCCATCGCGCTACCGCCTTTTGCTCCTGCCATTGTGGTAATGTGTTCTTCCATTAATGTGCCGCCAATATCGTTGCATCCCCAGTCGAGGGCGGTGGTGGCACCGTTTAAACCGAGTTTAACCCAACTGGGTTGATGATTGGGAATCCACTTTCCTAGGAAGATGCGCGCTACAGCGGTTAAGTGGAGGGTGTCGGATAAGTTGGGTTGATCGCGACTGACGCGACGGCGTAAGGGGGCGGGTGCTTGTTCGCCGACAAATGGAAGTAAGATAAATTCGGTAATTCGGGCGGGATATTGCTCGGCGATCGCGGTTTGTTGCAGCGATCGCAACTTGGCGAGATGCTCTATCTGCTGTTGGGGGGTTTCCAAATGACCGCACAGCATGGTGCTGGTGGTGGGCATTCCCAGACGATGGGCGGTACTGACAATCTCGAGCCAAGTGGCGGTATTAATTTTTTCCGGGCAGATGATTTGTCGCAGGCGATCGTCGAAAATCTCTGCCGCCGTTCCCGGCATGGATCCCACGCCCGCTTCCTGGAGGGCAGCGATAACATCCCGATAGGTTAATCCATCCTCTCGGGCAATAAACTGGATCTCTTGGGGAGAAAAAGCGTGCAGGTGGAGTTGAGGAAATTCATCTTTAATCGTGCGAACCAGTTTTTGATAATAAGGTAAAGATGCGCCTCGGATTTTGGCTTCGGGATTCAATCCTCCTTGCATGCAGATTTCGGTCGCGCCTCGGCGAACCGCCTCGGCAGTTTTTTCGAGAATTTGGCCCCAATCTAACCAAAAGGCACCCTCATCTTCGCGATCGCGGCGAAAGGCACAGAAATTACAATGCTGTTCGCAGATATTGGTGAAATTGATATTGCGATTGATGACATAGGTGACGCGATCGCCGACTTGTCGCTGACGCAAGGCATCCGCCGCTTCGCGAATGGCGCTGATTTGTGCCGGCTCCTTCTGTTGCAGAAGGATCGCCGCGTCTGCGGGGGACAGATCGCGATCGGCGAGGGCACGATCGAGAATGGAATTTACAGATATAGCAGTCACGGGTTAATAAAGTAAGGAGTTACTGTGGTTTATTGTGACAAAAAACACCTCGGTTTGAGAAATGGGGGGTTAACCTGGGAGGTCGCGGGTGGAGGATTCGCGATCGCTTTCTGGTGGTAATCGTTCTAGCCATTGCATCCTATGGGGGTGATTTTTGACCCAGGAGGAGCGATCGACTCGCATATGAACCAGATATGATTTAAGATTACTCCCCGTCACCCACCGCCCGAAATCCTCCGGCGTGCCTGGTTCATTATATTGGAACAGACGATTGAGTATTAACTCCCCCCACCGCTTTTCGGTAATAGGAGCGTTTGAAAGAATACTTAATTTTATCTTTAATGGGTTCTGCGGCAATACGCTTGTCAGCCGATAAATTCCAAATTGGCATAATCTTTCCCCCTTTCCCCTTCTAATTTTCCAACTCAGGCCACAGTCCTCACCTCTTAAGAATTTCTGCATCAGTCCCATGAAGCGATTCGACAAATATCTTTTTAGCTCGATGCCTTTTTCGACGCTCCATTAAACTTTCTATTTTATATTCTTTATTTTCCCCTGATAGAATTGAGTTTTTGCTAGGCCATTAGCGTATTATATCCTCAAGAGAATAGGCTGATTTTGTTGTTTATGATTTTAACTCGATGACTCGATTTTCGCGAAATCGCTCTTTTGAATTGACTCGGGCAAAAATGGGGCATCCATTGCCACGTTTGTTGAGCTACGGGAAACACTATCGCGGGCAAATTTGGCTAGCGATCGCCTGTTCGATTCTCAATAAACTGTTCGATCTCGCCCCGCCAGCTTTAATCGGCGCTGCAGTGGATGTGGTAGTCAACCAGCAAGATTCTTTAATTGCCGAATTTGGCATTCAAGATATCTTCTCGCAACTGGTGGTGCTGAGCTTCATCACTTTTATCGTGTGGGGACTCGAATCGGTTTTTCAATACGCTTACGCTTGCTTGTGGCGCAATCTCGCTCAATCCCTACAGCACGACTTGCGCCTCGATGCCTACGCCCACTTGCAAGAACTGGAATTGGCCTATTTTGAAGAACGCTCTACTGGCGGTTTGATGTCGATTTTAAGCGATGATATCAATCAATTAGAGCGCTTTCTCGATGTGGGTGCGAACGAACTTTTACAGGTTTCCACCACGGTTGTGGTTATCGGCACTGCCTTTTTTATTTTAGCACCCAGTGTAGCTTGGATGGCCATGTTGCCGATGCCATTTATTATTTGGGGGTCGATCGCCTTTCAGCGTCGTCTTGCGCCTCGGTATGCCCAGGTGCGAGAAAATGTCAGCTTGCTCAACGGTCAACTGGCCAATAATTTAAGTGGAATGACCACAATTAAAAGCTTTACTGCCGAAAAATATGAAGTCAAACGCATTGCGCGCTTTAGCCAAGCCTATCGTCAAAGCAACCGTCGCGCGATTGCTTTTTCTGCCGCATTTGTTCCGTTAATTCGCGTAATTATTTTAATTGGATTTACCGGGACTTTGCTTTATGGCGGACTAGCCGTGGTGGAAGGCAATTTGGCGGTGGGTACCTATAGCGTTTTGGTATTTTTAACTCAACGACTACTTTGGCCTTTAACCCGCTTAGGACAGACCCTAGATTTATATCAGCGGGGCATGGCTTCGATTACCCGGGTGATGAATTTGCTCGATACTCCCATCGCGCTTCATCGCGGGGAAAAGCCGTTAACCCTGGAATCGGTGCGGGGAGAATTAAAGTTGGACAATGTAAGTTTTTCCTATAGCGATCGCGCGCCGGTTTTGCAGGATTTGTCCCTGGAAATTCCCGCTGGAAAAACGATTGCCATTGTCGGGGCTACCGGGTCGGGCAAAAGTACGGTGGTGAAGCTATTGCTGCGACTTTATGAAATTCAATCGGGCACCATTACATTAGATGGAATTGACATTCGGGAACTTAAGCTGGGCGATTTGCGCCGCGCGATCGCATTGGTCAGTCAGGATGTTTTTTTGTTTCGCGGAACTGTGGCAGAAAATATTATGTATGGGAGTTTTGATGCCAGTTTTGAGTCGGCGATCGCGGCGGCAAAAATGGCAGAAGCCCATGAGTTTATTATGGCATTGCCTCAAGGTTACGAGACGATTGTGGGAGAACGAGGACAAAAGTTATCCGGCGGACAACGACAACGAGTGGCGATCGCTCGCGCTATTTTAAAAAATCCGCCAATTTTAATCCTTGACGAAGCAACCTCCGCTGTGGACAATGAAACCGAAGCGGCGATTCAACGCTCTCTAGACCGGATTACCCAAAATCGCACCACGATCGCGATCGCTCATCGTCTTTCTACGGTGAGAAATGCAGATTGCATTTACGCGATGCAGGGCGGCAAATTAATCGAATCCGGCACTCACGAAGACCTATTAGACCAAAATGGCATATACGCGAGTCTGTGGCGAGTACAAATGGGAATGAAAACCTGAAAGACGATGGCTTAGCCCCAGCATTGCCCTGTTAATCCTATGATAAAATAACCTGGGATAGGGTGGGCATGGCTTACCCGACTCTCAACCAATGAAGGCCAAACGGGAATAGACAGCTAAAAAATGATTAACTTAGTGGGTAGCAATCAACCCGAAAAAGCGGAAGACCAATGGCGGGGTCAGTTAGCGGATTTTGCCAAAGCCAATCAAGAAGAATTGGCCGCATTGTCTTGGGGATTGTGGTTGGAAAACCAACACAACGACAGCGTTATCGGTATCGATATGTCGCCGAGGCCGCATTTCGTGTATTGTCCGAAAGCGGCGATCGCTCAATTAAATGGCAAAGTCAATAACAAACTTGCAGAAATGATTGGGGTAGTGGAAAACTTTAACCCCGAAACAGAAGTGTTGCTCGTTGGAATTGGCAACGGTCAAGTGAAGGTGATTGAATTTGAAATCGACCCCCCGCCCCCGGTTTGTTTTGAGCGTATGGGACATGACGTGCAGACATTAATCGAACGCTTGGAAAACCGCCTGCAAGGGTAAGGAGCGACTGTAGCCAAAGGATTTTATAGGTGGTATTATTCCCTATTGCGGTTAATTCTCTAAACTCGATACAGTCGTTCCATTTGAGTGGTAAAAGTATTGTTTGAAATCGGCGATCGACTCCTTCTCTACTTCAAAAATAGCAAGGGAGTCGCTCGCACCTCTACACAGGGGTACTATTCATTGAAAACAGGGATATAATTCTTCGATTCGGTATTATTTTCTCGAACTCCCTACCGCCTGCGCTGGATTTGACCAACCTCAGCGACTCTTCGTTGTCTCTCGGGTGGGCGCAGATGACCGCCTCTTTCTAATATTCGATAACGGTTCCGTTGGGCAACCGGATTTCGGTGCCCGGGGGAAAGTCTTCCTGAATCAAGGGACTTTGCCCCTCGGGGTTCCTCCTTTCCTGGGGGACATTTCTAATTACCGTGTCATCGGAGAGTTGCTCGATTGAAGGAGTGGAGGCATCAGTGGATCGATCGCGGCGGTTGGCACCCGATCGCTCCGTAGCCGGGGTACCTCTGACCCTTCCTTCACCCGCGTTGCCGGTTGAGGGATTCATACTATCGGTAGCCCCATCGCGGCGGTTGGCACCCGATCCCTGGGGTGACGGGATACCTCTCACAGTACCATCGGGCAAGATGACAATGGTTCTACCATTGGGTTGAGTGATAATTGTGGTGCCATCTGCGAGGGTTCGCTGGGTGGTTTCCCCGGACTGGGAAGCCTCATCGCCCGTTGGGGTGGGCTGTCCGGGCGCTCGATCGCGGTTCGCTTCCCCCCTGCTTTCGGGTCGGTTCGCTTCCCCCCTGCTTTCGGGTCGGTTCGCTTCCCCCCTGCTTTCGGGAGCGCGATCGTACTCGCAATAGCGATCTAAGTCTATCACATTGCCTCGCGGGTTAACCATATAGCAGCCGGGATAGTCCTGTGCCCTTGCTGCTTTTTCGCCAATCGGCATCAACACCATCAATCCTGCCGAGATTGCTAGGGGTAAAGATAATTGTTTTAACATTTGAGCGATAAACCTCCGCAAGTCTAAAATATTTCACGTTCTTTCGTTCCGAGGGCAACCCTTGGCAAATTTTCGAGCGCCATGAAGAATATTGTCCTCAGTCTGGGTACTTTTAGTTCTATTTTGACAAATTGTTGAGGGCGATCGCCTCTTTCATCCGAAAGATTATTTCCCTCATCCGAAAGAGCGATTTTCGCTGCGTTTATTCGCTTTTAAACCGAACAGCCATCGAACACTATAGGTTTGAAATTTGTTGAAAACCCTTACGAGACATAAATTACCAAACAATCCAGAGCGAACTAAAAACTCCTGATGTCAAGAGCGATGCGGTTTCCAAACCCTGACAAAAAAGGGGCACCCTTCCATGCCCCCGATTTTTTAAACTTGCGATTGCGATTTATTGGTGAAATTTGATTGACAAAACCAGTGTTTATTTTGCAATTTATTTGGCTATGTTTGCCGAATTATTCCGCAAAAATTGCCACGCACTGTTGAAAGCTCTGCTGGGCATAATCCGGTATATTTTCAAATCCTATGGAATGAAATCCCGTTAAATCAAGCGGTTCTAAGTTTTGCTCCATCGACCATTGAAGGCCATCACGAGAGGGTTGTGCATACGCTCCTTGCAGGTCAACCACTTTCTCACCTTGAGCTATTCCTTGAAAACACCCACTATTATCGGTTTGGAAAGCGTATTTTAATCCGCTCATCGAATTAGCGGTTTTGCGGAACACCACATAAAGCTGACCCGGTGCATCCGGAGTGGGAGATTGCCCGTAAAAATACTCGCCATCGGGCAAGTTTTCTAGCCCGCGATCGCCGACATTTTCGCTCGTGGTTTCGGGATTGAGCGTGGGGGGAGTTGTGGGAGTTTCGCTTTCCCGAGTCATCTGAGGATCGCCACACCCGGCGAGAATCGCCACGGTGGCGAAAATTTGCCCCCATCTCCAGAAGTTGATATTTGTGAAAGTCGCGCGGGTTATGCGCCTATTGTTTGGCAGATGAACTGTGGGATGTTGCATGGAGTCTCCTCTATCGCGATCGAATTAAGAAAGCGGGTGGAGGACGATGGCCATCCACCCGGGTTTTCTTTTACGAACAAAAACAACTCAAGCCATATTGATTATAAAGGGTTTGACCGGAATTGTTATGGGGTTAAGAAAAGTTTTAGCCTGACTTAAGAAAGGCTTATGCCGCCACACCGCCTCCCCCGAAGTTGAAGGCGATCGGCTGGTGCGACATACGGGATATTTGTATAAAAACGTGAGAATCTGTCGCCCATCCTACCAGATGTGCTTCTGCCAGTCGGCCCGTGCGAAGAAACTATCTAAAATATAGAAACGAGAATTTACCCAATCCCCTCAATGAGGTAAAAATCAGCTTTGCTCCGTTCAAGCGTCTTTTGAAAAAGTAGAATCTCCCCCTATCGATAGAGGCAATTGTAGTCAGTCTTAGGATAGGATTTTATCGCCGTTGCAGAAGAGGTTTGCCCATGCCAATTTTAATCATTTTTCTAGGATTATTAATTTTAGTGATTGTAATGGCAGATGTGTTAGTTACGAGTTTGACCGCCGGCGGTGCCGGACCTTTAACGGGAAAGTTATGCCGTGGAGCCTGGAAAATGGGTCTTCGCTTTAATCGCAAGCATTCCAACCACCGCTTTTTGACCCTTCTCGGCTGGATTTTGCTGGTTGGCATTGCCTTGCTTTGGTTATTTTTGACGTGGGTGGGATGGACGATGGTGTTTTGCTCGTTTGATGAAGCGGTGGTCAATTCCACAACGAAAATTCCCGCCACGATAGGGGAAAGAATTTATTTTATGGGTTATACGCTTTCTACCTTAGGGTTGGGAGATTTTCAGCCAGCTACTGGAATTTGGCAGTTCGCAACGGCAGTGGCTTCTGCCAATGGTTTTTTTTTAGTCACCCTGGCGATCGCCTATTTATTGCCCGTGATTTCCGCCGTGGTACTAAAACGCCAAATTGCGTTATACATTACCAGTCTAGGGGGTACGCCGGACGAAATAATCCTGCGCGCTTGGAATGGGGAAAATTTCGGTCAGTTCGATCAGCACTTAATTACTTTAACTGCGATGATGAGCCAAATGGCAGAAAGTTATCTCGCTTATCCCATTCTGAATTACTTTCACAGTGTGGAGCGCTCGAAAGTTTTTGCCTTAAGCATTGTTACCTTAGATGACGCTTTAACTCTGCTGTATTACGGAGTTCCGGAGAAAAACCAGCCGGATCCAGCGGCACTTCGACCCGCACGACGTGCGGTTTCGGGATTTTTGAAAACTCTCAAATCCGCCTATATCGAACCCGCATCAGAAACTCCGCCGCTTCCGCCTTTAGAGATGCTGGCTCAGGAAGGCATTCCCACTGTCAGTGACGAACAGTTTTGGCACAATACGAAGCATGCCACAATTCGCCGACAGTTATTGTTGGCTCTGGTGAAACATGATGGCTGGACGTGGGATGCCGTTGCGTCAATGAAAACCACCAATCGCGGCACCTGGTTAGATGACGAAAGCATCATAGACGATGCGGAACTTCACTAACCGGGCGATCGCGGATGCAATGTGATTAAAAAATAGGAGCAATAGAATGAAAGCACTGAAATACATCTTACTGAGTTTTCTAGGAATTTTAGTAATTTTCATCCTTTGGGGCTTAATAGAACCGTATTTTATCGACAAACAAGAAGAAGTGGCTACGATTCCCAATCTTCCCGAAGCATGGGAGGGACAAAAGGTGGGAGTCGTAGGAGATTTTCAGGTAGGAATGTGGTTGGACAATACCAATACCGTGCGCCGCAGCATCCAAGAGTTGGTGGAAGAAAAGCCGGCGTTTGCTTTAATTATCGGAGATTTTGTCTATCATACTTTGCCCGATCCGGAGACAGAGATTGGTACAGTGACTGAGTTGCTGCGTCCGCTTGTGGATGCAGGGATTCCGACCTATGCCGTGTTAGGAAATCACGATTACAGTATGAGTTCTCCCGATGGGGAAGCACAAGAACGGGTGGCGCAACAGTTGGAAGGAGAACTCGAAGCGATGGGAGTGTCGGTTCTAGAAAATGAAGCCGCGAGGGTATTCCTGCCTGGGGAAAACACCGAACCGCTTTATTTGGTGGGAATTGCGGCAGACTGGCCCGGTCGCGATCGCCCGCAAGTTGCCTTTGCCGATGTACCCGACGCCGCACCTCGCTTTGTGATGATGCACAATCCCAACTCCTTTGCGGAATTTGCGGCGCAAACCGCCCCGATCGCAGTTGCCGGACATACCCACGGCGGACAAATTCGCTTGCCCTTGACGCCGCAATCTTCTTGGTTGAGCTTTGTGAAACAAGATAAGGTTCATGCTGATGGCTGGATCGATAAAGGATATGGAACGGAAGGGAATCGACTTTATGTGAATCGCGGCATTGGGTTTAGCCTTCTTCCCATGCGGATTAACTGTCCGCCGGAAATCACTATGTTTACGCTGCGCCCCAATGATACAGTTGGTTCGTAGACAGGAGGAAATCATCGGATGATTCAAGTCATTGGGGATACCATGAATTCGGCTCTGGGACTCAGCCGGGATCCGCAGCAGCTCACCTTGTTGCAGATGGGACTGCGGGCGATCGTCATTTACGCGATCGCCCTCGGGATGGTGCGCGTGGGTGGCGATCGCCGCTTTATCGCCAAACATGCGGCTTTAGATGTCCTCTTAACCATTATTTTAGGCTCCACCTTAAGCCGCGCCATTAATGGCAGTGCGCCTTTTTTTGAAACCCTGGGAGCCGCTTTCGCACTGGTGCTGCTGCATTGGCTATTAGCCTTAATTGCGTTTCATTTTGACCGTTTCGATCCTTTAATTAAGGGGCGATCGCATGTGTTAATTCAAGATGGGGAAATCAATCACGCCGCCATGAAAAAAAGTCATATCAGTTATCGCGATTTAAAATCTTCTTTGCGCTTGAAAGCTAACCTTACCGACCCTTCTCAAGTCGAACAAGCACGGCTAGAAGCCAGCGGCGAAATTAGCATTATTCTAAAAGACAAACCCCCCAGCGTTGTAGAATTACCCGTAGAATCTGGGGTGCAAACCGTGCGAATTCAACTGAACTGAGCGCTCCGATATCGTCCGCCGGAATAAATAGAAAAACAAATTAATCCGCCTGGGCGGAGGAGGATTCGACTTTCCTCCGCCTCCGAAAAACCCGGGGCGATTTCCATCGATTACCTGAATTCGCCATTTACCGGACGCGATATCATTCTATCCGAAAATATAGCTCGCGCCCCCTTCCCCGGGGGCTACGTTGATTCAGAACAAATAGGGGTTAGGCCAGAAATTGAGAAGGAATTCTAAGCTCAATTTTGACGGTTCAATTGCCAAGTTTTACCGCCCCGGGAAGTTTATATCGGCAGGGGTTTTGCTGCCTCAGCGTCGTGGAGGAATGTTGGGTTAATATTTTTCTTCTCCCTCGCTATCGTCTCGCTCTCTTGCATTATCTACATTGCCCTGATGGCCTGTTTTTACGGCTTGATTGCCATCTTCGCTGCCCGGTTCATTGATAGTATTGTTATTATCGTTCATCGTCACTTGCATCGGTAAATTCGGGTTTACCCAAATTTCCTCCTGATGCAGGCCAATGTGAAGATTTTCCGAATCTAATGCTAATTTAAGCCGACGACGATATTCTCGCGAAATATCCCATTGTTTCATCGGTTTGACTTTTATCCACAGTCTGACTAGCAAACCGCGATCGCTAAAATCATCGATGCCCAGCAGTGTCGGTTCTTCGAGAATGTCCTCTTTCCAGTCTGGATCTTCATTCATCTCTTGCGCCACGGTATGAATGACATCGATAACCTGATTGATGTCAGTATTGTAAGGAACGGGAATTTTTAAATCCGATCGCGCCCACTCATAAGAAAAATTGACCACGGATTTTATTTCGCTGTTGGGAAGCGTGACCAATCGTCCTTTAGCATCGCGCAGTTGGGTAATTCGCAGATTCATATCTTCCACGACGCCGCCCAACTGATTCATATTTTCTACCACAATCACATCCCCGACGGCAAATTGGTCTTCTAACACAAAGAAAAAGCTATTGATAGCGCCTTTGATTAAGTTTTGCGAACCCAACGTTATCAGCAAACCAATCACACCTGCCCCCGCAATCAATGCGCCCAAACTGACGCCGACCAAACTCAGGGCGACGATCGATCCGATCGCAATCCAGGTGAATAAAGCCGTACTTTTGAGTAAACTGGAAATCGTGGAAACGCGCAATTCCAATCGGCGGGAATCTTGCGCCTTGATAATCTGACTTTCGGCAAAACTGGAAATCACACGGTTGATGGCAATATAACTGAGTCGAGTTCCCACATAACTGACTACAATCACCACGGCAATAATCAAGGGAATTTCTAGGGCAGAAAGAACGGCAACCTGGAACGGTCGAGTATAGGGAAATAACCCCAAAATTATCACAATTGCACTGACCCAGATGGCAATTTGCGCGATTGCGATCAGGTGTTTCTCGACTTTTTGCAAGTTGTCTTTTTGTTCGCGATTGAGTTTGTGGGTGATGGGGTGATGAGAGATAACATTGGCGGCAAATTGGGGCACATCAATTTTTTGGCCGATGCGAAACAGGACAAATGAAAGGGCGATCGCACCGACAATAATTCCCGCCGCAATCCAAGACTGTCGGATACTATACTCTTGTTGTCGTTCTAAGCGCGACTGCTCGAGAGCTTGGGGCAGTTCTTCTTGAAATTGTTTCACCAACGCCCAAGGTGTAGTTCCCAGCAGATTTGCATCTTGTTGGGTAACGGTCAGCAAATACGTACCATTCACGTAAATTTCGGGTAACTTCGTATTTTCTTGCTCCATCACCAGGATTTCTGGCGTAGCGCTAGCGGCGTCTAGATAATCATTGCGGATTTTCTGCAACTTATTTTCAATTCGTTCCAACCGCTTGGTGATTGAAACTTTTGGTGCAGCAATTTCTAACACGGGGTGTCCATCTAATCGCACCCATTCGGTTACGGGATTGACGGTAGTAGAATTGGATTGATTAAACTGGGCGGTTGCTGGCGGTGCGATCGCCACCGTCAAGAGGAAAGTTGTAATAAAAAAGGCGATAAAAATCCCTTGCTTTTGCCAACATTTGGCTGGGTTTTTCAGCTTTTTTACCCTCCCGATGGTGCCGGCGATCGCGCGGCGATAAAGGGTTTGCAAATTTCCATAATTCATTCAGATCGAACCTCCACCCAGTCATACGCGGGTCAAACGATATCGATCGCAGATTAGTCAGATTAGCACCGGTGTAACATCCCTCTAAGGGAAGACCTTGGATAATAAATTTCAGTTCGATCGCATTTCCGGTTTAATCCGTGCGGCGTGAAACCTCGGGCTAAGCGATCGCTTCTTTCCACATAGGGAGAATTAAAACGGGTTCCCAGGACGAACCTGGGAACAGATGCAAAAATCGGTCATTCAAAACCCTGGGGAATTATGCACTGACTACAGTAATTTTACTGGCAGCTTTCAGGGCTTTTTCCCGCGCCTCTTGCACGGTCTTTCCTTTCGCTAAGGTGACTCCCATGCGCCGAAAGGGACGCGCATCCGGTTTGCCAAACAATCGCAGGTCTACATCGGATTCTGATAAAGCATCGGTAACGCCTTCATAGGCAACTGAATCTAATTTTTCTTGGGCTAAAATTACCGCACTGGCGGCTGGATAGAATTGTTCGATTTTCGGGATTGGCAAGTTTAAAATCGCGCGCAAATGCAGTTCAAATTCGTTCAAATTTTGGGAAATTAATGTCACCATTCCGGTATCGTGGGGGCGGGGAGACAGTTCGGAAAAAATTACTTCATTTTTGGTGATAAAAAACTCGACCCCAAAAATGCCCGCCCCGCCTAAAGCATTGGTGACTTTTTCGGCGATCGCCTGCGCTTCTTTCAGCCGTTGTTCGGACATGGGGGCGGGTTGCCAGGATTCTTGGTAATCGCCTCTTTCTTGCCGATGGGCGATCGGCGGACAAAATAAAGTCGGTCCATCCCACTGCTTAATCGTCAGCAGGGTAATTTCCACGTCAAAATCTACAAACTCTTCCACAATTAACTTTTGACTGTGACCCCGAGACCCTTCTAGGGCGTATTTCCATGCTTTTTCTACTTCCTTGGCATCCCGGACAATGGACTGTCCTTTCCCGGAGGAAGACATCACCGGTTTGACCACATTGGGAAATCCGATTTTTTCGGAAACTTGAATGAGTTCGGCTAGGGTGCTGGCATAGTCGTATTTGGCCGTGCGAATTCTTAACTCTCCCGATACCAAATTTCGAATGCGATCGCGATTCATGGTGTAATTGGTCGCCTTGGCAGTGGGAATGACAATAATCCCTTCTTTTTCCAGTTCGAGTAACTTTTCGGTTCTAATTGCTTCGATTTCGGGAACGATAAAATTGGGTTTATGTTTGTCCACAACCCGTTGCAATTCTTCCCCACTCAGCATCGAAATTACTTCTTTTTCATCGGCTACCTGCATGGCGGGAGCATTATCGTATCGGTCCACCGCGATCGCCCAGTTGCCCAATCGTTGAGCGGCAATCACAAATTCTTTCCCGAGTTCGCCAGATCCAAGCAACATCAATTTTTGTGGCACACGCATTCTATGAATCCCCAATTGACGACAAGTCCATCTATTGTAGACCCTCCCGGCATATTTGCCCTCAGCCCCCCTCGGCATCCCTGTGGCTACAACTTTTCAGGTTTTTTTGTAACATGATTAACAGAATGCCCCACCGGCGGGATGCTATCTTCCAGCCATCCTCGGAGCTGCATCCCTCGTCAGTAAACCCTGTAAACCTTTATTTGCAAGGGATTGGAGCGATTAAAAAAAATTTTTCTCTATCCCCTTGACACCGAGCGGCAAAATGTATTATGCTGTAGCACAGTAGGAACTGAGTTGGATGCGGCCTCGCGAAACACCCTGTTTCCAGGATTGGGAAAAGCCGGTCGTTATGCTAACCGCCGGTCCTACTGCACTCATTCAAATCATCTTTACCTCGTTTTGTTGCTTTAAACGGCGACTAAGTTACAAAAGCCTCTGGGCAGGAACTGTGCGAGGAGTGATTGTTGCATGTGGTTGCACTTGCGATTCATTTGCGCGACGCGCGGGGGTTCGACTCCCTCCCTCGGCTCTAATTTTTTATCGCTCATGCCGAGGATGCAAAACAATTAAATCGCTCGCCGCCTGTCCTGCCTTTAATATTCTTGAGAAAAGAGCGTTGCCCCTCGTGCAACGCTCTTTTCATTTGCCAAACCCGATGATGAAAGCAGGGAAAATTTTGTGCCGATTTTCACTGGGAGGCGATCGCTCTCGGAGGGGATATCGAGGAGTTTAAGAGACAATCGAAAAAAAGGCGATCGCCGCCAATGCAAGAATACAGCATTGGCATCGGATCGTTTTAATTTTCACAAACAAAACAATCTGTGCTTTCCACCTCTGGGAGTTCGCTTCGATCGCCATCGACCTTTTGCATCGAGGCGATATTAGGCACTGTCGGTATGCTGTGGATTTTAGACTCGATCGCCTCTGGGTTTGGGGAAGGGAAAGCACAGATAGCAGATTGACAACCATAGACCCGAGAAGCAAGCGATCGCTCATTTTTGTGAAAGTTGTCAATCTGCAACATTAAATTTGCCGAAAGACTTGACCCATAGAGAAAGATGTGGTAATAAGAATAGACTGGGGGTAAATCAGGAGAAATGGCAGAAGCGATCGCCCCAGTGCTTCCGAACCTTTCCTCCCCCCGAAAAGAAAGCGAAACCCGACAATTGACAAAAACCGAGAAAAAAGATTGCCTTGCAGAAGGCACCTTTCTATGATGGAAAGGCAATCTTGGCGGTGCAATGGGGTTCGAGTCCTCGAGCAGAGGGCGGATTGTTGATGGCTTCATCGTTTTCGCCAAACTGTCAGTAGCGACCCAAACCAAATCCAGGCGAGAAATCCGAGAGGAGTTGCGCGCCGAAAGTAAGGTTGAGGGGAAGCAGACAGTGGGTTGCGCGAGTGAACCCGAGTCTAGTCGAACGGACAGGCAAAGGTAAACTCAGGCTGAGGCAAATCCCTGACGAAGTGATTTAAGTGTGAGGAAAACAAATGGCTCTCGAATATCCAGAAGATCTGAAATATCTAGACTCCCACGAGTACGTTCGACTCGACGGCGAAATCGCCACAATTGGCATTAGCGCATTTGCGATCGACCAACTCGGAGACATCGTATTTGTGGAACTGCCCGATTTAAGCGAAGCACTGACCAAAGGAGAGACCTTTGGCACCATAGAATCAGTGAAAGCCGTAGAAGACCTTTACGCCCCCATATCCGGGACAGTAGTCGATCGCAACAGCGAAATCATTGACGCCCCCGAAGCGATCGCCGACGATCCGTATGGAGAAGGGTGGTTGCTCAAAGTGCGCGTCAACGATCCCGACGAACTCGAAGAGGCGATGTCTGCCGAAGAATATCGGGCACAAGTCGAGGGAGAGTAAAACCAAGCTGTCGCAAAGCGCAGAGGAATGAGCGATCGCGCCACCACCACAGGGGGTTGGAGAGACAGAGTATTTTGGGGAAATAAAATTGAGCGGCGCAGGCACTCCATCCCCAGATGCAGCCACTGCGTAGCCCCCCAAAGTCCGAGAGAAATCCCCACCCACCCGAGAGGCGATCGCATTCATCGGCATAACAATTTCCCCTGACAGATAAGGCATCAGAGAGTATCCGGAACCTTATTTGCCAGGGGAAAGCTGTCAGAATCGAAACAAAAAACGCAACCGGGCAGGAGTTTTCCCTCCCCAAGCGATCGCCCCTACCCTAAGTACAGCAGCGCTTTTGCAGGCAAAAATCAACCCTTCACAGGGCACCCAGGGTCGGGATTGCCCTAGAAAGGCGACCGAAATTGTTGCACAATAATAGAGAAGTGTAGGCGGTTAACTGGGTATTGGAAGATTGCCAACATTCCCGACCCAGACCGTGGGGGAATCAACCCCTATCCAGAAACCAGAACCCCAAAACAAGACAACCGGGCAGAAACTACACAGGTTAAGACGTTAAGAAATCGGAGTTCTATGCTGAAGTCGAAAACCACAATCAACCACGCAGAAGTAACCCAACCCGTGAAACAGACCACCCAATCCACTGCAGATCCACTAATTTCCTCCGATTCTTTCGTCCGACGGCATAACGGGCCATCGCCCCAAGAAATCGACCAAATGCTCAAAGCGATCGGGTTTTCCACCCTAGACGCCGCGATCGAGCAAACCGTACCCGCCAGCATTCGACGCGATCGCCCCCTCAACTTGCCGCAACCTGCCAGCGAATACGCAGCCCTCGATCGGCTCCAAAAAATCGCCGCCCAAAACAAAATCTACCGTTCCTTCATTGGCATGGGGTATCACGACTGCATCACCCCCCCTGCCATTCAGCGGAACATCTTAGAAAATCCCGGGTGGTACACCGCCTACACCCCCTATCAAGCCGAAATTGCCCAAGGCAGACTCGAGGCCCTGCTGAACTTTCAGACCCTCGTCATCGACCTTACCGGACTCGAGATTGCCAACGCTTCCCTCTTAGACGAAGCCACCGCCGCCGCCGAAGCCATGAGCATGAGCTATGGCTTGTGCAAAACCAAAGCCAACGCCTTTTTCGTCTCCCAACACTGCCACCCGCAAACCATCGAAGTGGTGCAAACTCGTGCCCAACCCCTCGGCATCGAGATTATCGTCGGCGATCCGCAAACCTTCAGCTTCGATCGCCCGGTATTTGGCGTCCTGCTGCAATACCCCGCCACCGACGGCACCCTGTACGACTATCGCGACTTTATCCAACAAGCCCATGATGCCGGGGCCTTAGTCACCGTCGCCGCCGACCTCTTGAGCTTAGCCCTGATAGCGCCCCCCGGAGAATTTGGAGCCGATATAGCCGTAGGCAACACCCAGCGCTTCGGAGTTCCCCTGGGATACGGCGGACCCCATGCCGCCTATTTTGCCACCCGGGAAAAATACAAACGGCAAGTCCCCGGAAGGATTGTCGGCGTTTCCAAAGACACCCAAGGCAAAACCGCCCTGCGTCTGGCCCTGCAAACCCGCGAACAACATATCCGCCGGGAAAAAGCCACCAGCAACATCTGTACCGCCCAAGTGCTGCTTGCGGTGATGGCATCCATGTATGCGGTTTATCACGGGCCCGAGGGCATCAAACGAATTGCCCAAAACCTGCATCGGCTGACCGAAATTCTCGCCCAAGGATTGAAGCGTCTCGGATACGATATCGGATCCGCGCCCTTCTTCGACACCCTGCGCGTGGAATTAGGCTCCAAATCCCTCGAGGAGATTCTCGCCGCCGCCGACAGCAAACAAATTAACCTGCGAACCTTCGATCGCACCACGGTGGGGATTAGCCTCAACGAAACCACCAGCGTCGAAGACCTGGTAGACTTGTGGCAGATTTTCGCCGGCACCGCAGACCTGCCGTTTACTGTAGAAGAACTGGCAGGGGAAGCTAAAGGAGAATTTGAGGCTCCCTTTGCGCGCACCAGCGAGTATCTGACCAATCCGGTGTTTCATCGCTATCACTCGGAAACCGAACTGTTACGGTATCTGCACCGCCTGCAAGCCAAAGACCTCTCCCTAACCACTTCGATGATTCCGTTAGGGTCTTGCACGATGAAGCTGAATGCAGCGGCGGAAATGATTCCCGTAACTTGGCCGGAATTTGGCAAGATTCACCCCTTTGCCCCCACCTCGCAAACTCAGGGGTATCAGACCATGTTCCGACAGTTAGAGGAATGGCTGGCGGAAATTACCGGCTTTGCGGCGATTTCCCTGCAGCCCAATGCGGGGTCGCAAGGGGAATATGCCGGACTGCTGGTAATTCGGGAATATCACCAACAGCGCGGCGAGGGTCATCGGAATGTCTGTTTGATTCCCACCTCGGCGCATGGAACCAACCCGGCGAGTGCGGTGATGTCCGGGATGAAAGTGGTACCGGTGAGTTGCGATGACCAGGGGAATATTGATTTAGAGGATTTGAAGGCAAAAGCCGAGAAGCACCGCCAAAACTTGGCGGCGCTGATGGTGACTTATCCTTCCACTCACGGGGTATTTGAGGAAGGGATTGAGGAGATTTGCCAAATCGTTCATACCCACGGCGGGCAGGTTTATATGGATGGGGCGAATATGAATGCCCAGGTGGGGTTATGTCGTCCCGGAGATTTTGGGGCGGATGTGTGCCACTTGAACCTGCACAAGACGTTCTGCATTCCGCATGGTGGCGGCGGCCCGGGGATGGGACCGATTGGGGTGATGCCCCATTTGGTGCCGTTTTTGCCCGGACACTCGGTGGTGGATATGGGGCGATCGCAGGGGATTTCTGCGGTGTCGGCTGCACCTTGGGGCAGTTCTAGCATTCTGCCGATTTCTTGGATGTATGTTGCCATGATGGGGGCGGAAGGTCTGAGTGAGGCGACTAAGGTGGCGATTTTGAATGCGAATTATATTGCGTCTCGGTTGGGGTCTTATTATCCGGTGCTTTATAAGGGTAAGGCCGGTTTGGTGGCCCACGAGTGCATTCTGGACCTGCGATCGCTGAAGAAAACTGCCGGGATTGAGGTGGATGATATTGCGAAGCGCTTGATTGATTATGGCTTCCACGCGCCTACGGTGTCTTGGCCGGTGGCGGGAACGATGATGGTGGAACCTACGGAAAGCGAGTCGAAGGAGGAACTCGATCGCTTCTGCGATGCGATGATTTCGATCCGTCACGAAATCGAGCAAATCGAGTTGGGTCAGGCGGACCGGGATAATAATGTGTTGAAGAATGCACCGCATCCGGCGGAAGTGGCGATCGCTACGGATTGGGATCGTCCCTATACCCGGGAAGCTGCGGTTTATCCGGCCCCCTGGATCCGCGATCGCAAGTTCTGGCCACCGGTGGGTCGGGTGAATAATGCCTTTGGCGATCGCAATCTGGTTTGCGCTTGTTTGCCAATGGATGCTTATTCTGAGGCATAAGTAGGTGCGGCGATCGCGGGTTGTGTTTTAACCCAATTCGCCTGTTTTTTTCCTCCCTCCAGATAAATTTTTTATCTGGAGGGAGGTTTGATTTGGGCGGGGTTTCTCAGAGTTTCGGTGACGCGATCGGCTCGCTTATATCGGCGTTTTTTTCCGGCAAAAGCCTGTTGTTTATTTTGCCAACATAGAATAGTCACTCTCTATCCATCCCCCATTTTTTGCGCTTCTGAGGAAAAGAGGGAACTCTCCATCCCCCACCCTCGTCTCTGTGCCAGAAATCTTCCTGAAAATCATGGCTGTGTTTTTGAGACTGCGATTTACACTCACCTTCCCACATGACAGTTCTGCTGGGGTTTAAATCAGCCGCAGGAGCGGAAAACAACCGTCAGATAAAGGAGCGCCGAACGAGGCAAATTTTTATTGATTTAGCCTTTGCTCGCCCTCCTTTATAACTGTGATTATTTGTTAAGCAGAGAGTTATTAAAACTTTAAATTATTTGAGATTTACGTGGAATTACGGAGAAAATAAAGGGAACAAAAAAAAGCTCGGTAAATCCATCTATTTTGGATAAAAATTTTCTTAAATTAAGGAGACAGTTTGCATGAAAACGCCCAAACTGCTAGACTGACAAGAGGCGAAAAAGCACCAAAATCCACTGTCAGCTCCAGTACGCATATTAATAAGGTGTCGCCTTGGCATCCCAAAACAAAAATAAGATTTTTCGGAAACAATCCGCAAGCCAGTCAGTCTAAGAAAACCAGGGAACATTGATGGCGAGGCGACTGTCCTTTCCAACAACAAGCCAAAGGGAATACAGATTGATGCCTGTTTCCATGTACGATTGTCCAATCAGGCGATCGGGAACAAACTTTAAAATCAGGGAATCAAAAAAACAAACGCATCTCGATGAATTCCAAGAGTCGAATAACCTGAGAGGTTTTCCTCTCCAGTTGAGGCTCTTTCCCCTTTATAAATTGCACCCAAAAGTCCCTTGGCTGACAAGGAATTAAGACCGAAAGTTGCCAACGCTGTGAAGTCCAAACCGGAAACGGAACTGGCTTTTGACAGATTCCTCAACTCAAACAACCATCGAAATTTATTCTCGATAACGGAGTTTTCCTATGCTTAGCGAACAAGAAGTACGCGACATCGTAAACGGCACCACCGAAGAAGAAACCACCACTGAAGAACCGACCGACGCAGAATTAGCCAATGTCAGCGAACCTGTCGCGGAACCTACCACAGAAGAACCCACAGTGGAACCCACTGCAGAAGAAACCGTAGAAGAACCCACAGCAGAAACCACCACAGAAGAACCCACAGTGGAACCCACTGCAGAAGAACCCACTGCAGAAGAAACCGTAGAAGAACCCACAGTGGAACCCACTGCAGAAGAACCTACTGCAGAAGAAACCGTAGAAGAACCCACAGTGGAAACCACTGCAGAAGAACCTACAATGGAAACCACTGCAGAAGAAACCACTGCAGACGGCGAAATGGATGAGTCCGAAATGGATGATTCCGGAATGGAAATGACGCCGGAAGAAATGGCGGAAGTTGAAGACATCGAAAATTCTGATGTATTCGACGAAGAAACTTATTTGGCGGAAAATCCGGACGTCGCCGAAGCCGTCGCTAATGGCGAAACCACTGCTGCTTTCCACTTCTACAAATTTGGGCAGTTTGAACAGCGGTCCTTCAACCGCTACGTGAATGTCGGCTATTACCTGCAGCAAAATACCGATGTAGAACAAGCCGTTTCCAGTGGCGAAACGACTGTTTTCAAACACTTCAAAAACTTCGGAAAATTTGAAGCGCGCGCGTTCCATCCCTTCATTAACGTCGGCTTTTATCTGGAGCAAAACCCAGATGTTTCCGAAGCCGTATCCCAAGGTGAAACGAGCGTATTTTCGCACTTCTTCAACTTTGGGCGCTTCGAGAATCGTAGCTTCAACCGCTTCTTTAACGCCAATTCCTACTTGCAACTCAACCCGGATGTTGCAAATGCAGTTTCCGAGGGTGAAACCACGGCGGCGGATCACTTCCTCAACTTTGGGTTAAGTGAAAATCGCGAGTTTAACTTCTCCTTTAGCGTCACTCAAATCACCAGCATCTTCAGCGTCTCCAGCTTAGTCGAAATTGGGTTAGAGACCCTGAGCGCATTCTTCACCAGCGAAGAAGGTGAAGAACTGATTGGCGGCGAAGAAGAAGATGACCTAGAAGATGGCGAAGGCGCAGAAGATTCCGGCGAAGATGTAGAAGATTCTGGCGAAGACGCGGAAGATTCTGGCGAAGACGCGGAAGATTCTGGCGAAGACGCGGAAGATGCCGACGAAGATGCGAGTGATGACATAGAAGATGCCGGCGATTTGCCAGCGATTCCCGACTTCACCGATGGCGGCGGATCCGGTGGTGGCGAACCCACCGATGGTAGTGGCGAAGAACCCACCGATGGTAGTGGCGAAGAACCCACCGATGGTAGTGGCGAAGAACC
>NZ_JAJENT010000283.1:0-1410 GCF_035615515.1 Phormidium sp. CCY1219
GGTTCTTCTGGCGCGGGAGAGGGCGTTTCTCGCGGTTCTTCTGGCGCGGGAGAGGGCGTTTCTCGCGGTTCTTCTGGTGGTTCTGCGGGTTTGGGTCTTTCCCCGGGTGGAGAAGCGGGCACTTCGGTGACGGGTTGGGGCGATCGCGCGGATTGGTAGAGATTGTATCCCATCCACCCCAACAGCAGGACGATCGCCGCCCCGATCCATTTTGTGTACGTAGGGGAATTGCCACGGATCTGGCTGGGAGGGCTAGTTTGCTGGGGGCTGACGGGCACCGTGGCGGCGGTGGAAGAGGGGAGTGTGCCCGATTGCGGGGGTAGTGAGGGTTGGCGATCGAGTTGGGCGATGCGCTGCAATAATTCGCCGGTACTTTGCGGGCGATCGGCGGGTAAAAAGGCGATTAAACTATCGATAAAATCGGCTAGCGGTGGGGCAAGTTGAGTGGCGCTGTCTCTCCATTGCAGTTGTCCGCTACGTGGATGTTCTGGAAATGCAGTGGGTTCTTTGCCAGTGAGCAAATAAACAAAAGTGCGCCCCAAGGCAAAAAAGTCCGATTGCGGTACGGCTTTACCGATCGCTTGTTCTGGGGCAGTATAACCCGCCGAAATAATCCCGGTAACGGGCATTCCGCCTTTGACTTTTTGCAGGTAAGTGCGGGACACTTGGCGCGCCGCCCCAAAGTCAATTAAGGCTAAATGTCCGTCGGGTTTGAGCATGATATTGCTCGGTTTGATATCCCGATGGAAGAAGTTTTTTTGGTGGACTTGATGTAAAATAGCTGCCAATTCGCCCAACCAGGCGATCGCGCGATCGCTCTCGAGAGGTTGGTTTCCTCTACTTTGCAACCACTGTCTTAAATCCTGCCCTTCCACATACTCCATCACCAAACAGTGTAGCGGTTCGGAAGCGTTGCGCGCAGAAACGGTAAAATATCCGTCCCCTTTAGGAATTCCCGGATGATTCAATTGCCCGAGTACCCGCGCTTCTTGTTGGAATAAAGATACGGGTTTGGCTTCATTCAGGTGCAGCACTTTTAAGACTTTTATGCTTCCGCCATCTCTGACTTCATAGGTTTTGGCAAATCCGCCTTTTCCCATCTCGCGCATCACCCGATAGCGCCCTTCTAAGACCAGTGGAGAACCGCAGCTTTGACAGAAGTTTACCGAGTCGGGATTTTGCGGGTTTGGGCATTGGGGATTAATGCAGAAGCTCATAAGGCGTGGAGTTGGATGAGTTGAGGTTCAGTGGGTATCGAGGATGGATACAGGCGCGATCGCACCCATTCCTGTAAACTCAGCCCTGGAATGGGAGGTCAGTGTTTTTGCCGTGGGTTAAACTAAGCAATTCCGTCACCAGAACTGCTCGTCTTCAAAACCGGACTTGAGACTTTCACCTCATCCGGCTCCT
>NZ_JAJENT010000284.1:0-1697 GCF_035615515.1 Phormidium sp. CCY1219
CCTTCAGGCGCTTTACTAATGTAACAACCCCCTTCGGGAATGTCAACCCTTTTTTGAAAAAATTTTGGATTTTTTTTTGACATACTGCTGAAATAACCATGCAGCAAGGGATTGAGACGATAATTTTTTTTTAAATTCTGGGGAAGGACGGTAGAATCCTAGCGGTCGCTCTTTAAAACCGCTTCTCGATCTGGTGCAACCCTTATTAATAATTTCAGGTGATGGAGAGTGACAAGGTAGGGAGCCTGAACCGGTGCGTTAAAGGTTGGGTTCAGGCTCCGTCACCGCGATCGCCATTCCCAACAAGCGGCGCGATCGCCTCTCCATCGAGACGCTCCATAACCCTATTTCACGAACGCCATGCTTGATGAAATATTCCGAGACTGTTGTGTACTAGAGCATCGAGCTTCAGACTCGGGAGCTTGTGGCAGGATAATCGGTTCGGTGGTCTCCTCCTCAGTCACGGTTTTTGTGTGAACATCTTCTACTTGCATGTAGCGCGCGTTATGCTGAGCTTCGGGCTGAGTTTTGGGAAAATCTCTGCCGAAGTGAATTTGAATTTGAGGACCAGAACGGGCCAGGCAAATAATCGCCCCATCCTGTACCGACACTTGAGTAATGCGCGTCCCATTCAGATAAGTTCCATTGGTGCCCAGATTAATCAGTTTCCAGTGTAGTCCAGTGCGTTGCAACTCGACGTGGTGTCGAGAGACCACGGCACTGTAAAGTACAACATTGTTATCGATCGCTCGCCCAATCCGAATGACAGATTCTCGTTCAAATCTCCAACTTTGGATGGGAGTAGACTTTATTGGATGCAGCAAGGTCAGTGTAATCACGAGAGCATCGCTATGACAGTAGATACACCTTTGATGACGATGGCTAAGGGTAGAGTACAGCGCCCATAAAAAAAGAGGTGTGTTTTGGGGAACAACACCGATTGAAAGTCTCTACAGCTGAGGTGCTTATGGTTTATTATTCCTCAAATCGCTTCCCCAGATCTCAACCCCAGAAGACTGAGAACTGGCAAACCGACATTTATTCTGGATCCCTAGAATGAGTGTAATTTGCATCGCCACTGAGAATACTCAGGGAAGAACTCGGGCAAAATCGGGAGGTGCAGAGGCGATCGCCGAGGACGCCTCTGGCTGAAAAAATGCAGAATGCTGGTAGATTTTCCGGCGAGAAAAGCGACAGAGGCTTTTTTATCCCCGCCAAAGAGAACCTCTGGCGGGGGAAAGTTGAATCATCGGTTAGGTCTCTTGGAAAATAAAAGACACCATATCGCCTTTACCCAAGGCAATGCGATCGCCCGGGCGCAACCGATGACGGTTCCCTTTTGGTAGGGGCATATTATTGACGTAGGTGCCGTTAGAACTGCCCACATCTTCGAGATAGTAACTATCTCCCTCTACCCGAATATCTGCATGAACCCGCGAAACCACTTCAGAGTGAGGGAATCCCGACACATCCACATCGGGGGGAATCAAATCGTTGGGTTTGCCCACATGAATGACCGACAGATTGGGCGGCAGTTCAAGGGGGGTATTCGTTTGCACGTGGAGCAGTTGAGCTGCTTTCTGGCCCTGAAGTTGAGTTTTGGCGCTGGTTGCCGCCGGGGCCGGAGTGGGAGCCGGAGTGGGAGCCGGAGTGGGAGCCGGAGTGGGAGCCGGAGTGGGAGCCGGAGTGGGAGCCGG
>NZ_JAJENT010000285.1:0-28937 GCF_035615515.1 Phormidium sp. CCY1219
TTGAAATCGCGGCTACACAGGCAAAGTCCACCTTCGTGGACTTATTCTTTTTACGGCTATTCCACCGGACATGATATCAAGCGCTATAGTAGCGGTTTAGAAACGGCTTTACCCATTGCAGAGGTACTCGCAGAACCCCGAAGCTGGCCAGAAAATAACCCGGTGTTTAAGTCTCGGTGAGCCGATTTATGCCACCGCGTGTGTCGGGAACTCGGGCGATTATTGGGCGGTGGGCGGTTCGGTTTTGCTCTGATACCACTTCATCAAGGGCGTAGCGCTAATCCCGTGCAATACGGTGGAAATCAGCATGGTGAGAAAGACGATCCAGGCAATTTTTTCCGCCGTTGCACCACTTAACCCGTGACTTAAGGCATAGGTTAAATAATACAACGACCCGACGCCGCGAATTCCAAACCATCCTAACAAGAAGCGCTTGGCGGGGTGAAAGCAAGCGCCGATGGTACTAACCCAAGCGCCTGCGGGGCGAATGGCGAAAATTAACAAGCCGGCGACGAGTAACGTTTCGTTGGCGTAGCGCAAAATCGGCTCAATTTGTAACAGAGACCCGAGGATTAATAAGGTAGCCACTTCCATCAGTTTTTCCAGACGTTCGGTTAAGCGCAATTGGGAGAGAGTTTTTTCCACGGCGCGATAACTTTGGCGAACCGATATACCGGCGACAAATACGGCGAGAAACCCATAGCCGTTGATGAGTTCGGTGACAGAATAGGCGATAAAAATGGTGCTTAGGGCGATGAAATCTTCCATCAGCTCGTCTACGGGACGAAATTGCTGCAGGGTGCGGTCGATCCAAACAATGCTTTTTCCCACGAGAATTCCCATTGCAATTCCCGCCGCGATCGCCCAAATTAAATCTACCACCAACCAATCGTGAATCCAACGGTTTAAGTTGCGATCGCCTAACCAATATAACCCAAAATACACGAACGGAAATGCCAAGGCATCGTTTAATCCGCCTTCGGAGGTTAAGCCAAAGCGCAGCTCATCTTTATCGTCCGAATGCGCGATTTGTACTTCCGAGGCTAACACCGGATCTGTGGGGGAGAGAATGGCACCGAGTAACATAGCAGCTCCCCACTGTAAGTTTAGCAAAAAATGACCCACGAGGGCAGTTCCCGCGATGGAAATGGGCATCAAAAACCCAATTAACCGCGCCGTAATTTGCCACGCCCATAACCTTAGGGGACGATTCATTTTTAAGCCGCAACTAAATAGGGAAACAATGACCACAAATTCGCTCAGGCGTTCTAATACTTTGGCATTCGGTTCCATTTGAATCAGTTGCACGCCATACGGGCCGAGCAAAAAGCCGACGATTAAATAAATCAAGGCGAAAGAAAGGGGTAGGCGCTTAATCCACCCGGAAAATACCGTCACCCCCAATAAAAGCAGACCGAGTGCTAACAAGCGAATAATGTACGGATCTGCCACTGCGATCGCACCTCCAATTTAGCTTACGTTCATCACAAAGTTTTGCCCTGATTTGGGGCTTTACTGTTTCCCAGGACAAGCTGGGTAATATCGGTATCGAGCTACCACATTACCACATTAATCCAGCTATTAGTGAAAATTTGCCAGAATATTTTTAGGAGTGATTTGGCGTTGTTTTATCCAGATTCGCGCTTTTAATCGCTTCCATTTTTATCGGATGCGGTAGCTATTTCCGGGATTTCACATGAGTTAAAATAAAGGAAATCTCTGGGTTTTTAATGCGTTATGTTATCCGAGGCGGAGCCTCGGCAAAGGCGTTCCCAGGCTCAGCCTGGGAACGAGGTTGGAGGGGGTAAAATTGGCTATTTTCAGGCGCTTGATTGGGAAGAAATATTAAGCAATTTTGGGACTTTATCGGTGTTATGGATGGTTAAAAATGGATTTTGTCATGGACTGAAATACACCTTGGGCGTCGTGAACGGTGCGAGCAACGGGTTGATGATGGAATAGGAAAGCGCGAGCGCAATTGCGTCCGGGCATTCCAGAAATGGAACCGCCCGGATGAGTGCCGGCTCCGGTTAAAAATAATCCTTCAATCGGGGTTTTGTAGTTGGCGATTTCGGGCAAGGGGCGGAAGAATACCATTTGGTCGAGGGTCATGTCCATGTGGTAGTAATTGCCCTTGTAAGCACCGAGGCGGGTGCCGAGTTCGGCGGGACTTTCTACGCGACGGGCGATAATCGAGGATTTGAGATTGGGGGCATAATCGGCTAATTTATCGATGACGCGATCGGCCACTTTATTTTTTAATTCACAAGTCCATCCGGTACCATTGAGACCGGTGCCTTCTGCGCCTGCAATTTGATAGGGGGCGAAGAATTCAATCCAGAGGGTATGTTTGCCTTCTGGGGCCATTGAAGGGTCGAGAACCGTGGGAACCACAGCATAGAGGGAGGGATTTTCGTCGGGAACAATGCCGAGTTGACATAAGGAGTGAGCTTGTTCTACATGATGTACTGAGTCTGCAATTAATAACGACCCAACGAGATAGTTATCTTGATGATTGTAGGCGCTAAAGCGGGGAATTTCCGAGAGGGCGCAGTCAATTTTGAGGATAGTTTCGTTGTTGTTGACGATTTTGCGGTCGAGACGATCGCGCAAATCGGGGTCTACCGATGCGATCGCGGTGGGATCGACCAATTGGAGGAAGACTCGTTTGGCGTCGATATTGGAAATCACGCCTAAATTGGCGCGATATTCTTCGCCCCCCGCGACTCGCACGCCGACAGCGCGATGGCGATCGTCGATCAGAATGCGGTCCACTTCGCGATCGCACAGGACCTCGCCCCCGAGGTGGCGAACCAAATTCAGCAGGGATTGGGTTAGCGCGCCGGTTCCGCCTCGGGGGCGGGTCATTCCGGGATGATGGCGCATGGACATCATTATCGCGCCAATTGCCATGCCTTTTTGCGAGGGGGGGGTACCGATTTCCGAGGCGAGGCGCGCCAGTGGCGCTTTCACCACTTCCGTGTCGAACCATTCTTCTAGCACGTCTTGGGGACTGCTGAGCATGGTGCGGACGAAATCGAGAATTTTGTCGGGAGAACCGAGAACCGAGAGTAAATCTTTGAGTTTTTCTGTGTTATAATTGCCGGCGATATCGATAATCGATTTGGGTGGGGCGTTAAATAGGGGAGTAATTGCGCCAAGCAGACGCTGCCAAAAATTAACGAAATCCACGTATTTGTCTGCATCGCGATCGCTATAGCGCGCGATTTCCGCCCGAGTTTTTTCGATGGATTGATGGCCGAGGAAATACTTGCCATCAGCTTGGGGACAAAAGACTACCGGGTCGCAGTGGAGGTAGTCCAATCCATATTTAGTTAATTCTAATTCTTTGACCACCGGACCGAGGTGAATAAATTCGTGGTCGATCGCGCAGAGGTTAAACTGGAATCCGGGGGCGGATTCTGGCATGACTTCTTCCGTGGTCGCTGCGCCGCCAGGAACCGATCGCTTTTCCAGCACCAGCACGCTTTTGCCTGCTTTGAGTAAATAAGCGGCACAGACTAAGCCATTGTGACCCGCTCCAATAATAATGGTATCGTAGGTTGACATACAGAAAGCTCCTGGAAGCACTGAATTTTTTGTATTTTACAAAAATTAACAGCCCGATGGGTTCTATCTGGGGAAAGAGATGAGCGGGAGAAATGGCGGGAGTGGGCGCGTTTTTATGGAGGGGGGAGAGATAGGGTTATAATCCGTTTGATGCGAACAATGGCGATGGGAGGTCGCCTCGGTGGAAGGCGAACGAAACAACCATGAGATTTAACTTGAGCGTTTTATGGCAACAGGGTCTAGAAATGCTTGCGGTAACGAGCCAAAGTCCCACAGTAAGAACCCCGATTGCGATTAGTTTGGGAGCGATCGCAGGCGCGCTAAGCCGATATTATATCACCACTTGGTTCCGGGAGCAGTGGGGAAATAGTTGGCCGTGGGGAACCCTTTTTATTAATTTAACCGGCTGCGTGGGAATGGGATTTTTTGTCACCCTAGTTTTAGAGAAATTTCCCACCCTAATGCCCGAGGTGCGGTTGACGATCGCCGTGGGATTTTTAGGGTCATATACCACCTTTTCCACCTATGGATTAGAGACAGTAATTCAACTGCGCGATCGCGGAATTTTGCCAGGAATGATGTATTGGGGAGGCAGTGCATTTCTGGGAGCGATCGCGGCCTATTTGGGCATCATATTAGCCAGGGCGAGGTAAATCGCGGAAGGGAAAAAGAGGGAAGTGGGACTGGGGTGGCGCGCGATCGCGCTGTAGGGGGCGACGAAAGGGGTGGAGTGGGAAAAAAACCCGCCCGTGGAGAGCGCGCCACCGGGGCGGAAGAAATTGCGGAGGGGAAAAAAGGGGTCACGAACGGATAGAATTTGTTTGTGCTGGCGCTTTCGCAGAGGCGTTTAAACTGTATGCAGCAATTATCGTCGGACTGGATCCAGGGAGTTTGCCTTGACTGAAAATCAATATCCATCCTCTCCCCTCCAGACCTTGTCGCGGAGAGAAATAACCGAGTTAGTGCGATCGCAACTCGCGGCGCTGCTCGACCAAGGAGACCTCCAGGGGGCGAAAGCGATCCTGGTACCGGTTCAGCCTGCAGATATTGCCGAAGCAATTGAAGGATTGCCCGAAGCGATGCAGGCGATCGCCTTTCGGTTGCTATCGAAAGACGAAGCCACCGAGGTTTACGAACATCTCGACTCCAGCGTGCAGCAGGCGCTGCTAGAGGAATTCAGGCGTCAAGAAGTGCTCGACATCATCGAGAACATGTCACCGGACGATCGGGCGCGACTGCTGGACGAATTGCCCGCCAAGGTGGTGCGTCGCCTGCGGGCGCAACTCTCCCCGGCGGAGTGGCAATCCACCGCCTTGCTGATGGGATACGAACCGGGGACGGCGGGGCGAATTATGACCCCCGAGTACATCTCCCTGAAAGAAAACATGACCGTGAGCCAAACCCTGGAGCGGATTCGCAATCTAGCCCCAGTCACGGAAATCATCTACTATCTCTACGTCACCGACGTGGCGCGCCAGTTAAAAGGCATTGTCTCCTTGCGCGATTTAGTCATCGCCCAACCCGATCGCATTGTGGGCGAGTTAATGACCCGGGATGTGGTTTTCGTGCATACGGATACGGACCAAGAAGAAGTAGCGCGCCTGATCCAGCGCTACGACTTTCTCGCCATTCCGGTGGTGGATAGCGAGCAGCGGTTGGTGGGGATCATCACCGTGGACGATGTAATCGATATCCTGGAGCAAGAAACCACCGAGGATATCTATGCCTTGGGTGGGGTACAATCAGAAGGCGACAATTACTTTCAAACCAATTTGCTCACCGTGGCCCGTCGGCGGGTGGTTTGGCTGTTCGTCTTGCTGATTACCAATACCGTCACTGGAACCATTATCAAATCCCAACAAGATATCTTGCAGCAGGTGGTGGTATTGGCCGCATTTATTCCCCTGCTGACGGGAACTGGGGGGAATGTGGGGGCACAGTCCTCTACGGTGGTGATTCGCGGGATGAATACGGAGGAAATCCGCTTGCTCGGTCCGTTGCAGGTGGTGTGGCGAGAGGCGATCGCTGGCGGATTGCTCGGGGGAATCTTGGGCAGCATTGCTACAGTTTGGGGATTCTTCTTGCAGGGAAATTTAGCGGTTGCCTTCTCCGTGGGCATTTCTTTGATGGCAATTTCGATTTTGGCCTCGGTGTCGGGTTCGGCGCTGCCGTTTTTATTCCGGGCGTTGAAGTTAGATCCGGCGCTGATGTCGGCCCCGTTTATTACCACGGCGGTGGATGTACTGGGGGTGTTGATTTATTTTACGATCGCCCGATTGGTGCTGCAACTGTAACTGGGGTCTGTGGTTCGTAGGTAAGGGGACTGGGAAAAAAGCAACATGTTTACTCATCGTCATTGGTGGCTGATTGCCGAATATGTCTGTTTGTTCGCTTCGGTGGTGGCGGCGATCGCGGCGCTGTTTTTTGCGCCGTTGGTGACCGTTGCCCTTCCGTTCATCTGTGGCGCGATTCTGTTAAACGCGATCGAGCGGATCCGACTGGAACAACTGACCCGGCGCATCGGTGGAACGAACAGCCGCCTGAACCGAGAACTGTCGGAAGATGTGGAACAGTTGCGCCAACAGGTGGAGGGGAAATCCCTGCCGACTCAGGGCGCGGACAGCAGCGGCGATCGCCCCAGTGCCTCCCCTAGCGCCGAAGCAGTGGCGGACTTGCAACGCCGTCTCGCCGCCTTAGAAACCCACAAATCCGAGACCCTAGAGACCCAAATTGCCGAACTCAAAGAGCATTCTGGAATGCTCAACGAATCGATTTCTAATATTATTGCCTATTTGAATCGCTCTGCATTATTATCCCGCATCGAGCGCTTAGAGGAAGCTACCTTACAGCTTTCCTCGCGCATAGAGACGCCGATTACAGCTCCCGAACCGATGCCTTCCGCGCCTGCACAACCGCCGCCAGAAGGGTCAGCAGAGGCGGAACCCCCCACATCCGCGCCCCAAGGGAATCGGTCTGGGGACAAGGTGGTGCTACCGAGTTTTAGGAAAAGCAGGGAACCCGCGCCGCAAAATTGGAGCTGCATCCAGAGTTTACCGGCTCATGCGGATTGGGTAAGGGCGATCGCGATTAGTCCGGACGGCAAAATTTTGGCCACGGGGAGTTTCGATACCAGTGTGAAGCTGTGGAAATTGCCCAGTGGGGAATTGATGCAAGTGCTGGCGGAACATGAGCGCGGGGTGTTTTCCCTGGCTATCAGTAGCGATGGGGAAACTTTGGCCTCGGCGAGTTGGGATAAAACGGTGAAATTGTGGCGGTTGCCCGGGGGAGAGCTCGTGGAAACTCTCAGCGGGCATACCGGTTCGGTGCGAACTGTGGCGATGCATCCGGATGGAAAGGTTCTGTTTAGTGGCAGTTTTGACGAGACGATCGCGGTATGGGATTTAAGCCGCACGGAACAAATCGGCAGGTTGACGGATTATACCGGTCCGGTGTATTCGGTGGCGATTACTCCCGATGGTGAGAAGCTGGCGCGCGGGGGCGGGGATGGTCGAATTACACTTTGGCAACTGGAGAGTGAGGAAATTATCAATAGCTTCACCGGCAGTTTGGATGTGGTGGAAGCGATGGTGATGACGCCGGATGGGCGGTTGATGAGTGGGAATGGGGATGGCAGCATTCAACTGTGGGAATTGAGCCAGGGGGGGGTGCTGTGGACGACGCCGGGGCATTTAGGTCCGGTGACGGCCCTGGCGATCGCGCCGGATGGGGAGACCTTTGCCAGTGCCAGTGCCGATGGAACGGTGAAGATTTGGCACCTGTCCACTGGGAAGTTACTTTGCACCCTGACCGAACAAACTGGGGCGGTGATGTCTCTGGCCTTTTCGCCGATAGAAAATCTACTCATCAGCGGTACGGCGAATGGGATGGTGAAGATTTGGCAGCGCGATTAGCATAAAATTGGCAATTTGTCAACTCGAAAAACGATTTACCCGCCGTAAGTGAAGGTTGGCGGTTGTGATTGTTTGCACAGTTCCCGGAAAGGCGGTGTGATTGTGGCGCGGCTCGGATTTCCGGTGGAATGGCGGGAGAATCCCTCGATACGAACTTTTCCCCCTACAAAAAACCGCCGGAGCAGAAGGTAGGGGGTTGAGGGCGTGAATTGGAGCGTTACAAAACGTTAGCGGTTAGATTTAAAGGAGCGGAAGCGACGCTTCCGCCGTCGGGCAATGGCTTTGCGCTTGCGTTTTTCGATTGGCGTTTCAAAGTGACGCACGCGCTTCATATCTGCAAAAATTCCTTCTCGAGACACTTGACGCTTAAATCGGCGCAATGCTGACTCAATTTTTTCGTTTTCACCCACTACAACTTGGGTCATTCTACCTCCTAAGCGTTTAAACAAATAGTTACGGGCGATCGCTTGACTTTCACTCAGGCGATCGCCGAGTTTGGGAAACTCATCGGTCACACTCTCGCCCTGCCCTTACTGCAACATCGGAGCCACAATGCAATATTGTGCTTTCGGTTGCCCGGATCTGTCCTTAATAAACCTGCCGCGTCGCTTTTGAGCCGTACTCTAAACAGACGCGGCGTGACCTCGGTTCCGAATTGTTCTCTTGTTTACCTGTAGGCCAAATGTCAATCTATTCAAACCGGCGGGCGATCGCCTCCCCCGCAAAAAAAAGCCTTTCAGTATAACCGATCTGAGCGAAACCGACAGCGTTTGAACTCGCCTGCCAGTTCGCCATCGTCTCGCTGGGGATTTTTCCCTTGCGTTCGCTGGCGGATAAGGGCAGGTTTTGCCCGTCAACCTCTCGATTTCCGGTTCAACTGAAGGCTAGTTTTATCGGGAACGGTGAAGCTTAATAGCGGGATTTGGAATAGCCGCGATTGTTACCGCCACCCCAGTTACCGCCAGAGCGTCTTTTGTCTTCCCGGGGTCTTGCTTTGTTGACTTTCATCGAGCGACCCATCCATTCTGCACCATCGAGTGCTTCAATGGCGGCAGCTTCTTCTTCTTCGCTTTCCATTTCCACGAAGCCGAAACCGCGCTTTTTACCGGTTTCCCGGTCTAAGGGAAGATTAACCCGCTTCACGGTGCCATAGTCCCCGAAGACCTCATTGAGATCTTCTTGATTTACATCATAAGATAAGTTGCCGACATAGATTGACATAAAGCCTCTCCAGAATCAAATAGCGTAGAGAGTTCGTTCCGGAGATCCGCCTGTAACTAATGAACACAAACACGATAACCGAACGTTTTTCTCTGGACGTTACTACTGTAGCATGCTCTTAGGGTTTTGTTACCCTTCCTTCCTCAGAAAATGTAAATTTTTTTTACAATCAGCCATCCTCGCGGGAGGGAAAAATCCGGTCATTCTCAATTTTGCACCTTTTATTCTCAATTCTCCATCCTTTTTTGTCAATTTTTTACGGTTTTGCCTCCCATTCCGGTCCGCTGACGGTGGCTCGCAAGCGCCAGGTGCCCAGGTGGGGATGGTTGACCTGCAAGAGGCCGCTGTTGACCTTTTGACTGACGTAGGGACTGTCTAATATCGGCCAGTCTTCTAGGTTGAGCGGTTCGCCGTTAATGGTGGCCGAGGCGATCGCCCCATCCGGTTGATAGGTCATGGTCAGGCGATCGCCCTCCAACCCGCGATAGGCCAATTCAAACTCCTCGGCCCACGCCTCATCGGTCACCGAGGTGCGATCGAGGGCCTGGGTCAAGCGCTCCCAATCCGGATAATCAGCCAAGCGCGCCACATCGGTTATCCAGGCGGTTTTCTCACCTCGGGCGACCAAGGCTTGATAGTCGGAGTGTTTTTCCGACACCGGCACTTGCAAAGAAACGCGCTCCCCCCAGGGGCGGGCGAGGAGCCAGACATTTTCGATTTGCCAAATATACCACTCGCCATGCCGTCGCGGTTCCCCGTAGCGCTGGGGTAGCACTAAATGAGAGCGCGCGGGCACCCCGGCTTGGATATCTTGGGGATTCAAAATTTGCTGATAGAGGACCGCACTGCGGCCTTGCACGTACTGATCTGCTGGACTGCGACCGGTGGCCATTGGAGTGTGATAGGTGCCGCCGAGACTGACCACCGCATTGTCGAGACCTTGGCGATCGCGAATCACCAGCTTATAGGTAGCATATTGGGCGCGAATCGTGCCTTGGACTTGGTAAGAGCGGGAGGGTTCTAGCAGGGTGCTTAAACTATAATCCTCCGTCACATAGAAGGTTTCCCACAGATGATTTTCTTTGTGGTAACTGTAATAAACCGGGTGACTGGCACGGGCGAGAAACGGGAGGGGCACTTCTTTGTGCGCTAAGGCGTGCAAGTGGGCGGGAGGACGATAGGAACTCAGGGCCGGTGCGAGAGCCAACCGGGCATAGCTAGACTTCATATTGTCGGCGATTTCTGTGGGATCGGCCTCAGACCCGGGGGGGAATCCCCACCAGATCCAAGCCACCGCCGCCAGTCCGCTATCCCAGGTGGCGCGATCGAACCCGCGACTTTCCGCACCCCCCGCCGTGCCCCAACTCCAGCGTAGGGCCATATTTGTGGCATACCAGTCTAAAATTGCTGTGGCCAGTTTTCGCAATTCCGGGGTGCGGGCGAAGTCGTAGAGATTGAGCAATGCGCCGATACTATAACCGTAATAAATAGAGGAATGAAATTCCCCTTGTCCGATGGTTAGAAACTTGTCGAGTTCCGATCGCAGCCATGCTTCGTTGGTGGCGGCGGTGGAGGGATAGGTATCGCGAAACCCACTCCCATCGCTCAATGCCAGTCCGGAGGCGCGCTGCATGAATTTGTGATTTTCCGTCCCCCCTTCATTCCATTCCTTGACTCGGGGGCGTTGCAGCATACTGCGATAGCTTTCCGTGACTTCAGTCGGCATGCGATCGCGATTCTGGAAAAAAATGCGAACGTCGAACAAGCTGCGAAAGTGATAGAGGTCCGGGCGCTCTTTTTCCAGGGTCATCAGCATATCCCAACTGGGTTGCGGATCGTACTCGCGATCGAGAGAGAGTTTAGCTAAAATCACCGGCAGTAAGTATTTGTGCGGGTCGCCGATATTTTCCCGTCGCCACCAGCGATCGAGTTTATCTAAATCTTCCCGGGCGATTTTCTGCCGGATGGCGATACTTCTGCGCCAAAATGCGACTTCTTGCGGATCGGTCCAGGCGGAGGGCGATCGCCGTTGGATTTGGGTACTTTGCTTTCGCAGTTGTTCGCGGCGATCGCGATCGAATTGAGCGGAAGTGCTGCCTTGTGGGGATGAATTGGCGCTTTGTAGGCTTATCCCCGCGAATGTACCTAGGGCGATCGTCAGCACCAACGATGCAACCCCATAGCGCATTTTTATCGGTAATTTCATAGCAGACAAATTCTTTGGTTAGATAGAATTAAAACAAGGCAGAGTGATAAAATTTTGCCTCAAAAGGGGGGGAACCTAGATTTTTGTGCGTCATAGAGGGAGGGATAAAACCATAGATTGAGATTTTTGATGCCAATCATAGGCAAGCCTGATTTGCCCCATCCTGGCGCGGCTCAACCCGACCGGGGCGGTCTGAAAACCCCCCGCGATTCTCGGGGAACTGAACCCCTTGCCGCCGAATTGAGCGATCCCAAAGGGGACAAAAGCAGTAAAATAGCAAAATAATTTATTATTTCTTAATCTATCATACCAAATTCGGTGCAGATTGAGTTTGATTTTTTATCGTGCGAGTGTGGCAAATAGCATGAAACAGATAGACGAGCAGATGACAATGGTAGAAATGAAACCCGTAAATTCTCCAACCTCGGTCAGCCGCTACCATTCTCAACCCCGAGGATTTCCCGGAAGCGAAGCACAACTGAGTCAGTTCGTGCAGTGGGTTCCCGGGGCCGTGGCAATGGTCGATCGCCAATTGCGCTACCACAGGGTATCGCGCGGCTGGATATCTCAGTGGATCGAACCTGCAACCGATGGGGCCGGCGAAGAGGCGACCCGGGAGATGCAAAGCGCGGTGGTGGGGCGATCGCTGTGGGACACTGGGGTGGCTTTTCCCCGGGAAATTGTCGAGAGTTGTAGGGTGTGTTTGGCGCAAACCCAATCGGGATGCGAGGAGGTGGTCTGTCAGCAGGGTGATGGAAGCGAGGTGTTGATGCGCTGGCAGATTCAGCCGTGGTATCGGGAGACGGGAGAGTTGGGAGGCGTGATGCTGTTTAGCGAAGCCATTGGCGATCGCGTGGCATCGGAAAACATTGAGGGCAACGAAGCCTCCTTGCGCCAAGAATACCTGCGATTAAAAGCTTTATTTGAAGAACGCACCGCACAGCTCAAACGAACCAACCAACGGCTGATGTCGGAAATTCACGAACGCGAAGAAGCGGAAGTGTCATTACGCAAGCACGCGCAGATGCTCGATTTGGCGAATGACACGATTATGATACTAGATTTGAACTATCGGATTACCTATTGGAATCGCGGGGCGGAACGACTCTACGGATGGACGCGAGAAGAGGCGATGTTACAACCGGTGCATGATTTTTTGCACAGCCAATTCCCGCAACCGCCCTCGGAGATTAAAGCAACCTTATTGCGCGATGGATATTGGCAGGGGGAGTTGATTCATACCAAGCGAGATGGAACGCAAATTGTGGTGGCGTCGCGCTGGACTTTGCAGCGCGATGAAGCGGGGAAACCAACGGCAATTTTAGAAATCAACCACGACATCAGCGATCGCAAAAAAGCCGAAGACGCCCTGCGAAATTCCGAAGCAGCATTGCGGGAGAAAAACCAACAACTGGAACAAACGTTACTGGAGTTACAAAAAACCCAGGCGCAGTTAATTCAAACCGAAAAAATGTCCAGTTTGGGGCAGTTAGTGGCGGGGGTGGCACATGAAATTAACAATCCGGTGAATTTTATTTACGGCAACCTCAACCACGCGCGACAATACATGCAAGACTCGATCGAGATGATTTCGCTTTATCAAGCGCATTATCCCGACCCGGTGGCACCGATTAAAGAATTCGCCGAGGAGATAGAATTGGATTTCGTGCTGGAAGATTTGCCGAAAATGCTCGGATCTATGCAAATTGGCGCGGAACGAATTCGCGAAATCGTGCGATCGCTGCGGAACTTTTCTCGGGTGGATCAAGCGAAGTGCAAAGCGGTGGATATTCACGAAGGAATCGAGAATACCTTGCTGCTGTTGAAGCATCGCTTCAAGGAAAAACCGGGACATCCGAAAATCGAGATTATTAAAGAGTTTGGCGATATCGGGTGGGTGGATTGTTATGCGGGTCAGATAAATCAAGTGTTTATGAATATTCTCAGCAACGCGATCGATGCGTTGGAGGAAATTGCGATGAGGGAGGGTTCGTCCTCCAAGGATGGCGAACCCCTGCAAATTCGCATTCGTACCGAACGCAAAGGCGATCGCGCGGTTATCCGGATTAGCGATAATGGGCCGGGGATTCCCGAGTCGGTTCGCCGTCAGTTGTTCGATCCGTTTTTTACCACCAAACCCCCGGGGAAAGGTACCGGTTTGGGCTTGGCGATCGGATATCAAATCGTGGTGGAAAAACATCGGGGGAATCTACAATGTACTTCTACTCCCGGGAAAGGCACCGAGTTCACAATTGAAATTCCGTGCAATCAATGTGCGAAAAAGCGGGGTTAAAGGAGTTGGGGCGCGGCGATTGCAGCAGCGATCGCGCCTCTCCCCCTTTCACGCCTCTGCAAAACTCATATATATAAAATTCCCTTACCAAACCCCCAATAACCGTAGGGTGCGTCACCCCCGCCACCAAATAATCGGGAACATCCCCCCATCCCATCCGGGGGTGACGCACCGCCTCCAAACGGGAAACATCAACCCTCGATATATAACAACCCCGCCACAAATCAGAAACGGAAGGCGAAGTCACGGGAAAAATTGACGAGAAAAGTCTATCTATCGGAAGATAGACCAGAGTAGATACTCTATTATAATTCAAACCATCTCTGTTGTCAACCATTCCCAGACGCAAAACCTAAAATTCTGATGAATATTAAAAAGCAAATTGCCTTAAGATTGAGAACGATTCGACTCGAACGCTTTATTGCCTCTTTGATTTATAGCTGGCAGCGAGACCGAATCGAACGCCAGTACGGCAAACCCAAACCCAGCGAACCGATGCAAACGCCGGGGCAATTGCAAGGGCTAAAAAAGACCGATCGCGGTGCTTGGATGCAGTTCGAGCGCGCTGCAGTGCAGGTAGAATTTTTAAAGTCAGATTTTGTGCGAGTTACCTGGGAACCGGGATGGCTGCCGGTGCCCTATGCGATCGCGAAAGAAACTTGGCCGGAAGTGAAAGTTACAGTGGAGGAAAATCGGGATAAAATCCTCATTTCCAGTAGCCAATTAACGGCAATTGTCAGCGGGGAAGGTAGCATAGAATTTCTGGACGAAAGCGGGCGATCGCTGCGTCAAGAATTGCCGCCCCAGCGCCAGGGAGAACAGTGGACGCATGGAGCGAAATTGCGATCGCGAGAACGCATCTACGGATTGGGAGAACGCGCCGCCCCGTTTAATTTGCGCCTGCAGCAAGGCAAAAAATATCGGATGTGGCACTACGATGCGGGGGGACTCTACGGCCCGGGAATGGATCCGCTTTACTTGTGCATTCCGGTGTATGTGGGATTGCACGAAAACGGCAGTTACTTGATATTTTACGAAAACTCATTTGATGCGAATTTTAGCTTCAACGATGTGGCAACGGCTGAATTTCAAGGCGGGGCAATTCGCTATTATTTTACTGCCGGAAATCCGAGACAACTCCTGGGAAATTATAGCGAACTCACCGGGGGTCCGCCACTTCCGCCGCGCTGGGTATTTGGGTATCATCAATCCCGCTGGGGATACGAAACCGAAAAAGCAGTGCGAGACACGGCGAACGGCTTCGAGAAATACGATTTGCCCTTAAGCGCGATTCACCTGGATATCGATTGCAAAGATAACTTTCGGTCGTTTACCATCGACCCCGATCGCTTTCCCAAATTGCGGGAATTCAATCGAGAAATGGAGGCCAAGGGAGTGCGAATTATTGCGATCGTCAATCCCGGAGTAAAGCGCGATCGCAACAACAAACTGTATCGCGAAGGGGTCGCCCAAGAGGTATTTTCCACCCTGCCCAATGGGGAAATTATCCATGCCCCCGTGTGGCCCGTGATGTCCGCCTTTCCCGATTTTACCCATCCTCTCGCCCGTCATTGGTGGAGTCGGCAATATGAATACCTGCTGGATTTGGGCGTGTGCGGATTTTGGCATGACATGAACGATCCGGGAGTGTTTACCTTGTGGGGGGATGCCACCTTGCCCACACCTACCCGCCATTTTATGGAAGGCAGAGGCGGAGACCACCGCGAAGCGCACAACCTGTATGGATTGTTGCAAGCGCGCGCCGGATACGAAGCGCTGCGCGACTATCGCCCGGAACAACGTCCCTTTATCGTCTCCCGGTCCGGTTGGGCGGGGTTGCAGCGCTATGCTTGGACCTGGACCGGAGATATCGAAACCAGTTGGGCGGGATTGCGGCAAACGGTATCCACAGTGCTAGGGTTGAGTTTATCGGGCATTCCCTATACCGGGCCGGATATCGGCGGATTTAAGGGCAATCCGAATGCGGAATTATACTTGCGGTGGTTTCAACTTTCTACCTTTTTGCCCTTTTGTCGCACTCATTCGGCGAACAATGCCAAACCGCGCACTCCTTGGACTTATGGAGAACCGACCTCGAGTTGCGTGCGGGATTTGTTGCGTCTGCGCTATGGACTGATTCCGTATTTTTATACCTTGGGATGGGAAGCGCAGGAAACGGGCATTCCTCCCATTCGTCCCCTGTTTTGGGAGGAACCGGACAATTCGCAGTTGTGGGATGTGGAGGATGCATTTTTCCTGGGGGATGCGCTGTTGGTGTATCCGATTGTGTTTGCCAAAGCGCGATCGCGACTGGCGATTGTTCCCCGGGGGTACTGGTATCGACTTTCGGACGATTCTCGCCTTCAAGGGTCGAGAAGGTTGCGGTTGGACGTTCCCCTGGCGGAGATTGCGGTGTTTGTGAAGGCGGGAAGCATTTTGCCAATGGAAGCGGGAAAAACCCTGATTTTGCACCTGTATCCGCCGGTGGAAGACAGGGGTGAGGGAAGGGTCTATAGCGATGCGGGAGATGGATATGGCCCGTGGCGATTGGATGGGTTTGAAATGACGCGAACCGCCGAGGGGTTGGAGTTGAATTGGCACTCACAGGGTACCTATCCCTTTGTTTACCAGATGGTGGAGTTGCACCTTCACGGGATGAAATTGCAGCAGGTGTGGGTGGATGACCGGGAAGTGCGGTTTGGTTCCCCTGCGCCGGAGACATCCCCGGTGAAGATTGCACCGGGAATGGTGGTGTGCTGCGATCGCTTCCAACAGGTGCGGTTTTTGGGTCGGATGGATTGAAAATCTCCCCATCGAAGGCGGTTATGCTTGTTCGGAGGATGCTACCGAGGCGGTGGCAAACTCACCGGGGCGATCGAACATTTCCGGCGGGAGTTCCGGCACATTGGGCGGAATTTCAATGGTAAATTCCGTCCCTTTCCCCGCTTGAGAATTACAGTGCAAGGTTCCCCGATGCTTTTCGATAATTTGATAGGCGATCGCCAATCCCAATCCGGTTCCTTTGCCCACCGGTTTGGTGGTATAAAATGGCTCGTATATTTTATCTTGCAGTTTATCGCTAATCCCAATCCCGTTATCGGCAATGCAAATTTGTAGAGCTTTATCGTCGGTGACTCGAGTGCGAATGTGAATGGTCATTTGTCCTTGGTCATTGGTTATTTGTCCTTGGTCATTGGTCATTTGTCCTTGGTCATTGGTTATTTGTCCTTGGTCATTGGTTATTTGTCCTTGGTCATTGGTTATTTGGGGTTGGTTGTTGGGGGTTTGTCCTTGGTTATTGGTCATTTGTCCTTGGTTATTTGAACCTGTTACCGATGACGAATGACCAGTGACCGATGACTCCACTGCATCGATCGCGTTATTGAGCAGATTGATAAAGACTTGATTGAGCTGACCGGGATAGCATTCGACTTGGGGCAAATTGCCATAGTCTTTAATGACCTGAATGCTGGGGCGATGGGGTTGGGAGTGGAGGCGATAGTCTAGCATCAGCAAGGTGCTGTCGAGATTTTCGTGAATATCCACCACTTTTTTTTCTGCTTCATCCAAGCGGGAGAAAACGCGCAGAGACCTGACGATGTTGCGAATGCGATCGGCTCCCGATTTCATAGATTGGAGGATTTTTTGCAGGTCTTTGGCTAAAAAATCTAGGTCTATTATTTCGATTTCTTCGGCAATTTCTGCTGGCGGATTGGGGTAATGAAGTTGGTAAAGGTCGATGATATTAAGTAAATCGCGAATATAATCGAAAGCGGGGGCGATATTGCCGTGAATGAAGTTAATCGGGTTATTAATTTCGTGAGCGATGCCGGCGACGAGTTGTCCGAGGGAGGACATTTTTTCGCTTTGAATGAGTTGGGTTTGGGTGTGTCTGAGTTGGTGCAGGGTAGTTTCGAGTTCCTCGGCCCGATCGCGCAGTTCAGTTTGCGATCGCCCTAGTGCTTCTTGAGCCTCAGAACGCTGATGATTTTCCTGTTTGAGTCGTTCGTTGGCGTCGGCGAGGGATGCGGTTCTTTCTGCGACCCGTTGTTCTAATTCTTGGGTGAGTTTGCTGAGTTTTTCTTGGGCTTGAATGCGATCGCGAATTTCATTTTGCAGTGCTGCATTGGCGGACTTTAGTTGTTCCGGGGAGGGAATGGCGAGAATTTTTGGCACTAGAGTGAGGAGAACGGCGGCGGTACATAAAGAAACGGCGGCGGTGATTGCTTTTAGGAAACCGGAAAGCCAGTAGGTAGGATGCCACAAAGTCCAAACTTCCATTGCATGGGTAATCCCGCAAAAAATAATAAACGAGCCAAACAAAAAAAACAGCCAGTCAAAGGGCAGATCGCCGCGCTTTTTGACCAGATACACCAGTTCTAGGGGAATGAGGAAATAAGCGAAGGCAATCAGAGAATCAGACAACAGATGGAGTCCGACTAATTCGGGTTTCCAGAGATAACAATGTCCGTGCGGAATAAAAGGTCCAGACCACAATTGGGTGACGAGGGCTACCATACAACCTCCTAAACGATTGAGCTACAATTTAGATGAGTGGTTTTCGGGGTTTGTCAGCAAAAAAAAAATTTGAGAGATGCGATCGCGCTTCTCCCGAGAAACGGCACAGTTTAAACACTCTCTTTGGATGAATGCGGGTTGAGTATAGCAAATTTGGCGAAATAATGCGTCCGCAATAGGGTAGAAATCGGCGAAAAAATATTTAGCTTCGGAATGATTTGCGATCGCCCCTTTGCCCCAGTCCCCCAACTACACCACAGGGAAGAAAAAAATCGATTGGCGATGTAGGGTTCAAAAGCGACTATAATTTTTCCTCAGTGTTCCCCGGTCTCCATTGCATCACCTGGGTGAGTTTCACTTGTGTTAGGGGGCGATCGGAGTCAGACCTCGCGTCTGGGGTTGGAATACTCGCGTATGACATAGTAACAGGAGCAAACGATGACAAAGCCGAAAATTCTTGCATTTGCCGGGAGTACCCGGGAAGCGTCTTACAACAAACTGCTGGTGAAAATTGCCGCCGCTGGGGCGAGAAATGCCGGGGCGGAGGTAACGGAGGTGGATTTGCGAGACTTTCCGATGCCGTTATTCGACCAAGACTTGGAAGAAAAAGAAGGAATGCCCGAGACGGCGCGTCAGTTTCAAGACCTGATCCGATCGCATCAGGGGTTTTTGATTGCCTCTCCGGAATATAATAGCTCGATTACTGCGGTGCTGAAGAACGCGATCGACTGGGCCTCGCGTCCCGATCCGGGGGAACCGATTTTGGCGATGTTTTCGGGCAAAGTGGCCGGCATTATGAGTGCCTCTCCCGGGGGACTGGGGGGGTTGCGCGGGTTGGCGAGTTTGCGGGAAATGTTAGCCAACATGAATATCCTGGTGATTCCGGAGCAAAAAGCGATTCCGCAAGCGTTTCAAGCGTTTAATGATGATGGAAACTTAAGCGATGAAAAAGACCAAGAAGCGATCGCCAATATCGGCGCAAGCGTAGCCACAGTTGTGGCGAAATTACACTCGTAAACTGGTGACGATCCGGGTGAGGTTCTCAGATTTTCTCTGGGAACTTCACCTTGGGTCATGGAGAGAGAGGAGAGAGTGCGGGCGATGAGAGAGAAACCGGATTTGTTCGCCACCGAGGGATGAATTGGCCACCGATGCGAGTGAGTAACCCGGTGTTTTGTGGGATGACGCTGATTGGGAACTAACGCCCTAGGGTTTGGCGATAATTTGCTGTAAGATTTTGAGTAAATCTTGGGTGGGGTAAGGTTTCGGTAAAAATGCCTTGACACAAGGGTGGTTGGAGGGGGTACAATTGAGGGAATTAGAAAAGCCGCTGACGGTAATAATTTTTACCTGCGGGTTCATTTTTTCTAACACTTGAATGGTGGTTGGGCCATCCATTGTGGGCATAATGCTATCGAGCAAAATGACTTGGATTTCATTTTGATGCTGGGAATAAGAGGCGATCGCTTCAATCCCATCCCTGGCGGTTAACACCCGATAGCCGTATTTTTCCAGCAGGGTTTCGGTGGTTTCGCGAATGGTGGGTTCGTCATCGACGACGAGAATGCATTCCCCGTGACCGCCATTGCATTCTGTGGATTGGGATTCCCGGGGCATGCTGGATTCCACAGCGGGCAGATAAATTTGAAATTCGGTGCCTTTTCCCGGTTCGCTGACCACATTGATAAATCCTTGGTGACTTTTAATAATTCCCTGCACCGTGGATAACCCCAACCCGGTGCCTTTTCCCACTTCTTTGGTGGTAAAAAATGGCTCGAAGATGCGGTCTAAAATATAGGCGGGGATGCCAGTGCCGGTGTCGGAAATTTTCAGGCGAATGTAAGGCCCAACTCGCGCGTCGAGATGAATCGAAAGGCTGGTTTTATCGAGCCAAATATTTTCGGCGCAAATGGATAAAGTGCCGCCATCGGGCATGGCGTCGCGGGCGTTGACGCACAGATTCATTAAAATTTGATGCAGGTGAGTGGCATCGCCGACGATCGCCCATAGGTCTGGGTCGATTTGGGTGGAAAATTTAATGGATTTGGGAAAGGTTTCCCGGGCGATCGCGATGGTTTCATCGATTAAATGCTTTACCTGCAATAGGGTGCGATCGCCATCCAATCCCTTGGCGAAAGAAAGCACTTGTTTCACCAAATCTGCGCCGCGCAGGACATTCATTTCCAGCATTTCAATTAACTTTTCGCGCTTGTGACTGGCGGCGTTTAATTGCAACAGTTGCACCGCCCCTAAAATGGGGGTAAAAATATTGTTTAAGTCGTGAGCGATGCCACTGGCGAGGGTGCCGATGCTTTCCATCCGTTGGGCGCGCAAAAACTGCGCTTCCAGTAATTTTTTCTCGGTAATATCCGTGTTGACGGCTAAAATCGAACAAGGGCGATCGCTCTCGTCGCGCACCAAACTCCAGCGACTCGCCACCACAATTTCTTTGCCCTCTTTAGTGATTTGAGGCAATTCTCCTTGCCATTCGCCTTTTTCCAGTACGGTTTCCCATGCTTGTTCGATTTGCGGTAAAATATCGCGATTGAACAGTTCTTGTGCCGGTCGCCCCATTACTTCAGTGGCAGTCCACCCATACAACCGTTGCGCGCCTTGGTTCCAAAATAAAATCCGGGTTTCTAAGTCTTTTACCAAAATCCCGTCAGTGGCAATATCCAGCAGCGCCGCTTGTTGGCGCACTCGTTTTTCGGCTCTTTTGCGCTCGGTAATATCATACATTGCCCCGACAATTTCTTCATCCTTGCCATTCGGGTGACGCACCCATTTCATTTCATCGCGAAACCACCGATAGGAACCGTCTTGGTGGCGAAAGCGATATTCCAAACAAGCATGTCCCTGTTCCCGAAGGGGGGCAATTTTTTCCCCTAGGTATCCCACATCATCCGGGTGAACTTGGGCAATCCAAAAATTCGGATCGGCGAGAAATTCTTCTCCAGAATATCCCAGTTGCTCCTTGACATTTTCGCTGATAAAAGTGGTGGGATAATTGTCTTGCCCCTGACAAGTATAAATAATAGCCGGACTGGAAGAGAGCAGATATTCCAGGCGGGTTTGACTCGATCGCAGGGCCGTTTCGGTGCGCTCTAATTCCTCGATTTGTCGTTGCAGTTGGGTCTCGCGCATCGCGCGTTCCGTGACATTTTCGATCGCGGTAATCGTACCCACCACCTCTCCTGCTTCTATCAAGGGAGCAATTTTAGCACTTTGTGGCATATAGGTCAAGTCCTTTGCCGTTCCCGCAGAAATGGGCAGCAGATAATCGTGCAAGCGCTGAGACAGCAGCACCACTTGACCGGCGATCGCTTGCTCGTAAAAGCGATCGAGTCGTCGCTGTTTCAGTTGCGGATAAACCTCGAATAAATGCCGACCGATAATATCTCTCGACCTAAATCCGGTGTGAATTTCCAGCCAATGATTCCAACTTACAATCCGCAAGTTGGCATCGGTGGTAAAAATTCCCTCTTCTGCCAAATCATTCAACCACTGCAACAAAGCTTGTTCGTGTTGTAAATTCAACAATTGATTGTCGCTCATCATTGTCTCCCTATTGCCAAAAAACGAGTGTTCTCATTACCCCTCTGGCCCAGTTTCTACCAGGTGCGCCCAGTTATCCACTGCTTCCAATAGATTTTCTAGCGACACCACACTCAACACCATCACCAGATAGCCGGTGACCGAATCATCTTCCATGCGAAATGCCGTGTAAACCACCATTGCATAGCGCATTTCTTCATAGCCGATATTCAGGGAATGAAGCAGTCCATCCACGGCATCTAAATGTAACCGGGGCACAGAAAAGGAAATTTGCATCTGTAGCAAATTGCCAAACACGCTCAAACAAGCATTCAATAAAATATTACCAATTTCGGTTAGCACTTCTGCTGCGGAACTATCCAAGCGATCGCCCCGGTGATGTTGCTGGGGCGTCACCAAATCCGTCAGCATCAATGCACCATCATAATTGAGCAGCAATAACGCATTTCCCGACACCCGACCCGTAAAAATTTGCTGAACTGTGGCAATTTCTCCCTCCACAAAACAGGCGAGTTTGTCGCTGAGTTCTTCAATCGGATGAATCGAAACCTGGGGCACTTCTAACAATACGCGATACCCGGTCAATTCCGAGAGGGATGCTGCAGTTCGCGCAAATCCCATATTCAATAATTCGCTTAACGCATCGCGCTGCAGGTCCGTTAATTGCATCCTACACCTCCATCCCTTGCAAAATGCAATTCACCGTTTCCGTCACGGTAGCGGCGTTAAAAGGTTTAGTCATATACCCCATTGCGCCCGCCGCCATGACGGTGGCGCGGGTTAATGCTTGCAAATCTGCAGTCGCCATTACCACTCGCGCCCCTGCATCGAACTCGCGCAATTGTTTTAACACTTCTGTCCCCTGCATATCTGGCATTGCCATATCCAGCAAGACCAAATCCGGTTTTTCTAGAGCATACTGTTCGATCGCCATCAGTCCATTTTTGGCCTCGATTATCTCATGCCCTTCCGGTTGCAGCATTCGCCGCAGCATTCCCCGAGACATCGTGGAATCATCCACGATTAAAATTTTTGCCATCACCATGCCTCCTTATCACCGCCCCACGGCATGTCTCCGTACCGAGGTGGCGCTATGCGATCCTTTTTATTTAGTGTGCCACAACCCCTCCGGTGAAGTGAATTCCCGTCACAATTTTCAATAAATCTTTAAGGTGGTGTTCTCCTCAATTGTGGCTAGGGGCCTTGGCTTCACCCCTTGCATTTCCCGGTTCCAATGCTTGTAAATTCGAGCGGTTTAATTTATAGTTTAAACTAGGCATCCCGTCAACTTTACCCGGATTCGAGAGGATAAACCATTGATTTGCTATAACAAATATTATCCTCAATGGTAACGCAGAGAAACGATGGCAGGAATTGACGAGGTTCGAGAATTGACCCTGGATGCACCTGTCACTCAGGTGACTTTGTTAGAAGACCGCGCCTTAGTCCGCCGCCAGGGAAGGGCGACTCTGACGCCCGGTTTGTGGCGCGTGACCGTGGAAAACGTGACCCCAGTGCTGGCGGATAAATCGTTGCGCGGGGAGTTTTGTGGGGCGTCGCCGGGGGCGCATCTGGATGACCTGCGCCTGCGGCGTCAGATGTTGGTGAAGGCAAAGGATCGACCGGAATCCATGCAAGAATTAGAAACAGAAGTGCGATCGCTGCTCGAGGATTTCCGCCATGTAACCCAAGACCGCGAGCATCAGGACTATTGCTTCGATAAAATTGAGAAAATTTTAGCGAAAGCCTTGGAAGAATTGCCCGAGGATGCTGCATGGGGACAACTGGATCCCCTGGCGTGGCGATCGCAATTGGAATCGTTATTCCAACAGTTGCGATCGCTGCGGGGGGAAATTTTAACCGGCTATCGCACCCAAGAACAACTCCACGATCGCATTAATCGGTTAATTGCCCGCATGCAAAGTCTCTCCCGCCCGGATATGCTTTATGCGGCACGACTGGAAGCGGATTTAACTATTACCCAACCCACAGACAACGAAATCGCCTTTGAATATGTAGTGCCAAATGCCCTGTGGCGACCCTGGCACCAAGCGCGATTAACCCGTCAAGAAACCCCGCAGATTTGCTTTCGGATGGAAGGCTGCATTTGGCAACGAACGGGGGAAGATTGGAGCGATGTAGATTTGATTTTTTCCACCGCCAGAGCTTCTCTGGGAACCGAACCGCCGCTTTTAACCGAAGACCGATTAAATGTTAAAGAAAAATCGAAAACTCTAGATATCGAAATACGCGATCGCCCGGTCCAAACCGTGGGACTCGGAAGCGCCGCCACCCCGGGAACCGTAAACTTACCCGGGGTGGATGATGGGGGGGAAGTTCGCACTTTGCGCCCACCCACAAAAGCCTCCATTCCCTCCGATGGTCGTCCCTATCGGGTGCCGATTTTTTCCTTTACCTCCGAGGCAACTATCGAGTATATATTAATACCAGAAATCGCCTGTCAGGTTATCCTCAAAAGCGAGCAAACCAATCGCGCTTCCTTTCCGATTTTAGCCGGTCCGGTGGACTTAGTGCGAGAAAGCGAATATGTGGGAAAAACCGCCGTCGCCTTCATTGCGCCGGGAGAAAAATTTGCCCTGGGATGGGGGCCGGAAAATGCCCTGCGCGTCCAACGCAAGCAAAGCCAAAAAGGCGAAACCGATCGCTTAACTCAGTGGCATCACTTGACCACCACCACGGAATTGTTTCTGTCGAATATCGGCGCAGAACCCCGCACCGTAACCACCACCGAACGAGTGCCGGTGTCGGAATTAGAAGAAGTCACAGTGGAGGCGATCGCGTCAGAAACCACCGACGGGATACAACCGGATGAAAACGGCTTTTGCACCTGGCGTTTTACCCTCGCGCCATACTCGCAAATGCAGGCGCAGTTGGTGTATAAAGTCTCCAAGTCCCCGTCAGTCAGCCAGAGGTAATCCCATGTCCGGTCTGGGTTAGCTGTAGGGTGGACAACCAGTTGCCCACCCTACCCGGGGGTTAGGTGCGTCAGTCCGGTGAGAAATCCACCGGATGCCCGATGACGCTCAAATGTAACCCGGTAGGGTGAGCCAACCCACCCGACAAGACTACTTGCTTTGTGAGGCGATCGGGAGCATCACCCGAAATGTGGTACCGCGACCTTCTCCCGCACTGGAGACCTCCACCGTGCCGGCATGTAATTCCACCAAATAGCGCACAATGGTCAATCCGAGGCCCAGTCCGCCATGCGATCGCGTGGTGGTGCTATTGGCTTGGCGGAAGCCTTCAAACACGTGAGGCAAAAACTCCGCACTGATGCCAATCCCCGTATCGCTCACGCTCACGCGAACGAAACCCTCTGTGCGCTCGATCCTCACCGCCACTCGTCCGTTTTCCGGGGTAAACTTCACCGCATTGGAGAGCAAATTCCAGAACACCTGGGCCAAGCGCTCCGGATCGCCGCAAAGCGGCGGCACATTGTCATCCACCACCGAGTCCAAGACAATCGATTTTGCTTTGGCGGCGGGCGTCACCGAGGCGATCGCCTCTTGCACCACCTTCGCCAGATTTACCGGCACCCGGACGGGGCGAATTTTGCCGCGAATCATCCGCGATACATCCAAGATATCCTCAATCAAGGTTAACTGTAGCTTGGCATTGCGCTCGATAGTTTCGAGGGCTTTCTCAATTTTGGCTTCGCTCAACTTGCGGGCGCGGAGCAACTGCGCCCAACCGAGAATCGCATTCAGCGGGGTGCGAAGTTCGTGAGATACCACGGCCAAAAACTCATCTTTCAGGCGGTTGGCACTTTCCGCCTGGGTGCGCGCCTGCTGTTCCGCGTCATACAGGTGAGCGCGGTCGATCGCCAGGGCGATGCGATCGGCCACCAACTCCAGCAAATGCAGGTCTTCGGTGCTAAATTCCCGCTCCGTTGTACTCCCCACGCGCACTACCCCGAGAATCCGGTTGTCCAGCAGCAGCGGCGCACCCATGAGGGACTGAATCTGTTGTTCTTGCAAAATCGCACTGCGAACCTGGGTATAAGCCTCCCGTTCCAGGCGCAGGGATTCTCGAGTTTCGGCAATCCATCCGCAAAAGCCTTCCCCCAAGGGAATCGCCAGGGGGCTGACTCCTTCCGCTTCCAGTCCTTTTGTCGCTTTCACCTGTAACGTTTCCCCCTGGGCATCCATCAGCAAAATGGTGGCGGTATCCACTTGCAATACTTGCGTGAGGCGATCGAGCAGTTCTTCCAGCAGATCCTTGAGCGACAAGGGCGCGATCGCCACATCGGTCACCGCCTGCAGGTTTTGCACCATCGCGGTAGCACTTTCCGCCAAGGCGCGCGCCGCTTGTTCCCGTTCCAGCACTTGCCTACGTTCTTCGGCGGCCATTTTTTGCTCGTGGATGTCCGTATTCGTCCCGAACCACTTGCACACTCGTCCCGCTTTATCCCGCATGGGTAACGCCCATCCCAGTATCCAGCGATAGCCATTCTCGCCCCAGACACATTTAATTCGCGCCTCGATTTGATAAGGTTCGCCGGTCTCGAGGGAATAATGCCAGCGATCGATACAGCGCTGCAAATCGTCGGGATGCAAAATCGGCTCCCATCCGCCACCTAACAGTTCTGCGATCGAATAGCCGGTATATTCCGACCACCGATGATTCAGGTAGTCCACCGATCCATCGGCTTTAGCGGTCCACACCATCTGCGGAATGGCTTCGGTGAGAAAGCGATAGTATTCCTCGCTCGCTTCCGCCCGCGCCCGGGCTTGTTGTTCGCGCTGCAACAGTTCGCTGCGCTCGAGTTGGGCCTTTTTGAGGTCTGTAATATCGATTCCCGAACCCACAAATCCCTGAAAACTGCCATCGGCGGCAAAACGGGGAATGCCGGTATCGAGTATCCACCGATACTCGCCATTGCCTTGTCGGAAGCGCGTTTCTAGGGTAAATTTTTGCCGCTGTTGGAACGCTGAAGTATAAATCTCCAGGTAGTGCGCTTTCTCTTCGGGATGCAAGTGCTCCATCCAGCCTTCCCCCAGTTCTTCTGGCAAGCGGCGTCCGGTAAAGGTTAACCAAGATTTGTTGAAAAATGTGCGAGTGCAATCGTCGGCGGCTATCCATAACAGCACTGGGGCGGTATCGGCCATGTTGCGAAAGCGTTCTTCGCTATCTTGCAATGCGGCGATCGCCCGATTTTTTTCCGCTTCGGCTTGTTTGCGCTGGGTAATATCCGAGCGAATGGATAAGTATTGTATCGGTGTGCCGCGTTCGTCTAAAAATGGCACGATCGCAGTATCTACCCAATATTCCCTACCATCTTTGGCTTTATTTTTGATTTCTCCTTTCCACACTTGACCGCTAGTGAGCGTCGCCCACAAGTCCTGAAAAAATTCTCGGGAATGATAGCCGGAACTGAGGAGGTTATGGTTTTGTCCGAGGAGTTCTTCCCGGGAATATTGAGAAATTTCGCAAAATGGCCCATTCACGTAGTTGATTGTTCCGCGACTGTCGGTGCGCGAAACAATGGCGGATTTATCTAGGGCAAATTTGAGGTCGGAGAGTTCTTTGAGGGATTGTCGCAGGGCTTCTTCGACTCGCTTGCGATCGCTGATGTCGCGCCACGCACACACCCGCCCTCGGCGATCGGCTTCGCTACAGTTTTTGCCGATGATTTCTACCGGAAATCGGGTACCATCTTTTTTAACGCCGGTGACTTCATAGGGTTTTTCATACCCGGTTTGGATATTTTCCCTCACTAAGGGAAGGGATTCTGGGGCGACAAATTCTTTGACCGACAGTTGCATCACTTCGCTCAGTTCGTAGCCAAATATCTGGGCAAACGCGCGGTTGGCATCGAGAATTTTTCCCCCTTCGTGGAAGATGATTCCTTCTACGGTGGCTTCGGATAAGGCGCGAAATCGCCGTTCGCTTTGCAAGAGGGCTTCGCGCGCTTGAAACCGTTCGGTGACATCGCGAACGATGGTGCAAAATCCGCGCAGGTTGCCGGCTTCGTCTCGCAAGGCGGCGATCGCCACTTCCGCCCAAAATCGCGACCCGTCTTGTCTCACTCGCCAGTTTTCTTCTTCATAACTGCCGAATTCTGCGGCTTGTTTTAGGTGGCGATCGGGTTTGCCGGCGGCGATGTCTTCTGGGGGATAAAAGCAGGCGAGGGGTTCGCCGAGAATCTCGGCGGCGTCATATCCTTGAATGCGGCTGGCGGTTTCGTTCCAACTGGCTACCCGCCCTTGGCGATCGAGCATGTAAATCGCGTGGTCTTTCACCCCTTCGACTAATCGGCGAAATTGCTCTTCGCTGTGGTGCAAGGCGGTGACATGCTGTTGGTTTTGGCGCGAAACCGTTTGGGCGCGCTGGGTTGCGGCTTGCAGTTTGGCGACGATAAAACTGATTAGCACTCCTTCGATCGCAAATAGGAATAAGGACCAGTTGGGTTGCAGGTTTTGCAAAAAAAGGGAATGGGTGGGAGCTAAAAAGAAGTAGTTGCTGAGGAATGTGGATAGCACGGTGGCGAGTAAGCCCGATCGCCAACCGCCGCACCACGCACTCACCATCACGGCGGCAAAAAAGAGGAGAAAGGTGATTTCTGTGTGCAGGTTAGGGTCGAGGGGAAGATGCAGCAGGGTGGCGATCGTCACGGCAAAGATACCAATTCCATACTGTTGTAGCGTTTTCGGCCTTTGCGCGGCGTTCCAGGTGGCATACTGCTGGCTCAACTGGAGCAGTTTTCTGCGGATAATCTGCGGGATAATCGATCTAATTTGCCACATGATACTGACGAGTGATTCGCTGTTTGAGGAGGTTTAGTGTGTTAATATCCCCAAATCGGTTCCGATGAGTTCCGGACAGTTGTGATTCGACTCTCGTTTTTGATTGGTTTTCACATACTATTGTAAAGGCTAATTTGAAGTTTGCGGGAAAAAAAACTGTTAAAAATTATGGAGACGAAAAGTTGGTAGCGAGGTTTATGCCTTAAGGAGGATGTGGATGGTTTTGATGGTGTGCTACGGCAACTTTAGCGCCTTCTGTTACAGTGGGGGCGGATTGATTGACCGCTGTTGCTCGCCGATTGACCCGGTTTTTCAACCCGCGATCGGGCAATGGTTGCGATCGCCGACCACGGTTGACGCGCCCACAGTCGCCGGACATTTTCTCGGTTGCGTCTCGGGCATTCCCCTGGGGTAAATTTTGGGGCGCGATCGCGAAGGGCGTGCCTTTTTTTGCGGCGAATTGCAGGGAATTCTGCTGGGGCGATCGGGGTCAGCGAGTTGTTCTGCAATATACAATATGAGCCATTGGTCGGCTGAAACCTGCTGCTTTACTCCTTTTCTCACTATTTATCAAAAAGCCTTTCCCTCGCCTCTGTGACGATGGCGGGTAGACCGACAAAAATTATTTGCCCACCCGATTATTTCGGTGGAACCACAATCTCATGTTGTATGTAAGCGACAACTGTGCCAGCCAGCATAATTTTGAAATGACTAATTTCTCCCCACTAAGGTTTTAAACTTTTACCAAGTCCGATAACAACATAGATAGACAAATGGTTTTGACAAGCTGCTGTCAACCATTGCTTTGCAGTTTCCCCATTATAGCCTTTCTCAGATTGATGTGGTACGTAGCCGAATAGTCATTACCGCGCTTGCACCTCCGAGGTGAAAAATTC
>NZ_JAJENT010000286.1:0-590 GCF_035615515.1 Phormidium sp. CCY1219
TTACCCGAACCGCAAGCGGAGGAGTTGACGCCGTTGCTGGTGAGTCACGAAATTGTCAATCTGCCTTCTGCCTCAACCTTGGCGATTTTGCGGCAAGACGAACCGCGCCAAACTGCGCCGAAAACGGTTGCGTTAATTGCGGATCCGGTGTTTGAACCGGACGATACAAGAGTGACGGGCGAAACTTCTGGCAACAAGTCGAATCTGCATCGGGTGGTGGTGAATCGTTCTGCGGAGACGATTATCGGGAGTCCGATTCCGGCACTTCCGGGGACGCGCGAAGAGGCGGAAGCGATTTTAGAGTTGGTTCCGGAGAATGCGGCGATGCCTGCGTTTGATTTCGATGCCTCTCGCGCTACGGTGGCGCAAACGGATTTAACTCAATATCAAATGGTACATTTTGCCACACATGGGTTTGTGAATAGTAATGCGCCGGAACTGTCGGGGGTTGTGCTATCTCTGGTGGATGAACGGGGCAATGCGGTAGATGGGTTTTTGCGCCTGCATGACATTTTCAACCTGAAGCTGAATGCGAAAGTGGTGGTACTTTCTGCCTGTCAAACTGGCTTGGGGGACTCGATTCGCGGCGA
>NZ_JAJENT010000287.1:0-24481 GCF_035615515.1 Phormidium sp. CCY1219
TTTTTTCCACCGATCGCGTGGTGGTGGTGAAATATAGCAGGTCTGTTGCTTGATGCGATCCGCAGCCGAATAGTCCCCACCGCGTTTGCACCTCCGAGGTAAAAAATTCGTTACCTCACTCATATGAGAACTGCTATAAGCAAGGGTGCAAATTATTTTGCTATTGAGGGGGAGGCGGAGCCTCGGTAGGGGGTTCCCAGGCGGGAGCCTAGGAACGAGTTAAAACGAGTTAAACGAGTTAAACTGCTTTTTTATTCCATTTTTTTTCATGCTGGAATGATGCTAAAAATCGGGAGAGACCGGGTACTGTGGTGTGCTGACAGGGGGTGGTTCGCTTGCAGGGAGATGGACTGCCGGGGAGGCGCAGAGGCGGGGAGGGTTGCCCAGGAGCCGGAGAAAGAGGGAAACGAACTGGGCGAGCAGCGCTGGCAATTGTTAGGAAAACCTGTAAATCGGCGCGATCGCGAAAAATCCCGATAAAATAAATCTGCTGTACGTTTGGTGCAACTGCCTATCCATGTCTGCAATATCAAGCGCTCCGTTTCCGCCAGAAGAAATAGCAGCCGAAGGGTTAAAACCCGAAGAATATGAAGAAATCGTCAAACGGCTAGGGCGTCATCCCAACAAAGCCGAATTAGGAATGTTCGGCGTCATGTGGTCGGAGCATTGCTGCTACAAAAACTCCCGACCCCTGCTCAAACAATTTCCCACCACAGGCGATCGCATCCTAGTCGGACCGGGGGAAAATGCCGGCATCGTAGACTTGGGAGACGGAGTGCGCCTTGCCTTTAAAATCGAATCCCACAACCATCCCAGCGCGATCGAACCCTATCAAGGAGCCGCCACCGGGGTCGGCGGGATTCTGCGCGACATCTTCACAATGGGCGCGCGTCCGATCGCCGTCTTGAATTCCCTGCGCTTCGGGTCCCTCACCGATGCCCGCACCCGCCGGATTTTCGAGGGCGTCGTCGCCGGCATCAGCGGCTATGGCAACAGCGTCGGCGTACCCACCGTAGGCGGCGAAGTTTACTTCGACCCCGCCTACACCGGCAATCCCCTGGTCAACGTCATGGCCCTAGGCATCATGGAAACCCCAGAAATCGTCAAATCTGGGGCATCCGGCATTGGCAACCCAGTGCTTTACGTCGGGTCCACCACCGGCAGAGATGGCATGGGCGGCGCGAGTTTCGCCAGTGCCGAACTCACCGATAAATCTGCCGACGATCGCCCCGCCGTGCAAGTGGGCGACCCCTTCCTGGAAAAATCCCTGATCGAAGCCTGCCTAGAAGCCTTCAAAACCGGCGCAGTAGTAGCCGCCCAAGATATGGGAGCGGCGGGCATTACCTGCTCCACCTCAGAAATGGCCGCCAAAGGCAACCTGGGCATCGAACTCGATTTAGATTTAGTCCCGGTCCGCGAAACCGGCATGGTACCCTACGAATTCCTGCTCTCGGAATCCCAAGAAAGAATGCTCTTCGTCGCCGAAAAAGGTCGCGAAGGAGAACTGATCGATATCTTCCACAAATGGGGACTGCATGCCGTAGTCGCCGGCAAGGTCATCCCAGAACCTCGGGTGCGAATTCTCTATCACGGGCAAGTCGCCGCCGATGTACCTTCCACCGCATTAGCTGACGATACGCCGATTTATCATCGAGAAGTGCCCCGCGAAGCGCCAGAGTATGCGAAAAAAGCCTGGGCCTGGACCCCGGATGCGCTGCCCCCTTGCAATCCAGGGGGAATCGAACTCTCGGGGGGGCAAACCAGTTGGAATGATATCCTGCTGCAATTGTTAGATACCCCCACGATCGCCTCGAAGCGGTGGGTGTACCGACAATACGATCGCCAAGTGCAAAACAACACCATGATGATTCCCGGCGGTGCCGATGCGGCGGTGGTGCGCTTGCGTCCGCAAGAGTTTTCCGCCCCTACGGGGATTTCCGGGGCAGCCGCCACGGGAGATACCGCCACGCCCTACACCCGTGGGGTCGCCGCTACGGTGGATTGCAATGCCCGCTACGTTTATCTCGACCCTTATGAAGGGGCAAAGGCAGTGGTGGCAGAAGCGGCGCGCAATCTCAGTTGTGTGGGTGCCTTACCGGTGGCGGTGACGGATAATCTGAATTTCGGCAGTCCGGAAAAACCGGTGGGGTACTGGCAATTGGCGTCCGCTTGTCAGGGCATTGCTGAAGCTTGCGGGGAATTTGGTACCCCGGTGACTGGGGGGAATGTGTCCCTGTACAACGAAACTCTGGATGCTAATGGGAATCCGACGCCGATTTATCCCACGCCGGTGATTGGCATGGTGGGGGCGATCGCTTCCCTCGAACGCATCTGCTCTCAAGGATGGCACAGCGTCGGCGATACGATTTATTTGTTGGGATTGCCGGTGAGTTCTCAATTGCCTCACCTGTCTCTGGGGGGTTCGGAATATTTGGCGGGGGTTCACGGTTTGGTGGCCGGCAAACCGCCTCGGGTGGATTATGATTTGGAACGGCAGGTCCAGGAGGCTTGTCGCTATGGCATCGCCCAAGGATGGGTGCGATCGGCTCACGATTGTGCGGAAGGCGGATTGGCGGTTGCCCTGGCGGAAAGCTGCATTGGCGGCAATTTGGGAGCGGCGATCGCTTTGTCGCTCCAAGGGGGAGATAAGGAAAGCGAAACCGCATCATCAGAAATCCAAAACTCGACCCAACGCTGGGATGAAATTTTATTCGCCGAAGGCGGTGCCCGAATTGTAGTCTCTGTATCGTCGCATCATGTGGCAATTTGGGAATCTTATCTACAGAAACAGTTAGGGGAAAATTGGGAAAAAATTGGCCGTGTCGAAGGATCCGATATGGGTTTACGGGTTCTTACGGTTGATAACCTTCCCTTAATCAAGGTTAGTATGACAGTGATGAGCGATCGCTGGTCTAATGCCATCGAACGCCGCTTGTCTGCAAACCCGGACATTCCCCGTCAATCGACTATACCCAACAGGAGCGAAGCCGAAGCATGATTTCCAATCATCCCCAGCCCTCTGACGCGCAATCGAAAAATATTGTCAATGGCGACCCAGACGAAAGCACCACTGCCGACATTTCACCCCTTCCGGATAAACCAGAAGAAGCTTGTGGCGTGTTTGGGGTGTATGCTCCGGGCGAAGATGTGGCAAAACTGACCTATTTTGGGTTGTATGCTCTGCAGCACCGGGGTCAGGAATCTGCCGGGATTGCTACCTTCGATCGCAATCGTCAGGTGCATCTACATAAAAATATGGGGTTAGTGTCCCAAGTTTTTAACGAAGAAATTCTGGAACGCTTGCCCGGGGACTTGGCGGTGGGACATACCCGCTATTCCACCACCGGATCTTCCCGGGTGCTGAACGCTCAACCGGCAGTGGTGGACACCCGCTTGGGAGCTTTAGCACTAGCACATAATGGCAATCTTGTCAATACTGCGAACCTGCACCACAAGCTCACGGCGCAGAATTGCAATCTAGTGACAACGACGGATTCGGAAATGATCGCGATCGCGATCGGGTTGGAAGTAGACAAGGGCAAAGATTGGCTAGATGCCACTATCAGCGCATTTCAACAGTGCGAGGGAGCCTATAGTCTGGCGATCGCAACTCCCCAAGGGGTCATGGGAGCCAGGGACCCCCACGGCATCCGTCCCTTGGCGATCGGCTTTTTCAATACCCACCCCAAACGCTATGTCCTCGCCTCGGAAACCTGCGCCTTCGATATCATCGGTGCCGAATACCTCCGCGATGTGGAACCGGGCGAACTGGTTTGGATTACTGAGGAAGGTCTCGCCTCGTTTCACTGGAGCCAAAAACCACAGCGCAAACTCTGTATCTTCGAGAAGATTTATTTCTCTCGCCCCGATAGCATGATGAATGACGAAACCCTGTATAGCTATCGCCTGCGGATCGGACGCCAACTGGCCCGGGAATCTCCCGCCGATGTGGATATCATCGTCGGCGTGCCAGACTCCGGTATCCCCGCCGCGATCGGGTTCTCTCAAGAATCGGAAATCCCCTACGCGGAAGGATTGATCAAAAATCGTTATGTGGGACGCACGTTTATCCAACCCACCCAAAGTATGCGCGAATCCGGTATCCGCATGAAACTTAACCCCCTCAAAGATGTCCTCGTCGGCAAGCGCGTCTTGATGGTGGATGACTCTATCGTGCGCGGTACCACGAGCTATAAAATCGTTAAAGCCCTGCGCGATGCCGGTGCCACGGAAGTTCACATGCGAATTTCTTCCCCCCCCGTCACTCACCCCTGCTTCTACGGTATCGATACCGATACTCAAGATCAGCTCATCGCCGCCACACAATCCGTGGCCGAAATTAAGGCGAAAATCGGCGTCGATTCTCTCGCCTATCTCAGTTGGGAGGGAATGCTAAACGCCACCAACGAAGACCCGAATAGTTTCTGTTCGGCTTGTTTTACCGGGGATTACCCCATCTCTATCCCAGATAATGTCAAACGCTCTAAACTGATTCTGGAAAAAATGGCCAAGGCGTAAACTCGCATCGGTCAATGGGTTAAATTGAGAATTAAGAATTAAGAATTGAAAAAACAGTTGTTAGATAATTTCTGAATTCTTAATTCTTAATTCTTATTTTTTGGTCGGCCCGAGATAGGTGGTTAAATACGGAGAAAATACTTCGTAAATTAATGTCAAGGGCTTTTTTCGATGCCAAAATAAGTAATGCCTTCCCCAAAACGGTCCAGGTTCGCCAAAGGCTTTTTCTAACGCTTCTGAATCACCGTAGTGAATCCCTTGTACGTCTCGATAGAGTTCCGTGTGCAAGCGCGAAAGACTCTCCCAAATCGGAATAGAACGGTTTTGTAAATACTCGTCCACGTGACTCGCCTCCCACCAAGAAACGGCATAGGCTAACCGCTGCCCGGATTCTGTGCGTAGCCACACCTGTCGCCGCAGTCTCGGGCCGGGCACCGAGGCGATCGGATCCGGCGCGCCATCAGCGCTCATGCCAATCGGAGACATATCGATTACATCCACTTCCGTCTGCTTTCTCGTAAGCAGTTTCAGGTGACGAGTGGGGGAACCGTCTCCAAGCAATAAAATCTGCCACGCCGGCGCAAGGCGATCGTGGGGAAGTCCCTCCCGCACCACCTCCTCCCCTCCTTCCCAAATCGGGTTGAGGGCATACCAGCTTTTGGGTAGGGTCGCAGAATCTGTCGTTCTCGATGTTGCACTCAAGGGTCTTAACATAACTTAACGCCTAGTTCATCATAACGCCCTTTGTCAATCGCTTTGCGTCCCTTAACTCCCCAATAGCAAGCAAATCCCATCCCCTCCATTCTCAGCGCATCATTTCCCTCCCGCAATGCTACAGAAATTATCCCTGATTCGCGCAGAAAAATTAACCCCCACCAAATACTTCCCCCGACGCAAAATATGGTATCATAAAAACTTTATATAGCAACTTTAGCGGATGACACAAAAAACCAATATCGCAGAACAACTCGGGCGTTTGTTTGAAGTCGGATTTAATATCGGCATTCTTGCCTATATAGACCGATACGCCATCTCCCACCATTTCGCAGACAAATATCGGCAGGATTTGCAACAACTGCAACTCCGGAAAATTGCCAAGCGCATTGTAAAAGACAGCAAACTCATCGAATTAAAAAATATCGATATCGTCCAACAATGGAGCCGATTTTTTATTCAAAAAGGCTTTCTGGCAGGGTTGAACTTTTTCCGCGAGTACCTGCATTCGATGGGATTGCAAGAAAAGCAGCTCAAACGGTTAGAAATTCTCTACTATCAGTGCAGTTTTTCTGGAGAAAACAGCATCGGCACCTACAGCAAAGCCGCACAGAAGGAATATGAGGCATTATTATCTCAGTTTGGCGAAATCAATCATCGCGATCGCATAATTAACCAATACGCAAAAAAAGGCGAATTTCTCAGATCCGATACCTTGATGCTCCTGCGCTATCGTCAGCAGTTTCGCATTCTCTGCGTGGATTTATCTATCTTTTCGGTCAAATCTGCCGAAGATATCTTAGCGTTAGATAATGTAGAAGTGATGCGGCAATTATTGATGAGCGAATTGAGCTATCTGCGCTCGAAAAGTGTATTTTCCAAGCTGCGGATCGACACGGGAACGACGCCGGAACTGGGGGTGGATTTTTCCAAAGACCTCCGACAATATTTTACCGCATTTAAGCGCCAAGATAAAGAAAGTACCAAATTAATTCAAGCTGCTTCCTACGCCCACAGCTTTTATAACTTTTTACAAGAAAATGCCCGATTGCCCGCTGATGCATCTGTGATGTTTAATGTAGTGGGATATAGCGATCGCAACGTCAACAGCATCGCCCTACATCCGGAAAATCTCGATGTGCTAGCCACCTGCGCTACAATTTATAAAAACGAACCCCCACAGTCAGAAATCCACCGCGCCCGTCAGCAGGTTTTGCAGCAGATTCAGCGAAGTGCGGCGCGCAGTTTTAACAATGGCAAAACCTTGGTGAATGCTTTATCGGAAAAACCTTTAGCAGAAAAGGGCGATCGCATCACCCAGGTGGTTCATCAAGAATGCATTGCCGACTTTTTCAACTCCCTGGGAACCATTTCCCCAGAATTAGCCGCCCAGTTGCAAATTCCACCCGGGTTAACCCTGCGAAATGCTCATGCGGAACTAATTAAAAAATCCCTGGTTTCTTCAGATACCTATCTCTTTTTAACCGGGAATCCCGGAATTGGCAAAACTACCGCGATCGCCAACTTCCTGCAAGCACACACCAACGAAGGCTTTTTATTTTTCTACGTCAGTCCGCGCAAACAAGTCAACCTGGATATTATCGAAAAATTCAAATCGCCGCAAACGGGACAATTCTCCGACGATCGCTTATTTTCCCTGACCACTAATTCGGTGATTATTCAAGACAACAATGGGCGTCCGACGCTTCACTATCAGTCTAATCAACGGCAAAATAATTTTACCGCCAATACCCTCCAATTTATTAACGCCGCCAATGTCAATCCCGCGAATATGCACCAGAATTCTACCCGATTACAGCAAATTACCGAGGATAGGTTTCGCGATCGCGGTCAGCGTTGCGCCGGAGTAATGAAGACAATTTGCGAGGGAATTCATACCGCGATCGCCGACAACTTGTCCAACACTATTATCGCCACCGTTTCCATTCAGTCCTTGCGCGTCACTCCCAACGGAAGAAACACCCTAGACCACTTAACAAATATCTTTAAATCTGCCTACAACAGCAGAGATAACCGAGTCATTCCCGCAAAAATACGCCAAATTTCCCAGCGCATTAAGCATATTTTTATCATGGTAGATGAAATCACCGGCGACGATAGCGGCGCATCGTTTTTAAGCGGAATTGACAAGTGGTTGCACCAATATCAACTAACCGACCCACAGCATGGATTCAATACGAAAGTCATTGTCGCCGATGCTTCGATTGTAGACCCGGAAGTTATCCATCAGCATCTTTCGGAAACCTCACCAGAACCGGATAAAATTTATTTTCGCCTCGCAAAACAACCTGCTGCATCACTTTCAATGCAACCGTTTCAGTTTAAGCAAAAGCAAAAGTTAGGCGCAAGGGTGATTAATGCCAACTCTTATCCGGCGCGAAGTTTGCAAGTCACGTATAAGGTGTTTTTCCAATGTGTGAAATTTAAACCGACACTGTTTCAAGCAAAAGAAAAACCGTTAATTCAAGCAGTACAACGGAAAATTACGGAAGATATTCTCGGGTTGTTAGATAATCCCGCAGCAGGTCAACTGTTGGTGTACGTTCAGGATAAACGGCGGTTGCAAGAACTCATCGAAACTATTCGCGATCGCCGCCAGCAGTTCGATCCGGATGTGCATTATTTGGAAATTCACGCCAATCTCTCGGAAGCGGAAAAACGCAAAATCCAATACTACAAACAAGAGGTACAAGTGGTGTTTATGACCTCTTCCGCCAGTCGCGGGTTGTCGTTTCCCAAAGCAAAGCACATTCTGGTGGAAATTCCCCGCTTTCAAATCGAACGCAACCTGATGGAGGTGATTCAGGTGATTTATCGGGCGCGGGGAGAATATTGGGAGGATGGTAATGTTAAAACTCTGGACAATGAGGACAAGTTTCTGTGTTTTTATTTATGCGATCGCGCCATTTATTACCCGAAAACGCTGGAAATGTCTGAGGATAATTACGCCCAAGAGCGAAAAATTTCTCTGCAAGAAAGCATCCTCAGCATGTTGAATATTCTGCTAATTTTGAAAATTTCGATAATGACCCGGATTTGGGGCGCGGGACGTTTGGGAAGAAAAGACTGTTTGATGATTCCCATCGGGGGTAAATCGGTTTCCGCCGCCGGAACCACCTTTACCGGGCAAATGACGAATTTAATTCGAGAATTGAAAAACGAGTATCGTCGCAAACCGAGTCATAAAATTTTACGGGATGTGTTTAGCAGTTTGCAAGGAATTCTCGAAACAGCAGAATTCCTGTTAATTCAGGAGAAAAAAGCATCAGAAAATCAGTGTGTTTCTTATCTGTCGTTGCGAAAAGATTTCCAGCGCGAATTTGCCAATTTCGGAGGTTCCCTGGATCGGTTATTGGCATTTGGCAATTTGGAAGCGGGTCATCTGACGGGGAATTTGCTCGTGGTTCCGATAAAACAGCGTTTAGAAGAAATATACGAAATTCGTTTGGAACAGCAGATTAGAAGGTATGCGAATCGCCAACTGCTGGAAAAAATGAATAAGATTAGCCGAAGTCCGCAATATGCGGAAAATCTGCGATCGGGAATTCGAGACGGGGCGATGGAGTTGGTGAAGTTACTCGAAGGACAATGCGATCGCACCCAATGGTTCGAACAGTACAGCGAAAACAGCGATCGCTATTATGCTTTACCGTTATTTGCCTTAGTTAAACCTAACGTACTGAGCGAATATTTTAAGACCAATCCCCACGAGGAAGAAGACAGGGAATTTCGAACCCTACTCTCTCGGTATGTTTATTCCCTTTATCCCTCTTACGACATACTTCCCATTGGGCGAAAATATCGCGAATTTCCCTTCCTGATTTTTAGAAGTTACAGCTTAGCACAACTGCGGGAAAAAATGTTTACCGATAAGTATTTGCTGAATTCTTCCGAGTTAAATGTGCTAAACCTAATTTTAGCTAAAGAGTCGCGAGATTAACCGCTTTTTTTACATTGATTCCGGCGAATATGATATAATACAAATCCGGGTTGCAAACCTTTCTTTAAATAGTGGGTTGGATTCCATGCATTTCGGTGCGTGACCCCCCGAATTGGAGCGGGGGACATTGCACAACCGCATCCCGGGGGTCACACACCCTACCCTGGATCGTTTTAATCCATGCATTTAGTCGATAAAAAAAGGATTTTGATGCTAAAATCAGCGCAACTTGTCCGGCGTTACCGGATAGCGTTGTTCTAATTTTTTCACGAGGTAAAGTAAGGCGGAATAGAGGATTAAGATTTCCCCCAGGGTTTCAAATCCTTCCTCTAGGGCGACTCTGACTTTATCCGCAAAAAACGCCACAAATGTGCGATTGGGGAAAAACAAGGACAGGAGGGGTTGCAAGAAGAATGTATTTGAAAATTTCCCAGAAAAATGCCCCAAAAATCGCGATCGCCAGTCCCGCTATACCGATTAGCATGCAAGTGCGGGAAAAATACCAGACCGATTTAAAATCTCGGTAAAACCCGATGCCTACCATGACAATTAACGAACTATAAATCACAATCCAGTATTTCGTTCCCACAATGGGAATTAAACTATGAAATCCCAGATGCAGTTTGAACAGTTCGTCCAATCCGGCGTAAAAAATCAAAGCGGCGATCGTTAGCCAAAAACGGCGCGTCGGACGTTCGGAAGGGGTTCTCGGTACCCAAGCTAACCCGAAAAAAATCAAGCTAATCGACAGAATAATCAGCGCTTGAAATACCGTGGAAAAGGTCATGCGACCATCCATATCAAAGAAGGAAAACGGTTGTCGCGTCAGCAAAATACTGCCGAGATAAATAATGATAATGCCAATTTCCAAGGCGATCGCAGTGCCGATCGCCACATCGATCGCGCGTTTCAGGATTTTCGGATTTACGTTCATGGGTGGAAATAATCGTAAATTTCTTGTGCCAGACGCGGCCCAATTCCGGGTACCTCAGCGAGTTGCCCAGGAGTGGCAATACTAATATAGTCGATGGAATGAAAATGCGCCAGCAATCGTTTTTGCCGTTCAAATCCCAACCCGGAAATTTCATCCAAGCGCGATCGCCGCATTCGTTCTGTGCGTTGTTGGCGGTGAAATGTTACGGCAAATCGGTGCGCTTCGTCGCGCAACCGTCGCAACAATTGCACCCCAGGTCTATCCGGATCCGCATTCACGGGCAAAGATTCTCCCGGTTGGAAGACCTCCTCACGCTGTTTCGCTAAACTCACCACCGCTACATCCGAGAGCAGATCCATCTCCCGCAGCACTTCCACCACCGCCGAGAGTTGACCTTTTCCCCCATCGATCGTTACCAGATCCGGCATCTCGGCCCTGGGGTCGATTTGCCCGCTTTCCTGCTTGCTTTTTGCCGCCTCCCGGAAGCGACGACGGATGACTTCGGCGAGACTGGCAAAGTCATCGGAATGACCCGATCGCACTTCTGGATTGCGGATTTTGTAGCGACGATAGTGCTGCTTGGCGCTCATACCATCCAGGAACACCACCCGCGACGCCACCGCATCCGACCCCTGTACGTGAGAAATATCGTACCCTTCCAGACGACGGGGCAATTCCGGCAAATCCAGCATTTCTGCTAAATCTTGCATCGCTTCGGTATTGCGATCGCTCAGTCGTTTCATCCGCGCTAATTCGTAGTCGGCATTCTTTTCCACCATCTCAATTAATTCAGCTTTGCTTTGCCGTTGTGGCGCAAAAATCGCCACTTTTCGACCTTTGCGATCGCTCAACCAATCCCCTAACATTTCCGCCTCGGGTAACTCATACTGCACCAGAATTTCCGTGGGAATTTCCACCGACTCCACATTCTGATAGTGCTCCTCTAAAACCCGCTGCAAAATTAACCCCAATTCTGCCACTTTTTCCCCGGCATTTTCTCCCCTCAACTCCATCTCATCCCCCGGATTTGTGGCAGAAGTCGTCCCGCATTCCGCCACAAATCCCAACCGTCCCACCAATTGGCCGGCCCGAATTTGAAATAACTGCACGCAAGCGCGATCGCCATCACTTGCTAGGGCGATCGCATCCCGAGACACCGTATCCGAAGGCAAAGAAACTTTTTGTGCCGCATTCAACGACTTTAACCCAGCAATGCGATCGCGAATCTTCGCCGCCTGTTCAAAATTTAACGCCGCCGCCGCCGCTTCCATTTGCGCGGTTAATATCTCGATTAATTCCTCCGTTCGACCTTGAAACACCATCGCCACTTTTTGCACGATTTGCCGATACTCTGCTGGCGAAATCAACGCTTGACAAACCCCCGGACAGCGCCCGATATCGTAGTTCAAACAGGGACGGTCTTTAAACAAGGGTTGGGGACGCTGGCGCAACGGAAAAATGCGCTTGACTAAATTCACGGTACTCCTCAATACTCCTGCATCTACATAAGGGCCGTAATAGCGGTCTTTTGCACTGCTGCGTTTGCGCTTGCGGGTGATAAAAATTCGCGGATAGTCTTCCGACCAAGTAATGCACAAATAGGGATATTTTTTATCATCTTTCAGCAATACGTTAAAATACGGTTGGTGCTGCTTCACTAGGTTGGCTTCCAGTGCTAACGCTTCCGCTTCAGTATCGGTGACGATGAATTCGATATCCCCTACCTGCTGCACCATCATGGAAATTCGCGGACTCAAAGGTTGGGAAGCGCGGAAATAAGACCGCACCCGAGAACGCAGTTTTTTCGACTTGCCAATATAAAGGATGCGATCGCTGGCGTCTCGCATCAAATACACCCCCGGATCCGGCGGGATTTCTTGCAGTCGCTGTTCCAGGCGATCGGGGTTTTTCAGCAGCGGTTCGGTTTGGCTAGATTGCATCACCATCAGTTGTTAATTTACCAATTTTCAAGGTTTTTTTTACCCTCCAGGCTTCTGGTTCTATTTTAGCAAATCCACCCCAGCGGCAACCGGGCGAAAACCCCTTGCGCCTCGGCTGCTTTTTCAGGTAGGCTGCAAATTGTAGTCAACTGCACTTGACAACGGCGTTTTTTCTGCTAAAGTCTATTTAAACTGGGTAAATTTGCGGCTCAAAAGGAACCCTGGCCAATGACCAATGACCTAGACCAATCCAAAAAACAACGCCCTACAGGACCTTGGGGAATCGGGGCAACAATTGGATTTTCTGTAGTGGTGGCGATCGCCTACTTACTCACTCAAGTTGCCGTATCGATTTTATTCCTCGTTTTGAGTGTAGATACCCTCGGGGATATTAATGCAGAAAAACTGCAAAGCTTATCGGAAAACGGATTGTTAAATACCTTAGCTTTTATTGCCTCTGGCACTGTGGGACTCGGGTTAACCTGGTGGTTTGCCAAGATGCGAGAAAATTATCCCGTGGAAGAGTATTTGAGCCTGAAAAAACCAAACCCCAAACAACTGGGAAAATGGCTGTTAATTATCCTCGCCTTTCTCCTCGCCTCTGACGCCCTCACCTATTTTTTCCCTCCTCCCATTGTCCCGGAATGGACCGTCAAACTTTACCAAACGGCGGGCTTTCTACCGTTATTATATTTCGCCGTGGCGATCGTCGCACCCATTTTTGAGGAAATTTTCTTTCGCGGCTTTTTATTTGAGGGATTTCGCGCCTCTCCCTTGGGAAATACCGGCGCTTTAGCCATTTCTGCACTGAGTTGGGCGATCGTTCACCTGCAATATGACGCCTACTATATTTTTATCATCGCCATCTTCGGGCTAATTCTCGGCTATGCGCGGCTGAAAACCCAGTCGATTTACGTTCCCATCGCCATGCATGGGCTAAATAATTTAATCGCCCTCATCGAAACCGCAATTTACTTACAATTCTTCGCTCAATAATCTTATAAAACCCCCACCCTTCGTGACTCTGGAAAAGGGGAAAATGCGGGTTCAATCTAGCTATATATATGGCGGCACAGATTCCCACAGTAAAATAGTAACCCACCAACGTGCTTTTGTCAACCGCAAATTCCAGAAAGGCTAAAAATGACCGCCTTTAGCCCACTTTCGGAAGACTGGTAGGCGGGGAAATCCCCACCCTCTCCTAGGTTGAGCGTAATTCCCGACCCATTGCGTAACTCCTATGTCAAAAAAATCTATCATAATAAAACAGTAAGCAAAAACAGCACCAAGGAGGGTTATTTTGGTTCAAACCCCACAATCGCCAGCGATCGCCAATCTAGAAACCCCGCAAGAATGGGACTTGTCGGACCTTTACCAAAGCTTCGACGACCCCCAACTCCATCAAGATTTAGATAGCCTCCAACAACGCGCCGATGAGTTTCGCCGCGCCTATCGGGGGAAAGTAGCCGCACTCAACCCGCAAGACATCGCCAATGCCTTGCGCCAACTCGAAAGCATCGGGCAAAAATCCGGCTACGTTTATGCCTATCCGTCCCTGATTTTTGCCGCCGATACCCGCAACAGCGAAGCAAAGCAATTTCTCGATAAAGTCATGGAAGCCCTGACCGAAATCGAGAACCAACTGCTATTTTTCGACCTAGAACTACAGCAAATTACTGAAGATAAATTCCAGGGCTTACTCGCCGCCCCAGAATTGGCAACCTATACCCATTACTTGCAGCGAATTGCCGAATTTCGCCCGCACAAACTCTCGGAAGAAATCGAACAAACCCGCAACCAAGACAGTCTCACGGGACGACAAGCCTTCATACAACTGCGATCGGTTCACCTCGGGGAACAAGAATACGAACCCGTCACCACCCCCGACGGCAAAACCTCCAGCACAGAAGCCGAACTCAGCGCCCTGCTGTTTCATCCCTCACCAGACGTGCGGTATAATGCCTACCAATCCGTGCGAAAGGTACTCAAACAGCACAACTCCCTATATGGCTTCGTGGTCAACACGATCGCCCAAGACCATCGCATCGAAAGTCAGATGCGGCGTTACCCCTCCACCTTGCACAAGCAATTGTTGGCCGATGAAGTCTCCGAATCGGTCTTCCGCGCGATTATGGAAGGCACTGCCAGTCGCTTTGAACTGTTCGATCGCTATTATAAACTCAAAGGCGAGGCACTGGGTGAAAAAATCCGCATCTGCGATATCTACGCCCCCTGGACTCGCTTAGACGAGGAACCCCTACCCCCAGTGAAATATAATGCCGGGGTGGAAACCTTGCTCGCAGCATTACAAGAATTTGACGTCAACTATGCCCGACGGGCAGAAGAATTTTTCCTGAAAAACTGGATCGATGCCAAAGTGCGACCCGGAAAGCGCGGCGGTGCCTTTTGCGCCTATTCTCACGGCAAACACAGTTATCTGCTGCTCTCCTACACCGAGGATTACAATTCCCTGTTTACCCTCGCCCACGAAATGGGACATGGACTGCACTTTGCCTGGATCGATGCCGCACAATCCTATTATAACAGCAATCCGCCCCTGGTTTTGGCAGAAATTGCCTCCACATTTAACGAACTGCTGCTGTTGGATTACCTGCTGAAAACCTCTACCGATAACAAGTCGCTGATGAAATCCCTGCTGACTCGCCAGCTAGAGGATCAGCTTAATTTGTTGTTCCGGCAAAGCACAATTAGTCGGCTAGAAATGGCAATTCACGATCGCGCCAAACAAGGCAGTTTCGATGCCCAATTCGTCAACGAGAAATGGATGGAACTCTATGGCAAACTCTGCGGCGATGCGGTGGAATTACTGCCAGAACATCAGTATGACTGGGCGCGCATCGGTCATATCTTCTTCAAACCCTTCTACTGCTATCAGTACACCGCCTCCAATATTGTCAGTTTAGCTTGCTACCAGAAATATCGGGAAATCGGCAAGGAGTTTATTCCCGGATATCTGGAATTACTGGCAGCCGGTGGCAGTCTGAATCAAGTAGAAGCCCTGCGGAAATATGTGGATGTGGATATCGAAAATCCCGAAACCATCGCCAGTGCGCTAGACTACATTGAGGGATTGTTAGATAAACTGCAAGCCAGTTTGTAAGCGATCGCGGCGAATTGTGGAAAAGTGCTAGAGCATTGGTTCGGGATTAGCGCCAATCCCAACTTTCTCCCTAGCACCGCCTGTAGGCACAGGGCGTGCCCTGTGCCCCTACATTTCATCTGCATCGCGATCGCTCGTTCCCCCAGGAGGAAACGCCTACCAGCGCTACCGCCTCTCCGGAATAAATATACTTGCATAATTGGCACCCTTACTTTTGATTGCACCCACGTTCTAGAAAGCGTCTGCTGGAGGCGATCGCCATTAAAAAACACTTAGCCCCTCGGTCTTTGAACTCGCTTTTTCTTCTTTAATCCTCCCCAAGCAATCGCAATATAACAGCTTGCTAAAAGCAAACTATTCGCCCCAATTCGCACGCTAGACTTGAGCGCTGCTAGAGTGGCGCTGGATTCGGCTTCTTGCTTGCGTTTGGCAATTTCTTTTTTCAAATTTTCCCGAATCCGTTCGATTTGTTCTTCCAAAGCCTCTGGATCTTCGCGAAACTCTTCCAACCGCGCTAATTGTTCTGCACTCAAGCCATCGCGACTGACAAAATCATTCAGATTCGGATCGTTCGACAGCAGAGCATTAATTTGGTTTTGTTGTTGTTGCAAGCGGCTTTCGAGTTGTTCTTCAGTCTGAATCGATTCTCGCTCGATTCGGGCAAAGGTTTGCGATCGCGCCGCAAAAACATTCGCGATATGTAACGGCACTAATAGCAAAAACACAATGCTAAAAATAGTAGAAATTAAAAAAATCCACGCTTTTAAATCCGACCAAGGTTTGCGCGGTGGAGAGGCTACCCCGACGATATTCTCAAACGCATAGCCGGCAAATACCAACCCCATTCCGAGAAGGGGAACGATACCCCGTTCCACAAACTCCGTGGTCATTCTCACCCGCCAGTCCACTTCTCCCAGTTGTAGGGGAATCGGTAGCATTATATAATCGATCGCCGACACTAAAATTAACACCAGCCCCGCTAATTTTAGCACTTGGGCAGCTCTCAGGGAAATTTGCGTAGGATTGGTTGCTTTCATCTCTAATTGACCCAAATAGTTGTTTCCTTTATAGCAAGCTTCAATCGTTGCAACGCCGACTCGAACGCCCAGAAGCCCCCACCCTGAAGGATTTAACCCCCTTCCGAACCCGATCGCCGCCGCCGATGGACAATACACCCTGCACCGAGTCTACCCCCTGACGCGATCGGAAGAAAACTGCCCAGGCGATCGCTTCTGTGGTAATTCCCCGGCGCGATCGCTTCATCCCCCACAGCCCTTTTCCCACCTCCCCGCGCCAAACGCTCTCTGGATCCAACAAAAACCACCCCTGCCCTCCCTGGCGATATGGGACACTTTATTTTTAATGGTTAAACAATCGCAATCTTTTCGTTTCCGCACCCTCGGTTTTTCCTATCGCTTCCACAACTTTACCAAAACTTCATAAAACTTCCCCCTTGTCGATCCCTTTCTTATTGATTTGACCCATTGACGAAGGGGTTTTTACTGGATAAGATGGGAACGTACAACCAGCGCAAACAACGCTCAAATTCTCCCAGACTCCACTGAGTCAGGTTCTCAATCGCCCCTGCAAAAAACTCTGGCATAACTTCCTAGAGGAATGCGATTCGGCAATCTACTCCGACGCGCAGCCTCGGCGATTGAAAAACCACTTTTGTCCGATCGAACCGAATCGGCCATTAATATTCATAACTATTGCCAGTATTTTTTTTTGAGAGATTTACCGATGAAACAAATTCTAGCCGCGATCGCAGGAGCAGCCCTCTTAGCAATGGGAACCGCAGCACCCGCCGCCAGCTTTCCCTCCTTAGGCGACGACAGCGATTCAGACCTCCAAGCTCTCATCGATGAAGGCTTGAGCTTCGAGCAACAAATCTTCGGGGAAATGATAGCTATGGATCTAAATATTACCCTCGACCAGCTTCTCGCCGAACCCACTCAAATGGATGGCTTATATGCCGGCGATAGCTATTCCGAAACCGATACGCCAAGCGGGTTGGGGGTTTACACGAAAGACGGTTGTACCGTGGATGCCGGTTGTGCGCTCAAAGCCATTGGCTTAACCCTCACCTTTAAATGTGCTGGATCCGGCACCGACCCCGAAGCGTGGGCCAACTGCGTGAAAGACAAGGACTTCGACGCCTATCTCGCCGCTTCAGCCTGTACCTACGGCAATTGTCCCGCCTTCAGCAGCGTCCCCGGCCAAAATGTCCTGACCTGCCAACAAAATCCCACCACTCCGGTACTCGCCGGCAGCAGTTTCCTCCCCTTACCCACCACCCTCAATCAAGGATCCAGCGAATCCCTGAATATCGATATCCTACAACAAGGATAGCAAGAACAAACATCCATACCTAGGGCAACGATGGATTTCCATTTTTATCTTTATTTAAGTGCAACCCACCCTGTCTTTCGGGAGGGTTTTTTTATTGCCCCGATTTGGCGCGATCGACCTCTCCCTAACAATTCCCCACCGTAGAGTGCCCTAGGAAAGCAAAGCTCTGGTGGGAAGATAACAACATGCCTTCGCAACCCTTATCCGCTGCGAAGGCATCAACCAAACAGGCGCGATCGCACCTGCTTTATTTCCTCACCAATCTAGACTTCGGCATTTTCCTTATTTGCTTTGCGCTTTTTGCTCGCCGCCAGCAAACCACCCACAGCCATTAAACCGAGCATGGTAGAAGGTTCCGGAACCGAAACCTCGGGTTGGAATCCGAAACTGTACAGTGCGCTGTGAGAAACGCCATCGGCTCTGTCAACTAACCCCGAATCTTCTCCCTGTCCGAACGCATAGAAATAATCCGTTTTGCCACCGTACTCCACCTTCACCACTTCGCTCATCTTTAACCCCGTTTCGTGATTCAGGTGTCCGGCAAGGGCAAAATTGATATAGCCATTCTCATCTTGGCTCACCGAGGCAATATTCGGGTCGCTGAAGCGTTGGAAGCCTCCTTTCATACCCCAACCGAAAAAGGCGAAGGCCTTATTCGGGGTGGGTGACACGGCTTTCAAGCCACTGTCCAAATTATTCCAAGCGGCGTCAAACCAGTCCCACTTTAAGCTCTGACCGTTGCCATCTAAATCGCTATTCCAGTCATCTTCCGTCAGACTGCTGAAGGTAATCTCTTGTCCGTTGAGCAAACCGGTGAGAGTGGTTGCATTTTGAAAGTCTGCAGTGCCGGCGTGTGTGGTGTTACCACCAAGTTCGATGTTCCCTCCACCCAAAAGAGCTTTTTGCCAATTCTGCGCCGTATTGTCGGTCAGAAAGGTGTTGGTATCGTCTGCATCATAGGTTAGATGAGTGCCATTCACTTGCGGGTCGGTCAGGCTGCCGGCCAGCGCGGGGGCGGTGCCGATCGCTCCAATACCCACTGCCACCGAGGCGGCGATCGAAAGTTTGTTGATAAGTCCTGCCATAATCTTTGTCTCCTGTAACTCCTGTCAGTTGAACGGGGTCGTCCCGGCTGCGATCGGATTGTCTCTGCTTTCTATTCTTATTAAACTCTACTTTTTTTAGTGGGGCTGCGATCGCGATCGCATCTTATTGGCGATCGAACTAAATTACTCGAGTCATGCACCCTGTGAAAACTGCTTGCCCCCTGCGCCAGCATAAATTTGGTTTAACCCATGCTTTTGCTTATCGAGACGCGCCTTCCGGCTCAACTAATCCTAGCCTATCCGAGAATTTCTTGCGTGACAATAAAGTTCTTGTAGAGTTGAATAAAGTTTTTATGAAGACTGTGCAAAGTTTCCGCCGGTGAGGGAAAAAAGGGAATTTTTTGGCGGATAATTGCCGCATATATAACGCAAACCACCGATGAGATAGCCCCATCGGTGGTTCAAACAGTGGATTTTCTTTACCTTGCCGAAGCCTGCAAAAACTCAGCGATCCGCTCCACCGCCCGTTCCAGAACCGATGGATCCTGAACCAAGGCAAATCGCACGTACCCTTCCCCAGCTTTACCAAATCCGGCACCGGGAGAGGCAGCCACCCCAGTTTGCTCCACCATTTGGGTGCAAAAAGCCACCGAATCGTTTGCCCAGGCTGACGGCAGTTTCGCCCAAACGTACATGGTAGACTGGGGCATGGGCAACTGCCAGCCGATGCGGTTGAGTGCGCCCACAAAGGCATTGCGGCGATCGCGGAAGCCTTCCACCGTCTCTTTCACCGAAGCTTGAGAGCCGCTCAGAGCAGCGATCGCCCCATTCAGAATCCCCTGATATTGGTTGAAGTCGATCGCGGCTTTCACCTGTCGCAGAGCCAAAATCAACTCCGGATTGCCAATCGCGTAGCCGATCCGCAACCCGCCCATATTGTAGGACTTGGACAGGCTAAAAAACTCGATCGAGCAGGTTTTCTGCGGATCCGCTTGCAACACCGACGGGGCAACTGCCGAGGGTTCACCTTCAAACACCAAGTCAGCGTAGGGGAAATCGTGAACCAGCACCAAGTCATGTTGCTGACAAAAAGCAACCGCTTTTTGGAAAAAGGACAACGGCGCGATCGCAGTCGTTGGATTGTGCGGATAGCTCAGCACCATCATCCGCGCTTGTTCGAGTACCGCAGGCGGAATATCCTCAAATACCGGCAAAAACCCATTGGACTCCTGCAGGGGCATCGGATAAATCTGACCGCTGGCTAAATACACCCCACCGGAATGAGAGGGATATCCTGGATCCATCAGCAGGGCAAAATCCCCAGGATTTAAAATCGCCAAGGGTAAATGGGCGGTGCCTTCCTGGGAACCGATCAGGGCCAGCACCTCGGTTTGCGGATCCACCTCAACCCCGTAGCGATTGGTGTACCAGCGTGCGGCAGCTTCCCGAAAGGCTTGGGTGCGGTGAAACAGCACGTAGCCGTGGCTTGCCGGATCCGGCAGGGAAGTGGCGATCGCCGCGATCGTGTGTTCGGCAGGGGGTTGCTTGGACGACCCCAGAGATAAATCGATGATTTCATGTCCGGCTGCTTTTGCCCTTGCCTTCGCATTATCCATATCCGCAAAGACATTAGAGCGCAGAGGTTCTAAACGTTTGGCAAACTGCATGGCTATTTACGGGGGAGAAGAGAACGGGGAAATTAAGTATCACAGGTGGGTATCGAGGAAGCTGGTGAGTCCTTGTTTGGTAATCGCCCCTTCATGGGAAGCAATCAACTGCCCGTTTTGAAACAGTCTCAGGGCCGGCACCCCTTCCACTTGGCATTTTTTTACCGCCTCTGGATTGGGATCGACTTCCAGTTTGAGGACATTCAGGCGATCGCCATATTCATCTGCCGCCCACTCCACGGAAGGCGACACCAGACGACAAGGGCCACACCAACTCGCCCAAAAGTAGGCCAATACTGGCTTTGTGGCTTTTTCTAGCTCTACATCAAATTCGCTATCGGTAATTGTTTTAATGCTGCTCATGCCACCCGCTATAAATCACTCATTACTAGATTATCTGCAAGCCGACCCCTAGATAACCCCTCGGCAGTCACAATCTCATAATTCTTAAAAAAACTTAATATTTCGCGACACTCAAGTGGCAATGGGAAACGCCTCAAGCGTTAGCTGAAAGTAACCTGGGGCAATTTGCCACCGCACAACCGCTTGAGGCGTCAAAAAATTGAAAGTAAACAACACCCTACATGTTGTTAAGTTCGTTTCGCAGGCGATCGAGTTCGTCATCCACCTCAGACTTCTGCGCGCCGCCGCCTTCTTCCGAGGCAGGTAGGGCTTGTTGCGAAGGAGAAGCCCCGCTGAGCTGGGCTTTCATCGCGCTGAGCTCGTCATCCACATCGCTGCCGGCTTCCAGTTGAGCAAACTGGTCATCCAGACTGGATCCACCAATTTCCGCCGCCGCTTGAGAGCGCGCTTCCATTTGCAACACTTTCTCTTCCATGCGCTCAAACGCCGCCATCGAACCACCGGTATTAATCGAACCCAGGGTACTTTGCAGTTGTTCGTTCGCCTTGGCAGCTTGTGCCCGCGCCTTGAGCATGTTTTTCTTCGTTTTGGCTTCAGAAATCTTGCTTTCCAAGCCGATCAGGTTGCGCTTCAGGTTTTCTACCTGATTGATTTGCCCATCGAGCTGCTCTTTCAGTGTCGCAGCAGTATCCGAGTGAGACTTTTTGCGAACCAGGGCTTCCCGGGCGAGATTTTCATCTCCTTTTTGCAGCGCAAGCTGAGCGCGCTGCTGCCACGTATTGGCTTCATTGTTGGCTTGCTCGTACTGTTTCTGAGTGCGTTTTTGGTTAGCAATGGCACTGGCAACAGCTTGGCGTAGCTGCACCAAGTCTTCCTGCATATCTATAATAGATTGCTCTAGGACTTTCTCGGGGTCTTCCGCCTTGCTGACCATATCATTCAGGTTGGCTTTGACGACTCGGCTAATGCGATCGAACAATCCCATGATTTTCTGTTTCCTTTTCGGGTTTACAAGATAATTCCTAGCTTCTGGCCGACGGCCTTCTACTATTAATGTACTCGCTGGCAACGAGAAAGTAACAACGCTCTCCCGGGTTGGCGCGGTTCATGCACGCAGATTTTCCGAAGGCGGGCGATCGCTCCGGTTGCAGCAGAAGAGTTCTGCTCGTTTCAACACTTCATCGCCTCCTCGGTTGCGCCCGAAATATTTCAGCTACAGCGATCGCGCTGGTGGGCGTTTCGGTCCGAGGGGACACAGGGGCGGTAGATGCAGCAACATCAGGAATAGAGCGATTGTTGGGGCTGGAGACTTGCGCGGGTCAAGTCAGTTTAAACAGTTTCAGTGTCAGATAAATATGATATTCTAGTATGTCTTTGCGCTTTAATTATAGGCAACTTTACGCTAAAACGTCACCCATAGCGATCGCCGCTACCGTTCTACCACCCCGGGAGTGACCACCGAGGCAAGTTTTCCCCACCAGTGGCCCGCCCCTGAGTGCGGGGGGAAGGAAACCCGCCCCGTCACGAGTCTTCCATTTCCGATCGCAGTTTTTCCAATTCTCCTTCGATTTCGGGATCTTTCCCCCCAGAAGCAGATCCGGTCAATTGCCCTTGGGTTTGGCTACCGCTGAGCATTTCTTCTTTCATCGATGTCAGTTCATCCTCCACCGCCCCACCGGATTCGAGAGAGGCAAATTTGCGATCGAGATCGTCGGTTCCAAGTTCGGCAACTGCCTCAGAACGCGCTTCCAGTTGCATGACTTTTTCTTCCATGCGCTCAAACGCCGCCATTGCCCCACCGGTGCCTACAGTGCCTAGCATTTCATTGAGTTTCTCGGATGCTTTCGCCGATCGCGCCCGCGCCAGATAAAGGTCTTTTTTCGTCTTCGCCTCGGCAATTTTACTTTCCAACCCGCGCATATTTTGCTTCAGGTTATCCACCACTGCCGTTTGCTGGTCGATTTGCGCCTTCATCCCATTGGCAGTATCTTGGTAGGACTTGCGCCGCGTCAGGGCTTCCCTGGCCAGGTTGTCATCCCCTTTTTGCAAGGCCAATTGGGCGCGGCGATACCATTCATCTGCCGTAGACTGAGCTTGCGAAAACTGACGTTCGGTGCGTTTTTGAGTCGCGATCGCCTGCGCCACCGCTTGCCGAAGTTGAATCAGATCCTCTTGCATGTCCATGACGGTTTGTTCGAGAATCTTTTCCGGGTCTTCAGCTTTATTAATCAAACTATTAATGTTGGCGCGAATCACTCTGATGATTCGGTCAAACAATCCCATAAACAACTCCATTTTTTTCCTAGTTTGGGAGCGCTTGGCCACTCGGGGACTTCACAGACCTCGGGCGCTCTTTAATATTATGGTATCGCACAGGACACCACTGCTGGCTTACGGCTGATACACCTGAGCATTCATCCCTTGCTGGGTCATCTGCTCCACCATCATCTTCGCCGACGCCTCATCTTCAAACGCCGCCACCTGAATTTTTACCCCAATCGGAAATTCGCGCACGTAAGCATCCGGCACCACCTGCCTTGCATTCCATAAGCTCTCACTATCTTGATAATCCATCACCACATAATAAAAATTGGGAAATGATTGCGTGCTGACTGAGGCTCCCGGTGCGGGACTCGGCGCGACACTGGTGGCGGGAATCTCTCCGGCGGCATTATTTGTCGGTGCTGGCTCGGATCCTTGAGTGCTGCTGGGGGGCAAAGAATCCGCCGGCTGGGCCGACTGGGTAAGATAATCGGTGTTGAGATTGCTCAATCCCGGCGAATTGCTGGGCGTTTCCCTTGGCGCTGCCGGTGCCGGGGTAGCTTGGGAATTCACCGGCACTTCCGGAAGCCCAGTTTCCCCCACCGGTGCTGACGAGGTGGCCGGTTCTTCCTGAATCGTTCCCAACTGTTCCAAATCTAATGGCTCAAATTGCGGATCGGTTAAATCTGGTGAAATCGACTCCGGTTTGCCAGGGTCGGAATTGCTGGCACTGTCCACCGTAGTCCCACCCGCACCTACCGTGGAATTCTCCGGAGGATTGACAAGTACATAGATTAACGTGGCGCTGGCAACCACAAACAGCAACATCGAGCCGATGCCTAAAGGAGTCCACAAGCTGTTTTGGGAGGCGTCTTTGTCCTGGCGAGAACGACGCTTTGTTGCTTTGGCTTCTTGTTCGTCTAAGGTTTTGACGAGTTTTTCTGAGGATTCGAGATAATCATCCGGGGTGGCGGGTTTGAAGGTGGAAATCAAAGCGCCACTGGTTTGCTCCTTCGGGGGGTTGGATTCCGCAGAGGCACTGGCGGAGCTTTCACCCGATCGCGCGCTTAATTCGCCATTTTCGCTCTCCGGAGCGATCGCTAATCGCACCACCTTGTTAGAACCGTTGCCATTGCTCTCCCCTTTGGATTGCCCTTCCACAAATCCGGGCAGTTCGAGGGCTTTATTCGAGTTGAGCTGTGGGGGAGCCTCTAGGGGGCGATCGCTGCTGCTGTGATTCGGACTGAGGGTGATTAAATCTAAGGAGTTCTGTTGCGTGGCTTGCCAACCGTTGCGCCCTTCCCCGGGTTCGACGGTTTCGCCGCGCTTTTGGCGTCGGTATCGGGTTAATTCTGCCTCGAGCTGCACGTCTAAGCTTTCCAATACCGCTTGCAACCCGGATTTTAACCGGGGGGTTTGAGACGATGTGGAGGGGGTTGGTTTTCCTGAGTGTTGATTCATCGAAAATTAGGGTTGGTAAAGGGACGGATGGAAACCCCTGTCATTCATGCACGGGGAGGAATCCTTCCCCTTACACAAACAGCAGCCCAACAGGGCTTCAATTGAAGCAATATTGATAACCATCTTTCCCCTGTACGCGGCT
>NZ_JAJENT010000288.1:0-4084 GCF_035615515.1 Phormidium sp. CCY1219
CACTTTGATAATGCCTTTAAGAGTTCAGTTTTGGACTGCTTAAGAATCCCCGCGTCTTCAGCGCGGGGAGTATCAAACTCCAACCTCTTCGAGCAAAGGCTGAATGGTTTCCCAGGTCAGTCCGCGATCGATGTATTGCGGCTGATTTGGATTCAGAGGACCTTTTAAGCGATCGATTTTGATAATTTTGGCGCGATCGGGGAGGACGGGAACATCCGGATCGAAGGCAGTGGGGCGCATTAACGAACTGGAAAATCCCTTAAAAATGGCAATTTCATCCATCTCCTCATCAATTTCAGCCTCGACCATCAACACTTCTTGGGGTCGTCTAACCGTGTATTGTTCCAAGCGCTGCCCAATGGAATTGCTCATCTCAATCGATGCTTTTCAATCAACAATCAACGAACTGTAAACGTGGGACGGGGAATTTTAAACCCAGTGAATTTCTCGTTTTAGGCACTTGCTGCCTTCGCCCATTATAAATTTATCGAGCCATTTTTCGAGTCATAAGAAAGCGTAATTTTCCGCGATTATTACATCCTAAAAGCTTAGTGACCCGTTGCGGAACGTCCTTCTTTTCCCAATCGAATAAACAAAAAGTAGGCAAAACAAAGAACGTAAAAGGTCAAGCCGATTAACCCAAAAAAGCCTAAAACTGCGGGGTCGGCATCGGTATGAAAAAGCTGCTTAAATCCCCAAGGTGGATCTAACCACACGCGACAGTAGGGAGTCGCGAGAATTGCGTCTTTACTGGAAAAGGCACAACTGAGAAAGGGAAGTTGAACCAAGCTTCCGATCGCCATGTAAACGGTAATTGCCCAACGCCAGGAGGTAAATGCCAGCTTCAAAGGTGACTGGGATTGGTCATCAATATCTTCATTGATATCCACCCAAAACCAAAGGGAAACGGGAATTAAAATGCGAGCCGCTAGTGCTGAAATAAAGCTAATTGGTAACGCTCCAATCATCAGATAGACGGTAATGAGCAGCAAGCTAGCCACCCGCCAATAAATGACTAACAGGTGTTGTATGGCGTCTGATTTGCCAGCAAAGGCCCAAATCAGTAGCACCAGGGGCAGAATAACGGTGAATACTACAGCTAGTCGATAATCCATCCAGACTAGCGGTTGAAACCAAGGTTGCTCCATTATTTGTCTCGTGGAATTATCTGGGGTCGAGTTTTGGTTCACTCGCCAACGGCTATTTCCGGAGAGAGTCCGGTAAATCTGCGCGATCGGCAACCATAAAGGCAAGCAACTGGACCTCGATAAATCGAGATCTAGTTGCATTTTTAACGAATGCGAGTTGAATCACGCAATCTCGGCGGATGAGGTGGGCCACCTTATCCCGTCACGCTCATCTATTCGTCGTAGATCCGACACTCTGCGGCATCGGGATTATCATCGCAATATTTTTCAAAGGAAGACTTGGGTTTGGTATTGCGCTGATCGGAGGCTTCAGCTTGCATTTCTTCTACCGCATCCCAAGCCGCCGCACATTCAGAGGAGCTTGCTCCACTGGTATCGCATACGCTACGCGCGTTTTCGCGCTCTTGTTCGATTTGTTGGTTGATATTGTTGCTCATTGCTTTTGTACTCTTAACTACTGCGATCGGCACGCAATTAGGAACCGAATTGATTTTAGCGCGAAGCTTTTTTGTCCGGGAGTGCCCGAGTCCAGGAATTCGGCAAGTGCCGAGGGATTCTAGAGTCGGTGCGATTTCCGGGAGGGGAGGTGTTCGGAACCACCGACGCCGCGCCGTTAATCGAGATTTGGTATTTAACGCGGCTTCCCTGGAATTAGGGATAGAGGAACAGGGGAACTGAAAGTGTATCTGTTTTTATTTTTTCAGCTTGACGAATGTCGATGGCCTTTCCCTCCCGATGAATTTTCTGCTGGCCGATCTGTTTTCTATGTTAACTTATGTTAAGCCATCGCGCGCAGATAATCCATTGCCCAGTCAAGAAACTGCGATTTTTGCGCGTTTTAAACAGCATATGGGGGAAAATCGGCAACCCCTCGTGATTTTTAGACCCCTCAGTTCAGAACCGCAAGAGAAAGCGATCGCCTCCGACAAGACGATCGCCCCTCAACCCGCCCCAAAGGCGATCGCCCGCCAGTTGTTGCCGCCACTGGCGCTTGCATGTCCCTAAATTTTCTCCTGGAGTTGGCCAAGAGTCAATCCCATCCGCATCCCTCCTCCCTCGTGCCTGGTTATGTTCCGCGTACCCACAGGGGGAGTTTTCTGCGGGAGTTAAATCTTCTGTTGGGGGATGGAACCTTGCGCCACAAAGCGACGTCAACAACCGAATATATCGCCAACCGCTCGTTTTATCGAACCCAAATCGGTGGGATAGCGTTTCTAGAACCCAAGCACTCCGATCGAATTTAGAGTGCTGAATTTTTGTAATTTCCGGGAGTCAAGCGATCGATTCTTAACGCGATCGCGAATCTTTGCCTGAAAAATTTTAGGGAGGTTTTGGAAGGTTAAATCCAGTCAGACGGGCAAGCAAAACTCAGGCGAAAGCCCAGATTGCAAGGGGTTTAGAGCGGAAAAGCCAAGCAAGCCGACGGCATTTTTCACCTAAATAAATCCGGCTTGATTAACCTTTCAAAACTTTCCATAAAATTTTAAGGTTGAAAGATTTGTTGGGGAAAAAAGTATGATAGAGTGAGCAAAGCGGAAGATAAAAAGCATACCGAAAAATTTCACGGGTCGCTAATTCAGGGGGGGGTCAAACCAGACACCTTCACCAGCGACCATCCCTAAATAGTGAAATCTCGAAAAAGCGCGATCGCGGCAATTGCCAACCATTCTCAGGCCAGATAGAACCTCCATTGATGCGAGTGCGTGTTTGCTCCTCGCCTGAAAAATGCCCCAGTAAACCCGATCGCCCTCCACTGGAGAAACGCCCACCGCTGCGGTGGAAAAGCCGACCCTCGGGTTAGCTCATTTCTAACCTCCAATTGCGGTGGAACGACGCCCACACTATCCTCTCACTCAGGTTTATGAAGATGTGCCGTGTAAAACTCGCCATATTCTTTGCCGTTGCTGGATTTGCTGCCCTAGGGTTGGGGCGGCCCACCCTGGCGCAAACCCCAACCCAAAGCTGTGAAGCCTGTGCCTTAGGCGGCGGTAGGGTCACCACCCGGGCGACATTTCCCAGCGCCCAAACCAATACATCTCCTGACGACAATAATCCGGAGGGAGAATTCCGACCCGACAGCCCGCCGACGGCGCGCGAGATTCAACAACAAAGCAGCCAACTGCAACAGCGCTTGCAAGCCATCCAACAAGTCCCCCTACAGCAAATCTATCTCGGCGCACCCGGAAGCAGTTCCAACACCCCCACCGCCTATGGAGGCAGTTTTGGCAGTGTGGGCGTCGGGTTCAGCTATCAAGAACGAACCCGCTACACCGAAGATGCCGATGGAACGGCGGGGGTGGTGGTCAGTTTTGGCAACCCGCAAACTAGCGTCGGTTTGGATGTGGGCGTTACCGCATTGGATCTGTCAGACTTCGGCGATCGCGGTTCGTTTAACTTCAAACTGCACCGCGCCCTTCCCCAAGACTTCGCCGTTGCCGTAGGACTGGAAAACGCCCTCATCTGGGGCTTCTCCGATGCCGATACCAGCGTTTACGGCGTGGTTAGCAAGCGGTTTCGCGTCAAAGAAAACAGCCAAGACCCCTTCAGCCGCATTTCCGTCTCCGCCGGGGTGGGCAGCGGACGCTTTCGGACCGAAGAGCAAGTGCAAGACGACGAAGGTAGCGTCGGCGTCTTTGGTAGCGTCGCCGTGCAAGTGGTCCCCCCCGTCAGCGTCTTTACCGAATGGACCGGTCAAGATTTGAACGTCGGCGCATCGGTGGTCCCGTTTCGCAATCTGCCCCTGGTACTGACTCCCACCCTCAGCGACGTCACCGAAACCGCCGGGGACGGAGTTCGCTTTACCCTGGGCGTCGGCTACGGAATGTCTTTGTTTTAAATCGATATTTTTGGAAGGATAAATAGTCAGGGACTCCGTAGAAACCAACCCCATGTCTAAAGCCAGGGGCTTGTACTTCTAACCACCTGACCAGCCTAAA
>NZ_JAJENT010000289.1:0-34040 GCF_035615515.1 Phormidium sp. CCY1219
TTGACAAAAAAAGTGGCGAGCTGCTAGAATGAAACGGATGGGGCAGGCAGGGCGTTTAAGCATTGCACAAATTGCTTTACGGTCCTGCCTCGCCCATCGAGCTTCACTTCTGATTATAGCACCTTTATTTTTTTTAGAGCGGTTAGGGGCTTGCTTTGGATAAGTTCTCAGAAAATCCCTGGGACGATTGGGAAACAGCGATGCAGTCTCGCCGATCGCCGGTTCAAGAGTGGAGAACCCCCATCCGGCATGTCATTATCTCCTGACAACATCGGCGATCGCGCGGTCAAAAATGCTAACGTCTGAAAAACCGACGATCGCCCTGGGAGGGCAACCAGAGGGAGGTGGGGTATTTAACCCACCCTCTACTCCGGCATTGTCCGCCAATTGATGTTGTTTGTCAATTTCTGGATAATGAAAAAATCGCGCAATTTCTTAAAATTCATTGCTCTATTTTTCTCCCTACTGGTGTTGGGCGTAATGCTCAATGGCTGTGGCACAGACATGAAAACCGCAGCGGAATCGGGAACGATTTATCAGCACAAAACGATTCCCAGTTCCGATGGCATAGGCAAGATTTACATGGGGCGAGAAATTGCTAAAGTAATGGGACATCGAGGTGCAGCCTGGTTAGAAAGAGACAGCAGAGAACGGGAGGAAAAGCCATCCTTGCTGCGGGAGGCGCTGGAGTTGAAAAGAACCGATATTGTCGCCGATATTGGAGCGGGAACCGGCTATATCAGCTTTCAAATGAGCGAAATGGTGCCGGAGGGAAAGGTGCTGGCGGTGGACATTCAGCCGGAAATGCTCGATATTCTCGAAGGGTTAAAAAAAGAAAAGCAGATAACTAATGTAGAGACTATTTTAGGGAGCGAAACGAATCCGAATTTACCGGAATCGACGATTGATTTAGGAATCATGGTGGATGCGTATCACGAGTTCAATTATCCACGAGAAATGATGGAGGGAATTGTGAAGGCACTCAAACCGGATGGGAGAGTGGTGTTGGTGGAATATCGGGGGGAAAATCCGTTGCTGATGATTAAGCGGTTGCATAAGATGACGCAAAAGCAGGTGAAGAAAGAAATGGAAGCGGTGGGGTTGCAGTGGCGAGGAACGAAAGAGATGTTACCAAAGCAGCATGTGATGATTTTCGAGAAACAGGCATGAAGGCGATCGCGCTTTTGGGTTTGCGAGGGTCAATTTCGCCAAACCGAGGGGGAATCGGGGGAAGTGGGCGCAGGGGAAGCGATCGCGTTACTGCAGGAGAATTGTTAAACAAAACTAAGCATATCGGGTTGTCGGTGCGTTGTTCTGAGAAAATTGAATTGGAAGAGCTAGAAAAACTGATAATATTGCTATGGATGCCAAAGAACTTCTAGACCGTTATGCCGCAGGAGAGCGGAACTTCCGCGACATCGATTTGTTTCGTGCCGATTTGAACAATGCGGAGTTGAGTGGTGCCAGTTTCTTTCGGGTAGAGTTATTTGGTGCCAATTTGTTCCGGGCTAAATTAATCGGGGCAAATTTCTTCCGCGCTTCCTTAATTGGGGCAAACCTGTATTGTGCCAACCTCAGTGGTGCCAACCTCAGTGGTGCCAATTTGACGGGGGCGAATCTCAGTGGTGCTGACTTAAGCGGGGCGGATCTCAGCGATGCGGATTTGGGCGGTGCGGATCTCAGTTATGCGATTGTCAATTATGCGGATCTGACGCAATCCAATCTGTTTCGGGCGCTATTCGTGGATGCTCAACTGAAGCATACCAAATTTACCGGGGCGCGGTTGCGCGCTACCAATTTTAATGGGGCGATGGTGGAAAATGCGACATTCGATCGCGTGGTGGGATTGTCGGAGGAGACAAAAACTAGCTTAAGCGATCGCGGTGCCATTTTTGCCGTGGCGGTTCAATCCTAAAGGCGATCGCACCCCATCAGGCGATCGGGGGCGCAGCAGGGTAACGCCACGGGCGAAGTTACGCGATCGCCCATCCCGTCAAAGGGCACGGCATTGCCGTGCCCTTACAGCTTACTGCCTTGTTTCAGTGGTTTTTTCCGTTTTTATGCAAAGTGCCAGAAAAGTGATATATAACTGGCAGTCCGCCCCGGTAAAGAGAAAGGGGAACGAGAGCGATCGCATCTTTCTCTGGTTCTCACATAAAGCGAGAGGGCCTGGATTACTTGACAAACAGGGGCATCACTTCAGCCGAAGTCAGCAAACCGTAAAAGCCGCGTTGGTGCAAGCGGATCCCTGCCTTGAGATAGCCGAAAGCCGGACCGCAGACATTTGCCGCCATACTGGTTTCATCGCCCAAAGTAAACGTATGGGTAGAAATCTTGCCCTCAAAGGTCCGACCGGTGATATTGACATGGGTGCTGAGGGGTTTTTGCGGGTTGCGGGTATCCACCACACCGCCAACAGACACGCGATCGCGCGCACAAATGCCAGCCAATTCTAGCATAATATCATCGGCGTGTTCCATATTTTCCAAAGTCAGCTTGCCCTCAGTGCGATCCAACAGCGCCGCCACCTCTTCATCGCTCATCGCCATTGCGGAGTCCACATTATATCCCGGCATGTGGGCGATATCCTCGCGAATCGTGGCGCGATATGCCTCCCAATTGGCAATTCCCACCCCGAAAGTAATTTTTACCTGGTGAACTTCCGCGTAGCTTTGCGCTGCTAAAGATGCCGCCGCCGTCAGCAATCCCGGGGTTGCGCCGCAACCGGTCATGTAAGTGATGCCTGCATCTGCCAACTCCGCTTGCAGTTCCAACAACTGTTCCACCGCACTAGTGCGCTTCAGGGCATCCACGAGAACCCCGCGCCAACCGGAGGCGATAAACTGGCGCACCACCGATGCCATAAAGGTATTGGGCAGATTGGGCAATGCCAGAAAATACCCATCCACCGGCGATCGCTGAATTAACTCGGCGATGCTATCGGTGCTGAGGGTGCCACCGGGGTCTAGATAGCCCAAGGATCCTTGTTGATGGTAGGTGGTAATGCATGCATCGGGGTTTAAGCCGTCGGGGTGGTAGGCGAAACCTTTTTTATCCGCCGCCGCCACCCAAGTCATTTCCGCTTTGGGGGCGAGGACCCGCGCGGCGGCTTGCCCCAAGCCACCAAAACCGAGAACCCCCACGCGCAGGGGAGTTTGGGGAGTGTCTTGGCGGGCGATCGCTGGCTTAGAAGTTGTCATATCCTTCGCGCTCCAATATGGATTCGTTCAACTACACAGATCTTTTATTATCCAGCTTTCGCCGGGGTTTGGCTCCTTGAATTTTCCTCGATTCTTGAAGCCCCTCCCCTGCCAGACCCCCGCCCCTCAAAATCCTTGACTGATTTCAAACGTTACGCGAAACTTAACTCATACTGAGTATGGTACTCTAGAACTTACTAATTTTTGTTAAGCTTTAACCCAATACGATCCCATTGGTCACAAGACATTTAATGACCAACCCGAATGACCCACCCGGAGCGCAAGTCACGGACTTGCGAACCACCAACGGCATCACCAGCCTAGCAGGGGATGTCGGGGTATGAATTAAACCAACGACTAAGGCAGCCTAGAGCATGGAAACACTCGAATTTGTCATCTACCCCGATGGCCGAGTTCAGGAAAAAGTCACTGGCATTGTCGGTGCATCCTGTGCAGAGGTCACGGCGGCAATTGAAGCCCAACTCGGAGAAGTGCTCAAACAAGAACCAACCTCCGAATACTTCGCCTCAGTGGTAGAGCAGACTGCTACCGCCACCACCCAGGCAACTTGGAGCGAATGGTAAGTTTTCGTCACCGGGCGAAAACTGTTGATTGTCAAATGGTCCATTTAGTTACGTCAGGAAATAAGTTACTATGTCTCATTTCAGCCAAATCAAAACCCAGATTCGCAATCTGACCTCCTTGCAAACTGCTTTAACTGACATGGGGATCGACTGGAAAGGCGGTCCGAGAGAGGTACGCGGCTACCAGGGTCAAACCCACAATGCTGACGTCACCATCGAGCAAGACAACGGTTTTGACATCGGTTTTTACTGGAACGGTCAAGAATACGAATTGGTGGCCGATTTGCAATATTGGCAGCAAAAATGGACCGTCAATCGGTTTATCAATGAAGTGACTCAACGGTATGCTTACCAAACCGTGGTCAGCGAAACCGCCAAGCAAGGATTTCAAATTGCCGAAAAACAAAAAAATCAAGATGGTTCTATCCGTCTCGTGTTGCAACGTTGGGCAAGCTAATGGCTGATTTTTCAGAACTAGACACCAATGAAACTCCCGAACGTTCGGGTTTGGAACCGGAGTTAGGGGGGGTGTTGCGCGACGAAGGGGAACGTTCTGGTTTAGAGCCAGAATTAGGCGGTACCCTGCGCCAAAATGGGGTTTATGTGGATGAACCTACCTGCATTGGCTGCAAGCACTGCGCCCACGTCGCCCGCAATACCTTTTACATCGAACCAGATTACGGACGTTCCCGGGTAATTCGCCAGGATGGGGATCCCGAAGAGGTGATTCAAGAAGCGATCGACACCTGTCCGGTAGACTGCATCCATTGGGTGGATTACACGGAACTCAAACAATTAGAAGCAGAACGCCAATTTCAGGTGATTCCGGTGGTGGGATATCCAGTGGAACAGGGTGTTTCTGCAGTGGCCAGTCGCCGGAAAAAAGAAAGCGCAAAGCGCCGGAAAAAACGCTGAACTGGGAAGAGAAAGCGATCGCAATTGCGACGTTTCTAGAGGAGCAACTCCGTCACCTAGCATGGATGAATCTATCGTTTCATGCTCTGGAGCAAACCTCAACAGCTTCGGGCTGTTGGGGTTTTTTATTGGGCGCTGGTGGCGGCTTCCCGGAATGGCTAAATCCTGGCGCGCCGAATCTGAGGGTTAAGCTTAAAAAGCGATCGCAAATTGTCGGCTTTTGGGTTGGGTTTAGCCATAGTTGTTGTTAATGGTTACTATAGCATTTACCTTGGTTTTTGCGAAAATTGTCCTTCGGGGAGGGGGAAAGGGAGGGGAAATGGTCGGTGGCGCGATCGCCTTTGTCAGAATGCTCAGTGTTCGTGCAGCCAAGTGGCGGTGAATGCACTGTGGCGGTCAGGATATGAGCGATCGCCCCGTTTCCCATTTCCGATTCCCTCCTCCTCGGAGTATTCTACCGTGCCGTGTTTTAATCCTCGTGGGGGCTAAGCACTTCTTCTGAGGGTTCCTCGGGTTGCTCCTCTTGGGGGATGGAACTCATCCGCTGAACCACAAACGGGAGTGCTGCGCCCTTCAATCCGCGTTGAATGCGTTCCGGGGTGTCTTCAAAAATCACAAACAGGGGATAGATGCGATCGGATCCTTCGCCGATAATGTACTGGTAGCGCAGGGGCATTAACCATTCATAGCCGTGGGAGAGCCACATTTGGGTGTGTCGCCAACGACGCAGCAGATCGGAAAAATCTTCTTCCGGGCGATGAATAAAGATAAAAATTTCCACACCCAATTTAACTTTCCAATCCGGATCGCACATTAAAATCGCCACATCGCAGGGTAGGGAAATGACTTCCCCGGAACTGACCGTATATCCGGGGGTCGGTGTTGCCGAAATCGATTCGCGAATCCGGATATTTGGTAATGGAATGGGAATGACGCTTTCTTTCGGGCGGCGCATACTCGGAATCATTTCCAAGTAGGAGCGATATTGCTTCAGAAGCGCGATCGCGCTGGTGCTGTTACTATATTCGGAGAGCAACTGTTCGTAATGGTATGGTTTAACAGGCATTGTCTTTGAATAAGTGGTAACTTCATCAATTGCATTCGTGCCGAGCATTTGTACCTGACAAAAACCTAGGAGGTTTTTGGGCTTTAAGTCAGGGTCGCATTAGCCTATTCAATTGTTTTCAACTGTAAGGGTGAATCGAGGCACTGGGTTGAATGATTTAGGGGTGGGCGCGCGCTAAAAATTATAGAAATTTGTAGAGACATTTTCGGGGAAAAGACTCCATTGAAAGTGTTGCCCGATGTCACTGCTTTCCGCGCTTTTTCCCTTTCCAGAACCCAGCCATACCAGGAGTTGAAGTCCGAGGCTTTCCAGTAGCATATCAGGATGGAAAGCCGGACATTCTTCCCGTTCTTTCCCTTCCAATAAAGGGGAGAACCATCTGGCAATTTAGATTCCTTAGCCTAACTTTTCAAATACCGCAAACATCGGCAGATACATCGACATCAAAATCGAACCCACCAAGCCGGCAATCCCCACCATCATAATCGGTTCTAGGGTGCTGGTCAGACCTTTAACCGCTTGTTCCACTTCATCTTCGTAGAAATCCCCGACTTTAGCGAGCATTTTGTCGATTTCCCCGGTTTCTTCCCCAATTCTCATCATGGAGATAGCCATCGCGGGAAACACATTTTCGCGCTCAAAGGCTTCGGTTAAGCTGCCCCCTTGTTCCACTTCTTTTTGGGCGTTTAAAATCGCATTGGAAATTACTTTATTCCCGGCGGTACGGGCGACAATTTCAAAGCAGGTCAGCATGGGCACGCCCGCCCCCGTTAACATGGAAAAGGTACCGCAGAACCGAGCTACGGCGGTGAGTTTGATGAGCGGACCGATGATGGGCAAGTTCAAGTACATGCGATCGCAAAGCAAGCGACCTTGCGGCGTTTTGTAAAAGGTTTTGTACGCCCATACCACCACCACAATCCCCACCACGAGAGACCCCAATTTAATCGGGGTTCTGAAAAATTCGCTAATCGAGAGCATCAATACGGTAAATGCCGGCAGTTCTGCCCCGAGTTCTTCAAAAATACCGGCAAATGTGGGCAACAGAAAGGTGGTCATGCCAAAAAACACCAACACGGCAATGGTGCCCACAGCTTTCGGATAAGAAGATGCGGACTTAATGTGGTTTTGCAGTTTCGCGGACTTTTCCAGAGCGGTTGCCAAACGGTTGAGCACCATGTCAAGCACCCCACCAATTTCCCCAGACTGCACCATCGCGCAGTACAGGTCATCAAAAATGTCGGGAAATTTAGCCATCGACTCTGACAGGGGAACCCCGGTTTCGATGTCCCCTTTAATGCTCCGCAAGGCTTTTTTTAGCTTAGCATTTTCCGAGGTTTCCGACAACATGCCGATCGCTTTCATCAGCGCCACCCCGGAGTTAAACATCACCGCAAGCTGACGGGAAAACACGGCTTTATCTTTCACCGTAATCGTAGCTAGGGCGACATTGAGATTCTCTTCAAATTCCGCCCAATCAAAGCCTTTCTTTTTATCCTCAATTACGTTAGTAGACATCTCTAACCTCTGTGTGTTTTCGGGGGTGTTATTTCCCCGCTTTTTCAATTCTGAGTTTTCAGTTTTTTGTCGTTATAAGTCGTTCGGGTTGGGTTCGGATTGCTGCCTTGGTTTTCGTTGTCCCTAACACTAGCGTACCGCAGGGGTAGTTGCGATCGCAGGGGTTGCGGGCGATCGCTGTTGTGACGGAAACCATAGACCAGTCACAGCGATCGCGACTCTTCCCAGGGGAGTACCCCTCGCCACCCCCAGGCATTTGAGGGAATAAAACCCGCCGACTTAACGAGAAGCCTTTGCTTTAGCCGCTGAAGGTGCCGGCCCGATCAAGCGTTCCAGTTCGTCGGGTTTCACCGCTTTACCCATTGCGTTTTCCCAGGTAATCTTGCCATCTTTGTAATGTTTGGCTAACGCCATTTCCATCGTCTGCATCCCCAAACGACCCCCAGTTTGGATCATCGAGTAAAGCTGAGCGGTTTTGCCTTCTTTAATCAAGTTGCCAATCCCCGCCGTATTGATGAGCAATTCCTGGGCGCAAACGCGACCCCCCCCAATCTTGCGGATCAAGTTTTGGCTGCAGATGCCTACCAACGAAGTCCCCATCTGGGCGCGAATTTGGGGCTTGACTTCTGGGGGGAACACGTCGAGCATCCGGTCTACCGTCCCCGATGCCGAGTTCGTGTGCAAAGTCCCCATCACCAAGTGACCGGTTTCGGCGGCGGACACGGCGAGAGAAATCGTTTCAAAGTCGCGCATTTCTCCCACCAGAATCACGTCCGGGTCTTGCCGCAACGCGCCTTTCAGGGCGTTGGAAAAGCTCTTGGTGTCTTCCCCTTTTTGCCGTTGGTGGAACAAGCTCTTGATGTTGGGGAACACGTACTCGATCGGGTCTTCCACGGTCAGGATATGTTCCGATCGCGTCCGGTTAATTAAATCCAACAAAGCCGCCATCGTGGTGGTTTTCCCGGACCCGGTTTGCCCGGTGACCAGCAACATTCCCCGAGGCCGTTCTGTCAATTCCCGCAGCACCATCGGAATCCCCAGCTTATCGGCATTGGGAATCGTAGACCCCAAAGCTCGCAAGCAAGAGGCCCAGCAGCCCCTTTCCCGGTAAACGTTCACCCGGAAGCGGGCCAATCCTTTCACCCCATAGGCGCAGTCTAAATCCCAATTCTGTTCTAGGGTCTTGCGCTGCTGGTTGTTGAGCATCTGGAAAATCAGTTGCTGCGTCTCCTCTGGGGCAAGACTTTCGCCAAACTGTGGCTGTGGGGTCAGTTCACCGCTGAGGCGGAAGAATATCGGCGCACCCGCCTGAATATGGATATCGGAGCCTCCTTGCTCCACGAGGGACTCCATCACATCTTCAATGACCAGACCTGGCATAGCTGTATTATCTCCGAAACGCTTTGTTTAGATTTTATGTGAACTCATCTGACGCAACAATCTCCAGCTAACCGCTAGCCGCTTTTCCCGGCGCGGGTTAAGCGGTAAAAATGCATTGAATTTGCCAGCCGCTAGAGAATCCGGAAGGGTCTGTTGCTACAGTTTCGGGTAAACTGCATTGACCCTCCATTGCCGGATTTAGTCTTGGAAGCGAGGGGTCAAGCAGTAGGGACAGTCCATCCATTCCTGCTGCAAGCCAGCGCCGCAAGTTTTGCACGTCAGGCTGCTCTTGCGTTTGGCTTTCATTTCGGCCTCGAGACCGGAGTCGGTAAAGGTGACGCGCTCGACTTCTTCAAAGGTGGTATAGCCTTCGCGCACCAGATTGATGCTGTAAGCCAGCAGGGTGAGCATTCCTTCTTCCACGGCGGCTTCTTTAATCCGCTCGGTGGGCGCACCTTGAGAAATTAAGGTTTGCAGGTTTTCGGTGACTTTCAAAACTTCGTAAACCCCGACGCGCCCTTTATATCCGTTCCCGCCGCATTTCGGGCACAAGTTGCCGGCGTCTTGAGCGGCTTTGCGATCGCCTGGGGCGATGGTGTTGGCTTTGTAGAAGGTGACTTCGGATTCGCGAGAAGCGGCTAAACCGAACCGCGCCAGTTCTTCGGGAGTGGGGGTATAGGCGACGCGACATTCGCTACAAACTCGCCGCATCAAGCGCTGCGCCAATACGCCAATCAGGGACCCCGCGACCATAAATGGTTCGACTCCCATTTCGTCTAAGCGGGCGATCGCCCCGGCGGCGTCGTTGGTGTGCAGGGTAGTTAGCACCAAGTGTCCGGTGAGGGCTGCTTCAATTGCGGTTTTTGCGGTCTCTTTGTCCCGGGTCTCACCCACCAGAATGATGTCGGGGTCTTGCCGCATGAATGCCCGCAATAAGTTGGTAAAGTCTAACCCTTTCGCCCGAATGACCTGGCACTGGGTAATCCCGGGCAAGGCATACTCGATCGGGTCTTCTGCGGTACTGATGTTCACTGCCGGATCGTTGCGTTCGGCTAACACGGAGTACAGGGAGGTTGATTTCCCCGAACCGGTCGGCCCGGTCACCAAAATCAGCCCAAAGGGACGACTGGCCATTTCTCGCACGGTGGCGAGGGTTTCTTCATTGGTGATTAATTTGTCTAACCCTAACTGGGTGGAGGAGTTGTCCAAAATCCGCAAACAGAGTTTCTCTCCGTAGCGCGAAGGCAAACAGTTCACCCGGAAGTCTACGGTGCGCCCTTGGAAGATTCGCCGGATCCGTCCGTCTTGGGCGTTGCGCCGTTCGGCAATATCTAGGTCGGAAATGATTTTGAAGCGCGAGGTCAATGCAGGAGTAATTTTCTTCGGCAGTTTGCCAAATTCATGCAGTACCCCGTCTTTTCTCATCCGAATCCGCAAAAATTCTTCTTGCGGTTCTACGTGGATGTCGGATACGCCGTCGGATAGGGCTTTGGCCAAGATTTTGTTCACCGTGTTGATAATCGGTGCATCGTTGGCTCCCCGCAAGGCGGCATCCAGGTTCATTTCCTCGCTCTCTTCGGGAGCCTCGTCGAGGGATTCGCCTTCTGCGGTTTCAAATGCATCGGCACTCAGGCTTAAATCGAGTTTGTTGGCTTCTGCGGTTTTGGCCTGTTGCTCTTTAGCTTTTTCGTCGGAATATTCCCCAAGTAGCTTTTGATAGTCTTCTTGGGTGATGACCAGTCGCTTGATGCTCACTCCAGAGGGCCGCAAAATCCGAGTCAAATCGTCGAGGGCGGCTAAGTTGTCCGGATCTACCATCCCGATGGACACTGAGGGCGGTTGGGTCTCGTTGCGCTCGATGGGCACGATCTGATGCCGACGACAGGTGTCTATGGGAATTAGCTTTTCGAGCAGTTCCCCAACTTGTTCGACGGAAATTTCCTTGATTTCGGGATCTACGGCTTCTACTCCGTAGATGATTTTGAGCTCAAAAAGCTGCTGTTTTTTATATTGACGCAGCAGTTCGGGGGTCAGTTCTTTTCCCGTAATCTTTTCGAGTACCTCGGTCAGAGGTTGCCCCGTCTTCTGGCTTTCTGCATGGGCGCGTTGCACTTGCTCGCGATCGGCATATCCGCTTTGTATTAGCTTGTTGCCAAAGGGCGAAAAGTTATTTTGTACGACTAGGGCACGCCTCTGAGATGCGAAGTTAGTCATGGCTTGTCCAGTAGATATCCTTTTGTTTACAGTATTCCCAAATCTCTGGGATGATGCGATCGCAGTTTATGGACTCGATTGAATCTCGATCCCCTACCTGCTATCCAGGGGCCTTGGCTCCACTGCCCCTTTCCTCACTTGGGTTCGATCGCCCCGCCGCGATCTCGCCGACTACCTCTGCACCACCCTGAGCTTCCACGTCGGTTTTTAACTCCGCGTTCCGAAAGCTTTTTCCCTCTTCTTTCCCTATCATCACTGCCTCCGTTTTGCAAGCTCATCATTCGGGTAATGCTCAATAGACTCCACGCGATCGCCCGTTTGCTCAATCTGAACCCTTTATTCTGCGATCATAGCTTTTTCATCCTCATAAAGGCAGATGACTCGGATATATTAGGGTTGATGGGGCTTCACAACCCCCACCTCCCATTCAGAACCGGACATGAGACTTTCACCTCATCCGGCTCCTAACATCCGTTGCCTTTGTCATAGGCACCCTTTTTGAGGACTTGGCTTCTTGAATTTCTCTGCTTTATCCGTTGTTCGTAGTCTTTCAACTCGCTATCGGCGTTCAACAGATACTCAGTCACAAAACCTTCCACGAATGCCTGAACCCGTCAGCTTATCCCATACCCATTACAGGTAGGCAGAAAGCTTCTGACCCAATCTTTTCCCCGCATGGACATGCGCTTACACTTATCACTACTCAGTTATTGGCTGAGAGTCCACGTCGGGTTATCTCGTTCCATCATCTGGGGTGTTATGCCGACGCCTCCATCTTTTCCCCGAGGTACTTTTGCTTGTCTGTGTCAGTGGCTCAAATACACCCTGACCTTTCCCTTTGCCCGTTTTGGGCGCGGCGTAACATCCACTTTCGCCGCTTAGTCGTTACGAGGGTTCAAGCCGATGATTTGCTGTTGCTAGACTTAAGCATTTGGCAGTGGTCGGTTACAACGGGTATTGGCTTACCCTGCCCGCCTTCCGTTCCCCGCTTCACTCATTAGGTTGTGAATCTAATAAGTGGGGGTGGCTATCGCCGTTGCTCTCGGGAATTGTTAAATTTTGTTAAAATTCTCCAATTCCTTTGACTTGGAGCCTGCTGACCTGAGATTTGGTAACGGCTGTTGCCGTTTTCCTCTTTGGCATTTCAGCCTTGACTTTTGCAGGAACGATTCGCACATTTGGCTCTACTATAACCTCGATCCCCCTCCCTCGATCTCTCCCTTGCCACCCCAACCCCTTCCATCTTCCCCCTCCTCCCCTCTCAAGCATTACTTTATGTCTTATTAGCTATTTAGCGATGCAATGCTTCTACCTTTACCCTCGGGCTTATCTGCGTTCCCTCACCCAATTCGCGATTCTGAAATTCGCGATTCCCTATATGAGCAATGTCCCAAAAGAAAAATCACCCTCGGGTGATTTTTCTCGGGTTTAAGGAGTTGTAGAAATTAATTTTTCACTCCTTGGGATTCCGAACCAGATTTCGCTGATTTGTCTAAATAAATCCGCTCTAGTGCCAGAACCAAGAGAGTAATCACTAGCTTTAAAATCCAAGGTGACAGCACAAAACCACCTATCAAGCAGATGACCGCAGTTGCGATAGCGAGAATGCTTGTGATGTCTTCTGAGGCTTTTTGAAACACCCGCATTGCAGCCAAGGCCAACAACAGTGGAATTAAGTACATCGGAAACATAAGCATCACCTATTGAGCGAGGGTCGAGGTAGAATCGAAAGCTTTTAAAATATCTGCAATGTTTGTCACAGTTTTAGGTTATCACGCTCAACCCACTCTATAAAGTATCCTAGATGACATTTCCGAAATTTATTGGTTTTTTTTTAGATTTGAGGGCAACCTTTTGCCACGATCTGGCGGTTGCTGGTAAAATTTATATAATTTATTCTCATCGGTCACTTTAATAATGCTATAAATTCCCCGAGGATAAGCGGGAAAATAAAAGGAGAAGCGTGGCTATCTCTACCCAATGATAGATGCGCTTCGGAGTGGAAGCGATCGCGGGTCTCGACTGGGTGAAATCCCCCGGAAATTTGCTGACATCGGGCAAGCAATCGAACGTGGAGTGTCCGATTCGCTATTCTGGAAACCCGGTAAAATTCAGAGATAGGTTGCTAAAAAGATGCGTTTAAAAAACAAATTGGTTTACCCCAAGTTTTCCTTACTCGGCATCGAAACATTGCGGGTACTCACCAAAACGGCAATCAGCAGCAAAAATTGGATCTGCCAAGGAGCCACAATGATATCGAAGCAAAAACAGATGGCGAGAATGGCGATCGCCATGATTCTCGGGACCTCTTCTGAGGTATTGAGGTAAAAGCAGGCGGCTGCTAATCCCGTGACTAATGTCATCAAGAATAAACCAAACATCGTTCTTTCCTCCCAGTCGAGGAGCCTGTGCCCCTCAATTGATTAGTCTTTTTTATTTCCTAAATCTAAACTAACACCAAACCTGATGGCTGTGGGTGATGTTAACACGCCAATCAGTGATAAAATTATCACCATCTTTTGCGATCGCGATCGCAAACAATAGCGATCGCGATCGCAACTGGGAGGATGCCAGAACCAGGGTCAGGAAAACACTTGCTGCAAGCGCTCCTGTAGCAACTGCGGAAACTGGGCGTAATATCTTTGGTTGAGGGGGGAAGGATGGGGGAGTGGCAATAGAGTAACGAGTTTTTGGTGCGGATTTCCCTGCGAGTCGGTGGCTTGCAGGGTAACGTCGATGCTGGCACGGTAGCGATCGCTGCGCTGAAAAAATTCCGCGATCGCCCCTTTTGGCCCATAAGGCGCAAACCACTTAAACGCTTCGTTTCCTAGGCTAATAATTTTATCCCCTTGCCAGTACAATACCAGCAATTGCTCCACAAACGGACGAAACCGCTTTTTCACTTTAACCGGATAAGCTTTATTGCCCGGGGGTTTGTAGGGAACCGTGTTGCTCAACAAGACGCGATCGAGTACCGCCTCGAGTTCTCCTTTATCCTGCGTCTGTTTCTCGAAGCAAAAGCGGTAAACCCCTTGGCGCACCAGGGAACCCGCCGCACCGTAAAGCGGTTGACGGGCGCGCACTTCATCTTTTCCTAAGTCTCGCCCGAACACACAGAGAGGACTGTTCAAATTTCCCCCATAGAGAATGGGGTGGGTGGGGTCTAATCCGGCGTTTTGATAAACCGATTCATCTACGGGAAACTCAGCCCCTTGCGCTTCTTGTTGGATTCGCTCGATTAAATTTTGCAGTTCTGACATGGCATCGGTAGTTTTCGATACAGACATAGAGTAAGGTATCGCATTTGAGGACAGCTTGCGAACTGTCCGCATGTTTTCCGATGCCGGATTCAGCAAATCCCCCGGTTCTTCCAGGGTTCTCGGCGATGTCAAACAGCCAAACTCTGAAATGCGATCGCCCTTTTTTGTCCTGTATCACAGAGGCGGGATTCCCTTTCTTTTATGTGGATATTTTTTACCAATTTTTCTAAAACTTTAACTCAAACTTCTTTCAACTGGTGCGGTGCCCAACCAAAATCGCACTCGATAACTCTCCCGAGTGATTTTATTATTTGAAAACTGATTTTGAAGAAAACCAACGAGGACAAATTTACCCCGAACGGCTATTTTAAACCCAGGGGATTGGAGATTATCCCGCACCCGGAGTTAGGCAAGCTGACAAGCAAGCTGTGGTGCCGATGCGTATTCGGAAGCGATGTGAAAGCGAATCGTAGAACCGGCCCAATTTTTGAAATCGGGAGCCAAACGAATGATTTTTTGCATGACTTCATCATTCACCCACAAAACTACGGGAAAGGGAAAATCTTGGCGGAAATTGTCCCGGACGAAATTGGTAGAGGCGAGCAGTTTTTCTAGTTCCACTACTGAGTCCAATCCAAACACCATTAAAGCGGGAGGGGTATTGCCTTCTAGGGTTTCCTGAATGGTGGTGTAAAGCGTACTGACATACGGATGTAAAACTAGCTTTTGAATATGATTTGAAACATTTTCCGGCAAGTAGTTGAGCATTTTTTCCCGGCATGAGGTAGAATTGCAGCAGGCAAAAATCAGGGAAAACTGACCCTGAGAAAGGGTAATGGATCGATGAAGTCGATGCAGCGATCGCTCGTTTGCCGGATCGATTGTTTCACTGGAATAAAATTCCATCATGGCCATTCTCCAATGGGTACAGTTTAGGGGGTTGGTGCCGAGGCGTGGAGGTGCTATTTTCTAGAATCCTCTATTTGGCTTAGGATGTCAGTGACATGGGGTGCTGTAGGGTAGCGATCGCTAACGCTGATGTCAGTGACTTCGATCGCAAAAAACCCAGAACCTTTGCAAGGGTTGAACCTGACGGGAGGCATTGGGAACGCGATCGCGATCGCCCTTCCCCTAGGGGGTCAGGAAAAGTGCCACCCGCACCCTGCATTCCGTGCATTTTGCTTCCCCGTTTTACCCTCTGATGAAAGCATATTTTATTTTACTTCAGGGAAGGTGAAAAGGTAAAGTATTTTTAACTTTTTTTCACATTTGCGTCCAAATTTTGCACTGACAACAGCGGAGAGGGGTTTTCACCGCCAAACCGCCTCGATTTTCTGGGGCTTTTGTCGGTTGGGTCACATTTGATACCTTTACTTTGGGGCATGAAAGGCAAGCAGAAGAGAAAGATTGTTCCAGACTCCTGTCTCAAAACCAGCGCCCATCTGCGTCTGGTTTTTCACCTCTGGTTTAACTTCCCCGATTGTGTATCGGAATCTGGAGAGTTGATTCCAGAAATATCAGTTTGGCGGGAATGAGTTAGGGTTTGACACCTGCAATTTTGCGCCGCTAAATTTATGGCACCCAGACAAATCCGGCGTGATTGCGAGTAAGTTAGTGCTGTAGAGGTTTCCCGGGGGTTTCTTTCCCTAATTATCGTAGAAACGCGATTAATCGCATTTCTACAGCAATCGTTCAGAGGCACCCAATCTGTAGGAAATTAGCTTCATATAAAACCCCACTGAAAGCAAGCGTGCCAACTGGGTTGGTTTAGTGTCAATTTATGACCTTTCTCCGGTAGGAGATTACCTTCCTATTTAATCAAAAAAAATTGATATCGTACTCCTCCGAAAGAGAGAAAGTGACCCGCGTTTGGGGAATATTCGCCCTTGTCAGACGAAAGCAGAACCGCGAGGGGGGTGGCAAAATCGCGCCCGGTTGCAGGAGACAGAATTTAATTTTTTGCGAGATTGCTTGCGGCAATTTTAGTCAGTTGATGAATCGCTACCGCATCGGAAAAATTGCAGAAAATTCCTCGGTTTTGAGGAAATTTGATGAAAATTGCCGCATCCGTGGGTGGTTTTGTGACGCTTGACGGACCGGATGCATCATCTCCTTATGATTGAGGAGAGGTAAGGTATTTTGAAACTAGGGTAACATTTAGGGAGAACGAATTAAAAAATGGCGGCAGCATTTACCGACATTCAAGGACATTGGGCGCAAGCTTGTATTGAAGAATTAGCGCAACAGCAAATCCTGCGCGGGTATCCGGATGGCACCTTTCGCCCCGATGCGCCGCTGACGCGCACTGAATTTGCGGTACTCGTCAGTCGCGCCTTTCCGAATGCAAAAGGGGAACGCATGGCGATCGATTTTGTGGATGTGCCGGGTTCCTATTGGGCGGCGGCGGGAATTCGCAAGGCGTATGAAACCGGGTTTCTCTCCGGTTATCCCGGGCAGATGTTTAAACCGAAAGATAAGATTTTGCGGGTTGAGGTGTTGGTGGCGCTGGCGACGGGGTTGAAGTTTTCGCCGGTGAATGCGGTAAATGTAACGTTAAATCGCACTTTTGCGGATGCGCCGGAGATTCCCCAGTATGCCCACCGGGCGATCGCTGCTGCAACGGAAACCAGTTTGGTGGTGAATTATCCAGAAGTGAGACGCCTCAAGCCAAACCAATGGGCGACGCGGGCGGAGGTGGCGGCGATACTATGTCAGGCGATTACGGGCAGCGATCGCACCTCCCCAGTCCCTTCAGAATACGTGCCCCGCTTGCCCCGCAAGGAAATTCGCGGCGTCTGGATTACCAATATCGATAGTGAGGTAATGTTTGAGCCGTTTAAGTTGCAGTTTGCAATGGAACGGCTGGATGGTTTGAATTTTAACACGGTTTATCCCAATGTGTGGAGCCGAGGTTATACCCTTTATCCCAGTCAAGTGGCAGAACCGGTGGTGGGATTGCCCCATCATCCCGCCCCTTGGTTGCAGGGGCGCGATATGTTGGCGGAAATGGTAGAACAAGGGCACGCAAAAGGCTTAAGCGTGATTCCCTGGTTTGAATATGGGTTTATGGCACCGCCCGATTCGGAAATGGCTCGCCGCTATCCCCAGTGGCTCACTTGTCGCCGCGATCGCACCCAGGTGGTACAAGAATCGGGGGTCGATCGCCTGTGGTTGAATCCCTGGCATCCGGAAGTGCAGGAATTTATTGAAGGGTTGGTCCTGGAAATCGTCGGCAATTACGATGTAGATGGCATTCAGTTCGACGACCATTTTAGCGTACCGGTGGAATTGGGCTACGATGACTATACCGTAGAACTATATAAACAGGAACACATGGGTTTGTTGCCCCCGGATGACCCAAATGATGTGAACTGGCGACGGTGGCGATCGCAAAAACTCACCCAATTCATTCAACGGGTGTTTAAAGCCGTCAAACAACGCAAACCTAATGCGATTATTTCTTTGTCCCCCAACTATCAGGATTTTGCCTACAAGTTTTACTTGCAAGATTGGCGCGGTTGGCAGCGGTTCGGCTTTGTGGAAGAATTAGTTCTGCAAGTTTATCGCGACAATATCGACAGTTTTATCGCCGAATTGCAGCGCCCAGAAGTGGAATTAGCTCAGCGCAATATTCCCGTAGCAGTGGGAATTTTAACCGGGTTGAGAACGCGGGGCGTCCCCATTAGTCAGGTGGAAAAACAGGTGAATATTGCCCGAAATATGGGATTTTCTGGGGTGTCTTTCTTTTTCTACGAATCGTTATTTAATTTCTCTACAGAAACTCCCGGCGATCGCGTGGTTGTCCTGCAAAATCTCTTCCCCGACCCCGTACCGCGCGCTAGTTTGACGGAAACCTGGGAACCGATTGTTAAATGGGAAAGGGTGAGTGTTTGAAAAGGCAGAGAATTATTGCAGCAAACCAAGCCCGCCTGGGCGGGCTAATTAACCGACTTGGGTATTAAGCGAATATTGGCTTCTACCAAAACACCATCGATGGTGCGGTATCGGTAGGGTTGATTTTGGGCTTGCAGTCGTAGGGGATATGCAGGCCAATTTTTTTTACATTTGTTCGCTAAAAAATCGGGTTGGGGGGTTGACAAAGCGGCGAGTTTGGACTATGATTTTATCATGGGAATAGGTGCGGCCATATATATAGGCAAAATCGAGCCACTCTGCCTCTGATTTGGGCTGGATAGACGAGTCAGGTGGGGCAGTGAGGCGGGAATGGAGAAGCGCGCCGAACCTGGGACAACTGCGATCGCGTTGGAGCGAACAAGCGATGGAACTGTACGAACCGATAAACACCCTCAAACCCGTGGGTCCAGAGATTTGGATCGCCGATGGACCGATCGTGCGGATGGCCATGTATGGCACTAAAATTCCCTTTCCCACCCGGATGACCGTGGTGCGCCTGCAAAGTGGGGAGTTGTGGTGTCATTCTCCCATCGCCCCGTGCGATTCTCTGCAAGCGGAAGTAGACGCCCTCGGTCCGGTGCGCCATCTGGTGTCGCCGAACAAAATTCACTACGCTCACATCGGCACCTGGGCGAAGGCGTACCCGGAGGCGATCGCTTGGGCCTCTCCTGGAGTGCGCGATCGGGCGGCCCAGCAGAATATCCCGGTTACATTCCATGCAGACCTCACCGACGACCCCCCGCCCCAGTGGCGCGCTGACCTGGACCAGCTTATCTTTCGCGGGAGTCGGTTTATGGATGAAGCGGTCTTCTTCCATCGCGCCAGTTCTACCCTGATTGTCGCCGATTTGATAGAAAATTTCGAGCTAAACAAAGTGCAAAATTGGGGATTGCGGATGGCGATGAAACTCTCTGGTTGCAGCGACCCCGATGGCAAAATGCCCCTAGACCTGCGACTGACCTTTATGGGGCAAAAAGCCCAAGGGCGAGAATGCCTGCACCGACTGTTACAGTGGCATCCGGAAAAAGTGATATTGGCTCACGGGCGCTGGTACCCGAGCAATGGTGAGGTGGAACTCAAGCGTGCCTTGCGCTGGCTGGAAAGGTTATAAGTGGGATATAATATTCAGCGAATTAAAGATTGAAATCGCCGGCTTTGTTAGATGGTGCGTGACCCCCGAACCGTATTTTGTCATCTTCCCAGCCATTTGCTGACGGGGGTCACGCACCCTACGGTGACTAGCGGGCATGGCTACGCTAACGCTTGCATAGGCGCGATTTCAATTGCCGGCTTTTTCTCGAAGGGTTGAAGGCGATCGCTATATATATTGCCGCACCTATTCCCACAGTAACAACATAACCCAAACGGCTACAATTGTCAACAGATTGCTGCAAAAAAAATTAGCCCGCGCAGGCGGGCAAAAATAGGTATCATTCCAACCCGATCGCCGGTTGGGGGTCACTGGGGCAACTTCCGCAAAATCGGCTGAACCTGGTTTTGCCAAAACGGGTTAAAACTTTCGGGAAAGGCCATTTTCCACATAAACCCGATCGCCCCCACAATTGCCGCAAACATGACCAGGGACACTATTCCCGACCCCAACCGCAGCAAAATATTAGGCCGATCGCGCTTTACGCGAAACCCGCGACGCGGATCGCGCGGGTAGGCGGAATCATCCTCCGGTTCCTCCACCACCGGCGGCGATCGCCGCGCGGGAGAGGGACGCGGTGCGGGTTTCTGCGGCGGTTTGCGCGCGGGCGATCGCCCCTTCAACCCCCCGGTATTCCCCGCCGTTTTCGTCGGCGTTTTCATCCCCTGCAGCGCTTGCTTCACCGCTTGCGGTTGCTGATTCGCGCGACACCACTGCAACAACATCGCCGAGGTAATCCCACACAAATTCCCTTGATTCAACCCTTCCATCCGCTTTAACAATGGCAGAGTATTGCAGACAAACACCACCAGCGCCTCACGTCGTTCCTGGGCCATGCCATACGCACAGCGCGCGATCGCCAAATTCACCCGCGCTTGCTGACTCATCGCCGCACCCTCTGCCGGTTGTAACTTGGGATGCGACCCCCTCACACTGGTGAGTTCCCAGCCACTTTTCGGCCAAAATCGGAGAAACTCCTTCGCCACTTTCTCCTGTTGCGGTTCCGCAGAGCGATCGGCAATAAACTGCATCGCATCGAGCACCACCTTCGGCACATAGCAGCGACCCACCCGTTTGTATTGCTGCCAAATTTTCGGTTCCCCCGCAATCAGGCTACCGATATCGAAAACCAGTAAAATTGGAGATTGTGCATTCATCATCTTAAACCCAATCCACCGTGAATTTTTGTCATAAATCCCCCGGTATAGCCCCTCCACTCCCAGAATTCCTCACCACCGCGCCAAGCGTCGCAGGGGTTTTCAATTCCGAAAATTGATTGAGCGCTTTCCCGGCACCATCTTTTCACTTCCCCTTGCCAAAACCAGCCTAACCTTAAGCCGCCTCGGAAATCGGGAAAGCGCGAAGGCAAAAGGATGATTTCTCCTTTTTCCTTCGCGCTTCATTTTTTTATTATAGCCTGACTCAATCCCTAATCACAAACAATGGTCTTTGACTTCAACCCAATTGTCAGATACCGTGCCAATTATTTTGCCAAATTACGGTGTGGAGGCGGTACCTCTGTCAGGGCGTTTCCAGCATGTGCTGGGAACGAGGGAATGAGGATTTTGAACGTCGTTAGGCAGTATTTGCCGCCAGTGCCCCACCCTTGTCGAGTGCGGGGCTGTTGCAAAGTTCTCGGCGGTCAAATCACCGATTGATTACCCGCCAATTCCCAACCGACCGGCCAAACCGGGCGTTAAGGGAAATAGAGTGGCAATGGTCAGAAATAGGGCGAGCAATCCTAAGGCGGCGCGGGCATCATCGGGTTCTTTAATTTCGTTCAAGCTTGGGCGTTCCAAACCCCGTTGCAGGAACACAATCACCACTGCCCAATATAATGCCAAAGGATTGACAAAAGAGGCGATCGCCAGCAAAATTAACGTTGCCACCGTTGCCCGTCCGGCGATTTTGCGTCCGTAAATTGCCTGTACGATTCGACCGCCATCTAACTGACCGGCAGGCATCACATTAATTGCCGTAATCACTAATCCCAGCCAACCGATTACCGTCAGGGGATGCAGGTCTACCACCTGCTGCTGCAATGCCGGCCCGAGAATGGCTTTCGCCAAAGTCCCTACTAATACAGACCCTTTGAAAAATTCCGAGGGAACTTGGAATAAACTGCCTTCATGGGAGAGCAGCAATCCGGCAATCAGCATCACCAAGGACACTAAACCACTGGCAGCAGGTCCGGCAAATGCCACATCAAACAGCACGTTGCGATTGGGTAACAGTGTTTCAAAGCGGTCGATCGCCCCAAAGGAGCCGATTTGCCAGGTGGGGATGAAAAACGGCCAAGTGAGTCTCACATTGTTTGCGCGCGCTACCACCCGATTGGCAATTTCGTGAGAGAGCAACACCGCCCAAATGCCCAAACTGATGGGCAGCACTTCCGGGAAGCGCTGCAAGTTCTTGAAGAAATCGAATCCCAAGAAGATGCCGGCGGTTTCTAGGGTGGTGGCAATGGTGGCGACAAATAAAATAACCGCCAGCACTTTTTGACCGGTGGTTGCGGGTTTGGGATCGGTGCTGCTGGGTAACACGATAACCACCGGCTTTTCTTCCGAGTTGGGGACTAAAAACAGTCGATAGCGATCGCCGAGGCGATCGTGCAACGCTTGGGAAAGGCGATCGAAGGTTTCATCCGGATCGCCGCGCAAATTTCCTTTAAAAATCGCCCCTTCTTGATAGGAAATGCTTTCCGTGGCAAAGAAGGTATCGATCCCAAAAATGCCTTGAATTTTTTTCAGGTCTTCTTCGGGAATTCGCAGGGTCTCTGGCGACGGCGCAGAGAGGTTCCCCTCGGGGGTTTGTGCTTCACCAGTGCTTTGAGCGCCGCTTTCTTCTTCTTGGGAGTACAACCGCTGCGCTGCCCGCTGTCTGAGCACTTCGTCTTGACCTGCGGCTCGTAATTTTCTGCCAAGATAGATGTACAGTGCTGCAGAACCCAGGATTAATACCAGGATCCCCACTAGGTTGAGGTAAATCCCCGCCGCAAACAAGCCAAAAAATAATAGCCACGGTGCCATCAGCACTACTGATTGTAACCAGGCTAAAATTCCCAGTTTTCCAAAGGGTTTGGCGCGATAATATCCCCACCCCAAAACCACTAAAGCGATGACGACGATTCCAACTGTTGCAAGATTTTCGGTTGCGATATTCATGTGCAAAGATTGACCATTGTCAGACAAGGCCCGATCGCTCGGGCAACCAACACCCACCCTTTGCCTCGGAGGCACTCTCGGTGATAGTCGGAGAGTCTCCGCCGAGGTCGATGCTTTTTCAGCGAGCAATGGGTGGATCGATCTCATCTTACCGAGTCATCGCCGATCGCAGATAACGCGCAAGGCAAATCGATGCCGCCGCCCAACCTCCACCAGCGATCGCTCCATTTCACTTAAGCCAGGTTAACCGAGGCTTGCATCACTTAAGTGCAAACAGCTTGCCAATCCCCAATCCCCAATCCCCAATCCCCAATCCTCAATTCGCTATTTCCCATTTTGCTTTAAAATAGTGAACGCAGTAATAGTGCCCAGTCTAGAGTTCTCATGCCAGACCCCAGCCCCAACCCACCCTCTCGGGAGAAGACCCCCGGGAAAAAGATGTCCAAAGCCCGACAAAACCTCAGTCCGGAAAAATACGCGCGCTTGAAAGCGGAAGCCGACGCCCCCTATCGCGGATTGCGAAAGTTCATCTATGTGGCGTTTGGGGCTTCGGGTGCGATTGGCGGGTTTATCTTCCTGACGCAGCTTTTGGCGGGTCGCGACGTGGGTTCCGCTTTGCCCAACTTTGCCCTACAAGTGGGGGTGGTGGCGCTCATGGTGTGGCTGTTTCGCTTGGAAAAATCCGATTGAGAACTGGGAATATTTTCTCGGCTCAATTCTGAGGTTGGCAAAATTATTACAAGTTGTCAACCAATTACATTTTAAGATCGATCGCAAAACCGAATGTTTCTTACCACACAAGCAGCAAATTTTTCGGTTATGTAACGAACTTTTTACAAAAATTAACGACAGGACACAAAGATGTAACAAGTTCTTTACAAAAATTGACAAGACCACACAAAAAGAAAATAAAAAAAATATTAAGAAAATGAAGCTTTCCGAAAAATGCTGGCACACTAAAGTCATTAGAGATTCAAATGGGGTCAGCCAATATAAAGACCCTAACCATAAAACCCAATCGATAAAGAGAAAAGGGTCAGCTTCACTGGATTTAGAAGCTGGCCCTTTCTCATGTGGAGTGGAGGGGGAGGATTTACCTCAGTTACAGTTACAGTTACAGTTATTGCAAATGAACAATAATCAATTCTCTAGTTAAGGACTCATCACCACATAGGGGGAGTCGATCGCTTCTGCTTGACCGGCATTAACCAGGGCTTGGTAGACAAAAGCGGCGACATCAGCGCGGGTGGCTTGTTGGGTGGGATTTAAGCGATCGCGCACCGGGTAGTTGACCACCAATCCCTGTTCGGTTGCACCAGCGATCGCCGTAGTGGCCCAATCGGGGATGCGATTGCGATCGGAATACATCGACAAAACGCTGGTTTGCTCGGAGCGCAACCCCAACCCGCTCACCAGGGCGACGAGAACCTGGACGCGAGGGATGCGTTGTTGCGGGCGAAACTCATTCCCCGGATAACCGGTGAGGAATCCACCGCGACAGGCAGTTTGAATGGCATTAAAACCCCAAAAGCTGCTGCGGACATCTGCAAAAGCCGAGCAAGACTCGGTGGGCGCGGGAGAAAACGCCTGATTGATAATGGCAGCAAACTGAGCGCGCGTGACCGGTTCGTTGGGGCGAAACGTGCCATCATTGAATCCAGCGATAATCTTTTTCGCCGCCAGGGCTTCGATATAAGCTTGCGCCCAGTGCCCTTGCACATCGCGAAAGCCGGTAGCCACCGTTGCGGCGACAAAATCCACACTCCCTTCGATGCGATCGCGATTGATATCATTCCCCACCGCCACAATAGTGGTGTTGCGGGTAGCATTGTTGAGGTCATAGCGCGTGTTATTGCGGATAAAGTTATTGCCCGGAGATTCCGCAGTGCCGAGGTCTGGAGCCGCATCCGCGATCGCCACAATCCCATCCCGGGTATTGTTTTCGATCACGTTATTGCGAAGCACCGGTTGCGCCGAATTCGACACCACCACCCCATCCACATTTTGAATAATCCGGTTTTCCACAATCAAAGGAGAGGAGCGATCGCCAATTGCCAATCCAAAGCCCGTATCTTGAAAGACATTCCCGCGAATTTCTCCCCCTGCGGAACGAGCGATGGAAATCCCATTGCCGTTATTTTCGATAAATACATTATCTTCGATCGTCGCAGCTGCCGTACCTGAGACAAAAATCCCGTCGCGCAAATTATTGGTTAAGGTACTATCGCGAACTGTCGGTGTGCCCGATTCAATCCAAATACCCGTGCCGCGCGTGTTGGGGTTCGTCACCGTTACTCCAGCAATCTGACTCTCTCTTGCCGTCACGATCGCCACATTTTGACTGGCAAAGGTCGGACTCAGGTAAGTGCCGCCGCCAATAATCCGGATCGTCTGACCTTTGTTCGATTCATTCCCGCGCAGAATCACCCCAGATTTCATCTGCAGGGGGAAGCTTTCTGTGTCGCTGCTGTAGGTTCCCGGTGCCAACTGAATCACCGTGCCCGATTCGGCTTGGGAAAGGGCATAGGTAATGCTACGATAAGGCGCAGCCTCGCTGGTGCCCACATTCGCGGTATCGTTTCCGAGTGCGGGATTGACGTAAATGATTTTTGCATTTGCCGGAATTTGAGCTATCTGCAGGTTCGTCGATCCGCGCACCGCCGGATCTGGATTCGCCAAAGATGCCGGCTGGGAAATTCCTCCCGCCCCGAGGAAGAGCGCCGTCAGGAGGGGTAAGGTCGTTGTGCGGCTTAGGGTATTCAAATGCACAGAATTTGGTTTGGGGGTTAAAGTAGAAGGAAGGGAAAAAAGAATAGGTCGATTCATTGGAGATAAGTGGATATTTTACAGATTGTTTTGAGAGCGCACCATAGATTTATCCTACAGGCTCGCTGGGGGTAAAGGGGCGATCGCCTGAGTTAATTTTTCCCAGGGTAGCAGGGAAGTGGTTGGTGGGGGTGTACATGCGATCGCAGACCGGTTCCGAATTGGCGATCGCCGCAATGTCCGCCTTACCTGTGAGTGGGGAAAGTGGATCGGCCAAATCGGTTATAATTCTCCCGGAATAGTGTAACAGGGTTGCCCGATTGAGGTTCGGTTGGGAATCGTTGGAAATCGGCGATCGCGTTTTAGGGTATCCTCACTTTCGTCTCGGAAAGCGAGACAGTTGCGGGCAAGAAGTGGTATGCCACTAAACTGCAAGGCGGACAGGGTTGAAGACCTGCCGCGATCGGCCAGTGTTCCCGTTAAAATCCGTCAATTTATCGGTTAGAATAGAATGAATTGAAAGGGAATTGGCTAACATCCTCTGCTGGGGATAATTGGCTGCGATCGTCTGGATCGATGTTCGATAAACTAGGGATAAAACAATGGTAAGTTGTGGATAATTTAGGCAACTTATTGATAGAGTTTGGCGTCCGGTTTTATTGAATTGGATTTGTTGGATTTGAATGAAAGAAGGGATTAAAATGAGGAAAATTAACGGAGTTTTGTTCAGGGTTTCGCGGTGGTTGTTGCGTGCGGCAACTGTGGGGGTGACGGGGTTGGGAATCGGCGTAGTGATGCCATTTGGGGGGGAAGCGATCGCCGCCGAACAGGTAATTTTGAAATACGGACCGATGCGGGCACCCCTATCGGTGGCGGAACTCGTAACCTTTACCGAAACTGGAGAAATGTCGCCCTCGGTGGCGAGTTATATTGGGTTAGCGAAACAGAATCCAGAGGAGATGCGAGCGGGGTTAACCAACTCGATTGAAGTCAGTGCGAGATTTTTGGATCGAGTGCTCAATCACACGGGAGAGTGGTTGCTCGATGAAATTGGGGAAGTGATTCAGACCGATTCTGGGGAAGCAAACGGACAAGCCTTGCGCGCTGCTTTGATACTTTCGGCGGCGGAAGATGGAAAGATTTCGATAATCGAAACGATTCAGAATTATCCGGGGCAAGTGGTGGAAGTGCAGGTGGATACTTTGGCAAGAATTTATAAAAAACTCAGTTTTTTGCAGAAGTTACCGTTGTAGAAAGGTCGTTTGTCATTGGTCATTGACCAATGACCAATGACCAATGACCAACAACCAATGACCTCGGTTATATATCTTATTTTGGTTAAAATGTCAAGGGGTATTTTAAATTAATCTGACGCTTCAGTTTCCGGGGGTGTAGTTTCGAGGGAATCTGGTGCGGGGGGAGAAACGGTAGGGGAGGCAGATTCAGTGGAGGCGAGTTCCACTGGTTGCTCCTTGTCGGGCAAGATGCGATTGACCTTCAAGCCGACAATTGTAAACTTCTGGCGAATTTGGTCTGGGGAGAGCGGGGGTGTGGCGGCAAAAGTGGATTCGTCGGTCAACATGACGCCCAAAACACTAGCCGGGACCTGAAGAAACAGATTGCATCCCAAAAAAGCGAAAGCGGCGAGGAGGAGACCAAGGAGACGCCATTGAGGGAATTGAGCGGCGATGCCGGTGGCGACTGGTGCCCAGCGATAGAGGAGCCACAGGGCCGGGAGTAAGAGAAGGGGAACGAGCAGAGCGATCGCGCGATTGCGGGGGCGTTGGAACAAGCTGAGGGTAACGCGGCGATCGGGGCTGAGTTGTGCGGGTTTCATTGCCACCACCAGGATGCTGAAGATATAGAAAGGACGAGACCATTGCATCCAGAGGATGGGGAGGATACCCAAAGCGGCGACGAACAAGAATTCCAATCCAACCGGGAAGAGGGGATCGCCAATAGCCAGAGCGATCGCGCACAGTTCGAGAAACAGAGGAAGCGCGGCGAGACCTGCCAGATGAATCCAGAGAAACGGGTCAGAAGAAAAAGAGCGCATGAATCAAAGATAAAGGCAAGAGACAAAATAACAAGAAGGGTAAAGGCAACAAGGGGGAAGGCAAGAAAGCAGAGTCATGGAGAGTGACCCTGTGGGGGATGTGCCTTGTGCCTTGGGGAGGATGAAGGTCAGAGGTTAGGGATTTGAGAGAATTTGCCTTCATCCTTTACACTTTACCCTTCATGGTTCATCGGTGACACCCTAGGTTATGCCGGAGAGAGGGTGCGACGCTTCGTGACCATGCGATAAGCTTCGATGGTGTCGCCTTCATTCCAGTCATTGAACTTATCGATACCGATGCCGCATTCAAAGCCGGTGTTAACTTCTTTCACGTCATCCTTGACCCGTTTGAGGGAATCGAGGACACCTTCATAGACCACCGAGCCATTGCGATGGACGCGAACTTTAGAATTTCGCACCACCTTACCGGTTTGGACATAACAGCCGGCCACTGCGCCGCGACCCACTTGGAAGACCGCACGAACTTGAGCCTCACCGAGAGGTTCTTCCACCAGTTCGGGATCCAGGAGACCTTCCATAGCGGCTTGGATATCATCCAACAGTTTGTAGATGATGTTGTACTCGCGAACATCGACCCCTGCCAAGTCAGCCGCGTGTCGAGCGCCCGAGGCGAAGGTGCTGTTAAACGCCACAATCACGGCATCGCTAGCGGCGGCGAGGTCAACATCAGTTTCCGTGACTTCCCCGGGGGCTGCCAACAGGACGCGGACCTGGACCTCATTTTGCGGGAGTTGCTTGAGCGAACCCAGGATAGCCTCAACAGAGCCTTGGACATCAGCCTTGAGGACCAAGTTAAGTTCTTTAAGTTCTCCTTCTTGGGCGCGGGCCGAGAGAGTATTGAGGGTGACGCGACGAGAGGCCATTGCTTGCTGGAGACGGGTTTGGCGACTTTCCTCAGCCCGTTCGTCAGAGATTGAGCGAGCTTCTTTTTCGCTTGGGTAGACCTCAAACTCATCCCCTGCTGCCGGGACATCGCTCAAGCCCAGGATTTCCACGGCGAAAGAGGGGGATGCCTGTTCGACCCGAGCGCCTCGGTCATCGATCATCGCCCGCACCTTGCCCATTGTGGAGCCAGCCACCAACACATCGCCCACATTGAGGGTGCCATTTTGCACCAGCAGAGTAGCCACCGGGCCTCGGGATTTATCCAAGTGGGCTTCAATCACCGTACCTTTAGCGGCGCGATCGGGGTTAGCGGAGATTTCTTCGAGTTCGGCAACCAGGATAATCATTTCCAGGAGAGCATCTAAGTTTTCTCCTTTGATAGCGCTGACCGGCACCATAATCGTATCGCCGCCCCATTCTTCGGGAACCAGACCCTGTTCCATTAACTCCTGCTTCACCCGGTTAGCGTCAGAGCCTTCCTTATCCACCTTGTTAATGGCGACCACAATCGGGACTTGAGCGGCTTTTGCGTGGCTGATGGCTTCGATGGTTTGAGGTTGGACCCCATCATCTGCCGCCACCACCAGAATGGCAATATCCGTGACCCGAGTGCCCCTTGCCCGCATTGCGGTAAAGGCTTCGTGACCGGGGGTATCGAGGAAGACCACCTGATGCATTTGGCCTTCATGTTCCACATCCACGTGATAGGCACCGATATGCTGGGTAATGCCGCCGGCTTCTCCTTGAGCCACCTTCGTTTTGCGGATGGAGTCGAGGAGAGTGGTTTTGCCGTGGTCTACGTGGCCCATGATGGTGACCACGGGGGGACGGAGCTGGAGATTTTCCAAGTCAGCCGCATCGAGCATTTCGCTGACTTTTTTGGCTTCCGATTCAACCTCAGCGGTTTCCACGCTGACCTCGAGTTCTTCAGCCACCATTGTGGCGGTGGGGAGATCGAGGGTTTGGGTAATGTTGACTGGGATCCCCTTGAAGAAGAGAATCTTGACGATTTCGGTTTCGGCCACATTGAGGGAGGAGGCCAGTTCTCGAACCGTTAGGGGTTCGCGCAGAACCAGGGTATCGGGACGTTCTTTTTTATCGGGTTTGTCCCCACGGCGACCGCGTTGCTTGGAAGTGGCTTCCCGACTGGAGTCGGGTTTTTTGGTTTTAGTAGGCGGCGGGGTGGAGCCGGAGGGGCGCTGAGTGGGGGTAGATTTGGGTTTAGCCGGACGAGCGGTGGACAAGCTGACCGCACTGATTTCTTCATTGCGATCGCGGTCCAGTTGAGTTTCAAAATCGTCCTCATCTTCGTCCACGATGGGTTTAGGCCGACGCTTGCCCTTGGAAGAGGACTTGCTGGGTTTCTCGGGAAATTCTTGCAAGTCTTCTTCTTCCTCCTTGCGTTTTTTCAATCGCTTGGGAGGACGAGGGGGAGCTTTGAGTTTGGGAGTTTTTGGGGTATCGGCGAACTCTTCGACCGCTTCATCTGCCGTATCCTGCGGTTCGATGTCAGGGGCGATCGCACTGGGTCTTTCCCCTTTTGACTTCGCGGCGGGGGCTTGGGTGTCTTTGCCCGCAGCGCCACTGCGAGGGCGTTGCACATCCGGTTTAGAGAGCTGCGGTTTGGCGGCAGCCGGTTGCTGACGTCGAGAATCCCCCTCTTTTTTGGCTTGCACCGGGGTAGGGGGAGTGGGGCGAGTAGTTTCCGTGGATTTTTCCGCGCGAGAACCGCCGCTGGCGGGGGTAGGGGTTTTGCCCGAGGATCGCGAGCCGGCGGATTCTTTCTTTGGCGGTTGTTTGAGTACCGGGCGCTCCACTTTTGTTGTCGTTTCGCTCTTTTGTTCCGAGGGAGGCATAGGGCGCACCGGTGGGGACTGGAGTTTGACTTCTTGGTCTTCGTTGGGGTCGGGCTGTTCTGGGGAGGATTCCGTAGCCGAGGTCTCGGTGGATTCAGCGTCCTGGTCGCTTGTTGTTGGGTGTTGGAGGTTGGTCTCAGTAGATTCTGCCATCGATTCTGCTGGAGTTCCCCTGTTTTCTTCACTTGCCGATGCGTCGCCCTCATTGGGACGGGCAGGTCGATTCAGTATCATGGGCTGGTTTTGATTGGGCTGATGGGATGAAGATTGAGCAGGTTGAGGCGCACTCGCTTGAGTTTGCGCTCCCTGTGGTTTGGTATTACTGCGAGTTTTCTGTTTGCGGATTTCCAATATTTCCTGTTTTTTCTTGTTGTTGGAGTTGTTGTCCTCTGACGAGGAGGGTTTGGTTTTAGATTTGGCTGCTGCTGAGACTTTGTCTGGATAGCTTTCCACAAATTTTTCAATTCGCTCAGCCTCCATTTCTGTAATGGTGCTGCTATGGCTCTTGACTGGGATATTTAGCCGATCGCATACAGCCAAGATGTCTTTGTTTTCCAAATTCAATTCCCGTGACAACTCGTATATTCTCACTTTTCCGTTGTTCATAAAACCTCCTTCCGGCGGATAAAGCTCTGCGATTTTAGATGTTTGGACTGTGGGAGATTCGGCGTTAAACTCCTTAATTTTTGAAGTCCATCTAAAATCGGGAGCGGGTTGAACCGGTCTTTTAGTGCGCTTCCGCCGGGAGACCGATAGAACCCTTTTCGATCGCTGTGCAAGCCGCTTGCGCTAGCGCGCTTGTGGTTGCTAGAACCGTCTGCGAAAACAGAACTGAGTGGTTGTCCTGCCATCTGGATACGGCGATCGCGCAGTGCCGTTTGCCGAAATTGACGAACAGCAGCTTTTCTAGTCTTGCACGAATTTCTATAGAAGTGTGGATGGTATTGGGTTAGAGTAAAGATTTTTCCAGGCTCCATCAAAGCCAGATCTATGATTATAAACCTACTGCGGGTGGGGATTGATGGCGTTGGATTGGTTATCCGGTGTAGACATTAAAGATAACCTTTGCCAGAGGGTTTCGTAAAGTTCTGGGGGCACTGGCGCTTTGAGCGATCGCCCGAGTCGATTTTTCTTTTGAGCGGCTTTGAGGCAAGAGGCGGTTGGGCACAGATATGCCGATCGCCCCATTCCCTTATCCAATTGTACCTGATGGGAGGGGTAGACTCTAACCACCCGCCAGAATGCGTTTTTCGGAGCCACTTGGCGGCAACTAATGCAACGTCGATAGTTTTGTTTCATCCACAAATTCGCTTTTCGTTCCAATGGCTTGGGATCGGGTCGGACGCTATGGGGGGGGAATGCCCCCGATCGCGTCTTTCTCCCATTCCCGGACTTTTGCATGACTGCTGGCATGCCAGGGTACCACAGACCCAGGCTAAGGGCTAGGCTGTGCCGACTTGGGCGGCGATCGAGCGGTGGTGCAAAGCTTCAGGGCAATCAACCGAGCGGGTCTTACGCCGATCCCTGTACGGCTTTAGGCTCGGACTCTTCTTCTTCGGAAGCTGACAATGGTTCGTCGGGTTCTTCCATCTCGTAGTCGAGGCTTTCCGCTTCGTAATCGTACTTTGCACTATCCTTGATATCGATTTTCCAACCCGTCAGACGAGCAGCTAGACGAACGTTTTGTCCTTCTTTCCCGATCGCTAAACTTAGCTGATCCTCTGGCACCAGAACGTGCGCCTGTCGCGCTTCTGGATTGACCAGCAGTACCTCATCCACTTTAGCAGGGCTGAGGGCATTCGCGATATAGGTTGCCGGATCCGGCGACCAGCGAATCACGTCAATTTTTTCGCCGCGCAGTTCGTTGACCACCACCTGAATCCGCGATCCCCGCGCGCCAATGCAAGCGCCCACCGGATCCACATCTCGTTCCAGGGTATCCACGGCAATTTTGGTTCGCGGGCCTACATATCGCGACGGGGGATTGGCTTCGCGCGCCACGGCGACGATGCGAACCACTTCGTCTTCAATCTCTGGCACCTCGTTGGCAAACAGATAAACCACTAAACCCGCATCGGCTCTCGATACCAACAACTGCGGTCCGCGAGTCGGGCCTTCGCGCACTTTTTTCAAGTAAACTTTCATCGTGGCGTTGGCGCGATAATTGTCATTCGGTAACTGTTCGCGTTTGGGCAGTTCGGATTCCACTTCGGGTCGTCCGAACCCACTGTTGACGGCTAAAATCACCGATTGTCGCTCAAACCGCAGTACCCGGGCTTGCAGAACTGTTGCTTCTAGGTCTTCAAACTCTTCTTGAATCAGCTTGCGCTGCTGATCGCGCAGTTTTTGCTGTAGCACCTGTTTGGTCTGAATTGCTGCCATCCGACCAAAATCCCGTTGCTCTGGGGTGACATCCAAGACCACGGTGTCTCCGAGTTGCGCTTCTGCTGCCACTTCCTGAACTTCTTTCAGGGAAATTTCGTGGTCGGCGCTGCTGACTCCTTCCACAATTGTCTTGGTAGACAACACCCGAAAGCCTTCTTCTTCAATATCCAGTTCGATTTCAAAATTGTCAAAAAACGTCTCGTCGAACGTATTGCGCTCCATGTTTTGGGTGCGTCTGTAGCGCTCGTATCCTTTTAATAGCGCTTCGCGCAATGCCGCTTGAACGGCATTTTTGGGTAAATTTCGCTCTAGCGAAATGCTGTCGATCATATCCCGCAGTCCGGGTAGGCTGACCATTGCCATAACACTTACCTCTATTTTTCACGTACACTACACTTTCCGGCTCAAATTCGAGTGCAATCGAATTAACCCGGTTCTAGTCCGTTCCCCCGTCTTCGAGCACTACCTTAGCGATCGCATCCCGGGGAATTGCGCGCACCCGACCTTTTAAATTCAAGTAAACTGCGCTTTCGTCTCGCCGAACTAACTTGCCCTTCCATTCTCGATGTCCCTCGTAGGTTTCGATGGTCTGCACGATCGCCGGAAACCCTTTGAAGGAAACGAATTCGCGATCGGTGGTCAGCTCCCGCGAAATTCCGGGACTCGAAATTTCCAAAACATAAGCATCTCCAATCAGATCCGTTTCGTCTAACGTACTTTCCAATGCTCTGCTCATCTTTTCGCAGTCATCCAAACTGGTGTCTGAACTGTTGTTGCGAATATCCACCCGCAGTACCGGTGGACTTTGATTGGTGTGAAATACGGCGCAGACTAACTCCAATCCAAGGGAGTCGGCAACCGGTGTGGCTAAATCGATGATTTGTGGGATCAAAGGATGTGTCATAGAACAGATTGAATAAAAAAAGTGGGCACTGACCCACTTCCCGTGAAATTAATCCCTTCAAAGAAGTTTGGGCACGAACGCACTTCTCGTTCGCCGCATTGAGGGGGGATTTTCTCTGGCACCAGCCCCACGGCTGCTCATCCAGGAAAATGCTCTTGTGCCTTGGGGGGCACCTAAAGTTTGGGCTGCCTACGAGAAGCTGCTGCTGGCATTCCACTGCGGCTGAGGCGAATTGCCTCGCCCTCGGATACCTCGGCAGGGTCTCAGTACGCCTTCCGTGGCGATCGCCCGCCCGCTCGAGTGCTAGTCCCACTGGCTCTCTCGGTGGAATCCCAACTCCCCAAGGCTGGGGGTTTTCCTTCTGGGTTTCTTCCCGAGCTTGTGTGCTCGCAGCTCGATCCGACGCTTTCGTTCTCTGGCGCTGTCCGTGCGCTGCTAACAAACCTCCCCCGATTTGGTGAGTGTTCTAACCACTCTCCACCGAGGACAGATTGGTCTTCTGTGGTGAATGCACCCGCCGATTCAGTGCCCTCGTTAACACCCTACATCTTTTTTTTATCGGGCTGCAACTTCGATTTTGGCTTGACCTAGCTCCCAACCTTAACCAAATCGGGCAATTCCGGGATCTACAGGCTTGCACCTTGCCACCTCGTTCAACGCTTACCGTGATGCCCGGAACGCTTTGTCCGGGAGGTATTCGTGCATGGGGATTAGGGGTCGATAGGGGCTTCGCAACCCTCACCTCCCATTCAGAACCGGACATGAGACTTTCACCTCATCCGGCTCCTAGCCAACTTATCC
>NZ_JAJENT010000290.1:0-11475 GCF_035615515.1 Phormidium sp. CCY1219
CACCGATCGCGTGGTGGTGGTGAAATATAGCAGGTCTCTTTCTTGATGCGATCCGCTGCCGAATAGTCCCAACCGCGTCGGCACCTCCGAAGTAAAAAATTCGTTACCTCACCCATATGAGAACTGCCATAAAATACCGCGCCACCCCACGCTACCGCAGACCTCTCCCCCGCACAAAAGTCCTGCGATCGGCCTATAGTGCCTTCCCCACCGAAAAAAACAACCCGGCAGTTCATCCCCTATCGAAAATGCTATAGTGACCAAAAAACCGGCAAGCCGCACTTTCCACCAAACCCCTCCCCCCACCCATTGCAAAACCCCCCAGCCATCCTTGCATTTTCCTATCAAACTAAGCTATCTTTGTTCTAACTCCTGCAAGCTCCATGTAATGTTTTTATGAAACCTATTCTCCGTTAAAAACTCATTTTGTTTGCGCTTTGCTGGCCTTTAATGACACTCTTATGGAACAGATTTTAAGCTTAATTCCAGACGGTCCAATCGTTGAATTTACCATTCTCCTTTTGGTCATCTTGACCGTTCCCCCCATCTTTGAAAAACTTCGACTTCCCGGATTAGTCGGCTTGTTAGTGGCGGGGGTACTTCTCGGACCCGATGGCGCAGATTTACTCAATCCCGACGAGGACACGATGAAGTTGCTCTCGGACATCGGAAAAATCTACTTGATGTTCGTCGCCGGATTAGAAATCGATTTGGTTCAATTCCGCAAAACCAAAAATCGCTCGATGGGATTTGGCAGCGCCACCTTTTTGCTCCCCTTAATTACCGGGGCCTTAATCGGGCGCATTTTCGGCTTCGATTGGACGCCTTCAATTCTCATCGGATCTTTGCTCGCCTCTCATACCTTATTGGGATATCCAATCGTTAACCGCTTAGGCGTAGTGGGCAATGAAGCCGTCACCGTCACCATTGGTGCCACAATTTTCACCGATATTGCCGCCCTGCTGGTTCTCGCCATTTGCGTCTCCATCAATGCCGGCGAATTCTCCGCCTTCAGTCTGTTTTTGCAACTTGCCGCATTAGGGATTTATTCCTTTGCCGTATTGTTTGGGTTTGACTGGGCCGGGAAAGAATTTTTTCGGCGCACCGGTGATGAAGAAGGCAACCAATTTCTCTTCGTCCTGCTAGCAGTTTTTCTCGCTTCCGTCGGCGCGGAATTTATTAACGTGGATAAAATTGTCGGGGCCTTCCTCGCCGGATTGGCAGTAAACGACGTAGTGGGAAATGGTCCGGTGAAAGAAAAGGTAGAATTCGTCGGCAGTGTGATGTTTATCCCTTTCTTTTTTGTGGGGATGGGACTGCTGCTCGATATTAATGCCTTTGCCGAAACCCTCACCACCTCCTTGGGACTCACCCTGGCGATTGTGGTGGGCTTGATGGTCAGCAAATTCATCGCCGCCACCCTGGCAAAAGTAGTTTACGGCTACAAATGGCTCGAAGCCCTTACCATGTGGTCGTTGTCATTGCCCCAGGTTGCCGCCACCTTAGCCGCAGCCCTCGTGGGGGTGCAACAAGGCGTCATCGAACCGAAAGTGTTTAACGCGGTGATTGTCTTGATGTTGGTGACATCGATTCTCGGTCCGTTAATGACAGCGCGCTTTGCCAGTGGTTTGCCCTTACCGAAAACCAACTTCGAGAACTCCAACCGCGAGATCTGGTGGGAAACGGACCAGCATGAAGGAAAACTGCTGGATTTCAACGCCCAAAACGGCGGCGATCGCCCTTTTACCGTGGTCGTCCCGGTGTACAATCCCCTCACGGAACGCTATTTAATCGAAATGGCGGCACTGCTGGCCCGTCACGAATCCGGGCGCATCGTTCCCGTCTCCGTGGCAATCGCCCACGTCCACATGGATGACCCGCAACTCAACAGCGCCCTCAACCAAAGTCAGAAACTGCTCGATCGCGCCCTGGAGACCTCCAAGGAGTTTGGCGTCCCCGCCGAACCCGAAGTGCGAATCGATGACGATATCGCCCACGGAATCAGTCGCGTGGCGCGCGAACAAAGCGCCAGTCTGGTGGTGATGGGATGGAGTGCCACCACCAGCTTGCGCGCCCGGTTATTTGGGAATGTGATTAATGATGTGTTTTGGTCCTCCCACTGTCCCGTTGCGGTGATGCGCTTAATGGACGAACCGATTAACATTCATCGCATTTTGGTACCGGTGAAAAATTTGACCCCCCAAACCCTGCGAACGGTCCGGTTTGCTCAACTATTTGCCGATTCTAATGAAGGGGAAATTACCTTGCTTCACGTTTGCGATCGGCGCACCCCCCTCGACCAAATCGATCGCTTTGAATTCCAACTCTCTCAACTGGTTAAAGAAGGCGGACCGCAAGTGAATCTCTCTATCAAAACCGTTCCCCATGATGATGTGGCTAAAGTTATCCTGCGCGCCGCCGAATCGATGGATTTGGTTATTCTGCGTTCCATCCGCCGTCGCACTGCCGGTGGTTTAGCCATCAGTAATGTCACCAGCGAGGTGATTCAACAGTTGCACTGTTCGATGGTTCTGTTTGGCGAACCCCACTCCTAATCCCATTTTTTTCCATCCTCTCGTTCCCCCCAGCAACACCGGGCGGGGATTTTAATCCCCGCCGATTTGCTTCCCCACTCGAAAATCAATTCCCTCTGTTAACAATGGAATCTTCTGCCATCCAATCATTAACCCCTTGGAGATTCAACCGCGAAACCGGCGCTTGGGTGCCGGCAACTGATGCGCCCGAGAACATCATCGCTACCGAACTTACCGTCGCCACCTATAATGTGTGGTTTGCCGAATTTTGTTTTCGAGAACGCTGCAAGGCATGGTTAGAGATTCTGAAAACTTGTCACGCCGATGCGATCGCCGTGCAAGAAATCACCCCAGACTCCCTGGCGCTTATCTTGCAACAAGACTGGGTACGAGAACACTACTTTATTTCCGACATCACCGGGAAAACTGTTGACCCCTACGGCGTGGTTTTGCTCTCCCGCTTCCCCCTGCACAATTTATCCCTGCACCACTTACCCACGACCATGTATCGGCAATTAATTGTTGCCGATATTCTCCTCAACGGACACCCTTTGAAACTCGCCAGCGTTCATTTAGAAAGTCAAAAAAGCTCCACCGCCATCCGCGCCAAGCAACTGTCGTTAATTTTTCCCCAATTAGAAACCGCTCCAGCAGCGATTTTAATGGGTGATTTTAATTTTTGTTCGAGCTGGAACGAAAATGATAATTTAGACCCGCGATATGTGGATTTGTGGGCTAAATTAAGACCCGGAGAAGCTGGGTACACCGAAGACACGGATATTAATTTGATGAGACTGGAACAAAAAGGGAAAGAAAAACAAGTGCGGTTCGATCGCATTTTGCTGCATACCACAAAATCGGTAAATTGGCAACCCCAATCCATCGAACTTCTCGGCACCAAACCGATATTTCCCCACAATCCCCATGTATTTCCTTCAGACCATTTTGGCTTAGTGGCACGCTTGTCCCAACCGGGATAAGCCAACCCCCCGGTTGGGTGTTCTTTCACCGATGAGGGAACAGCGCCGCATTCCCTCATCGGGTGGGAAAACCCTACACCACTTGCTTTGCTTGAAACTGCTGTAAATTCCCAGGCGAAACCGCACCATATTCGGTTATAATTGCCGCAATTAACTCCGCAGGGGTTACATCAAACGCGGGATTGTAAAACTCCACCCCCGAGGGACAAATGGTTGTTTGGCCCACTCGAGCCACTTCCGAAACATCCCGTTCTTCAATGGGAATTTCACTGCCGTTGGGCAATTCAAAATCAACCGTAGATAAGGGGGCAGCGACGAAAAACGGAACCTGATGCGCTTGGGCAACAATCGCCAAATTGTAGGTGCCGATTTTGTTGGCGGTATCGCCATTTGCGGCGATGCGATCGGCCCCGACAACCACGGCATCAATCATGCCTTGTTTCATGCAATGAGCCGCCATGCCATCGGTGAGTAGGGTAACGGGGATGCCTTCTTGGATGCATTCCCAGGTGGTGAGTTTTGCCCCTTGCAGGCGGGGGCGAGTTTCGTCTGCATAGACTCTTTCGAGCCGATCGCGCTTCCTAGCCGATCGCACCACCCCCAAAGCGGTTCCATATCCTGCCGTTGCCAATGCACCGGCATTACAATGGGTCAAAATTCGCAGTTTTTCCGGCGTTGCGGGCAACACTTCCACCCCGCGATCGCCGATCGCCTCACAGGTTTGCAAATCTTCCCTTTGAATAGTTTTTGCCGTTTCCAGCAACAGAGTTTTCAGCGACTCCACCGATCCGAGAGTCTGGCGGGCGGTATTCAGCATTCTAGCGATCGCCCAAAACAAATTCACCGCTGTGGGACGAGTTTGGCGCAGGGTTTCCGCCACGGTTTCAAGCTGGGTCAAAAACGCAGTGCGATCGTGGGTTTGAATCTCCCGCGCCCCCAAATACAGCCCATACCCTGCCGCAACTCCAATCGCCGGTGCCCCGCGCACGATCATAGTTTTAATCGCTTCTGCCATATCCTCATAGCGGCGAATTTCCACCACCGTATGTTCTGCAGGCAGTCGCGTTTGGTCAATAAGAATCACGCGGTCTTCTTTCCACACCACGGGATACACAGGGGGATTTCCAGACATAACAAATCCACAAAAACTAGGTTAAGCGCTTCTAAGTTATTGTACTCGACCAGCCGAATCTATGACGAATAGTTTGCCAAAATCCCACCAGTTTCCGAATCAGGATGAGCCGGATGCCTCGCGTAAACTTTTCAATCCACAAAAAAGAGGCCAAAAAAGCGTAAATCCAGAGAAAGAGAACGCCGAAAAACCAGGCTTCCCGGGGTTCTCTTTCCCTGGAATTTGTAACGCTTTGATAGAGCGAATGACTCACTCAGTTAATTAACGGACAACAGACACCGGGGATTGGAAGGTTTGTAAAATGCGATCGGCCATTTGTGCAGGCGTCAAGTCCAGATCCGCCTTAGACTCATCGGGCTTCGCGTGATCCACCAACTTATCCGGTACGCCCAGACGCTGCACCGGCACGGTGATATTGTTATCCAGCAGAGCTTCCGCCACCGCCGAACCAAAACCGCCCATGATGCAGCCTTCTTCCATCGTCACCACCTTACCGATGCGTTGGGCCAGGGGTAAAATCAACTCCGTATCCAGAGGCTTGACAAACCGGGCATTGACCACCGTAGCTTCGATGCCATGTTCGCTGAGAATTTCCGCCGTTTGCATTGCCGGATGAACCATCGAACCGTAACCGAGGAGGAGCAGATCGTCGCCATTGCGAAGAATTTCCGCTTTGCCAATTTCCACCGGTTCCCAACCTTCATCCATCAGCGGCACACCATAACCGCTACCGCGAGGATAGCGCATGGCGATCGCGCCATCGGTGTAATTAATTCCCGTCACAAGCATCCGTTGCAATTCCGCTTCATCTTTTGGTGCCATCAGCACGATATTGGGGATGCAACGCAGATAGGCGATATCGTACAGACCTTGGTGCGTCGGACCATCCGCACCCACAATCCCAGCGCGATCGAGACAGAAAAACACCGGCAGCTTTTGGATGCAGATATCGTGAATGATTTGGTCGTAGGCCCGTTGCACGAAAGTGGAATAAATCGCCGCTACCGGGCGCATTCCCTCGCAGGCTAATCCCGCCGCCAAGGTCACCGCATGTTGTTCGGCGATGCCCACATCGACGTATTGTTTGGGCAGTTTTTCTTGCAGTTTGTTCAACCCAGTGCCGGTTGCCATTGCGGCGGTGATGCCGACAATTTTCGGATTATCTTCGGCGAGTTTAATTAAAGTTTGAGCGAAGACTTTAGAATAACTCGGGGGTTTGGGTTTATTGGAAGGAAGTGCCTTGCCGGTGGCGAGATTGAAAGGACTTTGCGCGTGATAGCCCACTTGGTCTTTTTCGGCGATCGCGTATCCTTTGCCCTTCACCGTAGCCACATGCACCAGCACCGGTCCTTCCATCTGATGCGCCTGAGAAAAGGTGGTCATCAGTTCTTCCAGATTGTGACCATCCACCGGGCCGATATAGGTAAAGCCCAATTCCTCAAACACCGCGCCCACTTTCGGCACAGCCAAGCGCTTCATCCCTTCTTTCAGCCGTTCCATTTCCGGCGTGAAGGTTTCTCCCACAAACGGCAGATGTTTGAACTGTTCCTCTAAGTTATCTTTGAGGAACTGAACCGGCGGGGAAAGGCGCATTTTATTTAGATAGCGAGGAATCGCACCCACATTCGGGGAAATCGACATCTCGTTATCGTTAAGCACCACCATCAAGTTCGTGTGGGGCAAGTGACCCGCATGATTGATCGCTTCTAGTGCCATTCCGCCAGTCAGGGCACCATCTCCAATCACCGCCACCACTTTATATTGCTCCCCTTGCAGGTCTCGCGCCAGGGCCATTCCCAATGCGGCGGAGATGCTGGTGGAGGCATGACCTGCGCCAAAGTGGTCGAACTTGCTTTCGCCGCGCTTGAGATAGCCGGCAACCCCGTCTTTTTGTCGCAGGGTGTGGAAGCGATTGTAGCGACCAGTAATCAGTTTGTGGGGATAGGCTTGGTGCCCCACATCCCAGACTACCTTATCGCGATCGAGGTCTAAGGTCTGGTAAAGAGCCAGGGTCAGTTCCACTACCCCTAGCCCCGGACCTAAGTGCCCGCCACTGGCGGCGATGGTTTCTAGATGCTTTTCGCGAATTTGTCGAGCAATTTGCTCGAGTTGATGAATCGACAAACCGTGCAACTGGTTTGGGTGTGTCAGTTCACTCAGATGCATATTGTGTACCCACTCTAGCGATCGTGCTTACTCGGATGTTTCCCTCGATCGACCGTCTTGGGATCGGTACGCCTGCCGTCCGGATGAGGGTCGATCCCCGGGCGATCGAGTCCCTTGACGGTCTCGAATCGGGGAGAGACTTAAATCAGTCCAGCTTAATGGAGTAATAAGTCCTGTTTAATTTACCAGCATAATAGCTGTTGTTCTTATTAATCTAGACCACCTGCCCCGATGAGGGGAACGGTCCGACAAAAAATCCCACCCCCAAATCGGAGGTGGGACTCTTGCTTAAACCAGTGGGATGAACCGCAAACGCCCTACCGAAACTCTTTCCAGCTTCCCTAGCCCTTTCGTGGCACTATTCTCGCAGCACTGGCGAAGGCGAGGGTCTTATCTTAGGCGGTTTCTTCGCGGCGACGACGGGTCAAACCCAAGGCACCTGCACCCACTACCAATGCCAATACCGTACCGGGTTCGGGAACGTCTTCCGGCTGCACGGATCCGTCTTTGCTGGTGCCTACTTTGATTTGATAGGCGAGACGCGATTGGGTCGGGGCCTCACCCAGCCAGCTCATAATCGAATCCCCAGACAGTTTGAAGCTATCGCCGGATAATCCGCCAATTCGCAGATATTCTACGCCGTCATCCGTATTGGCAATGGAAAAATCATCGATCGCCGTCTCGTCAAGAAATAAGTTGTTCACCTCTATACTGCTGCCCGCATTCACGGCCCGGGTGCGGATGAAGATATCGCTAAACGGATCCGTGGCGGTGTAGTCTAAGGTGACATCTCCCACGGTGTAGGTGACCAGACTATTGACCGCATCGTACATCAGCTCGAAGGCTTGCGCTACGCCATTGTCCCAGCTAAACTCAGCGGAATCTCCAGGAAGAATCACCCCTGGATGGTCTTCATGGATATCTAGCTCGAAGGTACTATTGCCGCCAATTCTCCCTTCGGCTACAAATGACAGCTCGTCGATGATGTCGTTAAATGCATAGTCGTCACTGACGCGACTGAGGGTAAAGGCATCTGCTGCCCCCGGTAAGGCACAGACTCCCAAGGTGGCCAGGGCGAGGCTGAATAATGATTTGCGTGGATTCATGTTGTTTTCTCCTACTCAGACTTGACGCTTGAGGCGCTTTCCCCCATCTGTCGATCTATTCCGCCAGTGCTTTTCGACCGCCTCATGTGCCACTATAAGCGCCTTATCCACTCCGAGTCACCCTACATAGGGCGATTTCATCAACTCTTTAAATAGCGGTTGGCAATGGTAAAGTTGAGATGAAGCGCTCGGGGCATTGGTGGGGAACTGACCCCCTGCTTGGCCTCGCGGATGTCTCGTTTCGGTTGCCTACCATGACTTGGCACTATCATCGGGGGTTTGTCACCCTATCGGCAGTGAATTTCGCGCCCCTGTTGGCGTTTTACACCCAATGGCTGGGAATCGAACCTCATGTGTTGATTCCCAATGTTTATGCTGAATTTTCCCTGCCCGGGTTGACTTTGGGCATTTTCCGCCCTAAAGCATCCCACGAGTCGGAATTTGCCCACCCGGGCCACAGCAGCATGAGTTTGTGTTTTGAAGTGGATAATTTGGAGGCGGCGATCGCCCATCTTCACACTTTAGGCTGTCCGCCCCCCGGCGAAATTTTCCCGGCCAAACACGGTCGCGAAATCTATGCTTGCGATCCGGCAGGCAATCGCTTGATTTTGCATCAATCTCGTTAATCCCAACCCCGTCAGTGGTAACTCGCTGCAGTTTGGCTCAAGTGCCGTACCCGTAAAACAACTGCGCCATACTACACAAGGCAAACAAGAGGGTTAAGACAAAAACTCCGGTTGCCTGAATCCTGCGGGTTCGATTTACCGGCGCGATCGCGGTTCTTACCCAAATTGAGGTTGCCGAACCCACCACATAACTGGTAAACAATACCAAATACGGCCAATCTTGAGGCCGTTGCACCCACATGACGGCCATAATTGCGGCTAAGATTAACATCAGCAGTTCCACCGCCCGAGGTGGATCGTCTTCCACCCAAATGAGGACTGTATTCCAATAGGTTTGCCAATTGCTCATTTCAATTATTCAGATAAAATTAATTCGCTTCTATTTTACCGATATTTCAAGAGCGAACATCAGTGGTAAATTCTCTCCCAAGTCTGCGCCTCGCTACTATTGAAAGGCCAAGTATTTTGCGCTCTTTCTTATCTTAATCGGTGGATTCCGAGAGGTTGGTTTAATCTCCGGATAGCCATTGCTGTTGTTGGTGTAAATTGGCGATCGCTTCTTCGATTTGCACCTGGGGAAATTGTTCGTAAAAGCGGCTGACGCTGAGGAAGGGTTGGGGGTTGGCCAAGACTACGAGGCGATCGCACCACTGGGTCAGCACTTCCATCAACTCGGCGGGTGCAACTGGCGTACAGATCCACACCTGGGCCGGTTGTTGCTTTCGCAACCCTTGGGCGGCAACTGCCATTGTCATGCCGGTGGCAATCCCATCATCCACCAACAGGGCGATCGCCCCTGCCGGCTGTACTTGCGGACGCCTCGAGGCAAATAAGGCTTCCTGGGCTTGTGCTTTCGCCGTCGCTTCCGCTTGCGCTAACCGTCGAAACCGAAACCGTCGCGATCGCTGTTTCACCCACAAGACTTGCCCATCTGCGGTAACAGCACCGATCGCCAGTTCGGGATTGTCCGGGCGGGTAATTTTTTTCGCCACCATAATATCCAACGGACAACCCAACCGCCGCGCCACCGGTTCGGCGACGGGCAATCCCCCACGCGGGAGGGCATAGACAATCGGCGGTTTCTCCACCTCTGCCGGATCCAGTTGGCTGATTTGCGCCGCGATCGCTTTGGCAAGTTGCTCGCCGGCTGCCCTGCGATCGTAAAATAATGGGGCAGGTGTCATTGAATCCTCCAGCCCTTAGCTCCTTTTCGTTGCCTCTATCATCTCTGATTCTGTACCCCATGCTTGACAAATTGTCTCTTTTCCCCTGCGGCAGGGTAGTCTAAAACCCAGGGCACCGGAAACGCACAACTACAGCCAAAGGCACCCGCGCATGAAACGCGATCGGCAATTGGCAATCGGGAAGCAGGCGGCAATCGCAATATCCAATCCTACCTTCCCGCGTTACCAGCACTTTGCGCGATCGAGCCGACGCGAGGCGACGCCGACGAAAGCGTAAAGCAACATAATTTGCACGCTTGCATAACATACTATCAACTGAGAATGAGCGACCCGAAGCAACTCAATCTGTTCGATTTTTCCGATGCATCGGAACCGACCCCAGAACCATCGGTGGATCGAGATTGGATTCCGTTAGATGGCAAAGTCCCCATTCCACCAGGAACCTATGAAACCATCGAGCAGATGGCTAACCACTGTCACCGATGCCAGCGATGTGAATTGGGAGGGAACCGCACCCACGCCGTCATCGGACGAGGCAATCTCCACGCCGCGATCGCGATCGTCGGCGAAGCGCCCGGACAACGCGAAGATGAAACCGGCTTGCCCTTTGTGGGCAAAAGTGGCGAACTGTTAGAAAAAATTCTCGCCTCGGTCAACCTCAGCACCGATCGCGAGGTCTATATCTGCAATGTCAATAAGTGCAGACCCCCAGGCAACCGCACCCCCACCTCCGACGAAATCGCCGCCTGCAAACCTTACCTCCTCGAACAACTTCGCCTCATCAATCCGAAAATTATTCTCTTAACTGGCGCAACTGCGGTTAAAGGGTTGCTTGGCGACAAGCGCGGCATTACTAAAATTCGCGGTCAGTGGTTCCCCTGGGAAGGGCGACTCTGTATGCCGATTTTTCACCCCGCCTATCTCCTGCGAAACCCCTCCCGGGAAAAAGGCTCTCCCAAATGGCTCATGTGGCAAGATATCCAAGCAGTACGCGCGAAATTAGACGAATTGTCAATAGCTGAGGGTTGAGAGGCTACGGAGGTTACACATTTAATTTGCATATTCCACCCAAAGGCGATCGGGCAATTTGTCGCCCTGGCTAGCTGCGTGACCCCCCCCCGCCAAAATTGAACAATTCTCCCACGGATTGGCAGCCGGGGGTCACGCACCCTACGTAGGCTATCTGAAGGGAGAACCTCTACAGCAGTAGCAAAAGCGTTACAATAATTCTGAAATAATAGCGGAGGCAATCAAGCCATGAATTTAGAACAAGCCGTTTTGTAAACCTTGCGGGAATTGACACCGGATAAACAGCAAGAAGTGTTAGATTTCGCCAAGTTTCTTCATCACCAAACCACTCCTAAACACCCCTTAAAGAGCGTCAAAGGGTTGTGTGCTGACTTAGCCGTAGATATTACCGAAAAAGACATCACCCAAGCCCGAAAAGAAATTTGGGGTAATTTTCCCAGGCAGATTGTTTGATGCTATCAGTCGTAGCAGATACCCATACCCTCATTTGGTATGTTTTTGATTTACCCAGATTGTCCCCCGCAGCATTAACTGCATTAGAACAAGCGGCTAATGGAGGAGATTTTATCTACTTTTCGGCAATTTCCATTGTAAAAATTTCGGCTCTACTGAACTTACTATGGAAAGTTGCGACCAAAAACGCAATCAAACCTTTGCCAGCAGCAATATTGAGTCCTCTGCAAATTTCTTTCCTTATCAAGAACAGGCAAGGCTGGCC
>NZ_JAJENT010000291.1:0-6324 GCF_035615515.1 Phormidium sp. CCY1219
GTGGGGAAAAGCGCCTTTAAAAGTCCGACTTTGGACTCTTTAAGAATCCCTCGGATTTATCCGTAGGGAGTATCAAACCAAGCGGAGGGGGATGAATATGCAACCCGAAAATAACGAATTTTTCTCAGGCAGTTTATTTGTTGGCGGCAATTCCCCTGCCGCGTTCCCAGGCGTGAGTCTAACGGGAGTCCTCAAGCAGCATTTCAGATGGGAGTTTATACCCGTGAAATTTCTTCTAGGGTAGCCGAGCGAGGCATAGAGGAAGCTGTAATTTCTCAGGCATTCTGAGGAGGGATGGATGTCTCCGAGCCAGCCGAGTGGCGTAGAATCGGCTTAACGGGGTGGAAGTTTCGGGAAAAATGGATGGTCTTTGAGTTAAGCATTGATTGAAATCTGCAAAACTGTAAGAATAGCAGTAAACTAATAACTTCTAATTGTTTCTAAATATGCAAGGGAGGAAGCGATCGCAACCCTCCCGTAGGTTTCCCCAGATGCGGGGGCAACGCCGACCCTACTAAACAAGTCCCCAACACTGGCTTCTCAAAACTGTGCGGGTCAGTGGCTCGATCGCGGGCGAGTATAGAGTGATGATTGCGAAGGTGATGGTTATTGGTCATGTGGTAACAGGTCACTGGTCATTGGTGGTGGGTAAGTGGTTAGGGATGAAAGGACAAGCCACTTACCACAAATGACCAAGACCTACGGACAAATGACAACCCACAAATGACCAAGACCTACGGACCAATGACTTGACCTGCAACACAGCAAACTTCAGGAGGAAAAAATTGAATCGAGAGAATCAAATCAATCAGGCCCAATCTATCGGCTATGCAGGACAACGGTGGTTAGTAGAAGAAAGGGATGCTTGCGGAGTTGGCTTCATTGCCAATCCAGCCGGTGGGGCCGATCGCCAAATTATCGACGAAGCCCTCACGGCCCTAACCTGTCTGGAGCATCGCGGCGCGTGCAGTGCCGATCGCGACTCCGGAGATGGAGCCGGGTTAATGAGCGCGCTTCCGTATGCCATTTTGCAAGAGTGGCTCGAGCTTAACGGGCATTCCAACATCGACCCCAAAACCCTTGCCGTGGGCATGATATTCCTGCCGCAAGACCAGGAAACCGCCACTCATGCCAGAGTCACCGTAGAAAAAGTGATATCGGAGCACAACCTGAGTTGCCTAGGGTGGCGCAAGGTGCCGGTGCGGCCTGAAGTGCTGGGGGTTATGGCGCGACAGCACCAACCGCAAATCGAGCAAATTATCATCCAATCTCCCAGCCTAAGCGGGGACGAGTTCGAGCGCCTGCTGTATCGAGTGCGGCGAGGCGTAGGCAAAACCCTTGCCGACATAGAAACCCATCCCGGTGCGAAAGCCATCCAATGGGGGGAAGACTTCTACATCTGTTCCCTGTCCAGCCGCACCATTGTCTACAAAGGCATGGTTCGCTCCGCCGTACTGGGAACCTTTTACCAAGATTTGCAAAACCCCAACTACACCAGTCCGTGGGCGATTTACCATCGGCGCTTCAGCACCAACACAATGCCGCGCTGGCCGCTTGCCCAACCCATGCGCCTGTTGGGTCATAACGGAGAAATCAACACCCTGCTGGGCAACATCAACTGGATGAGAGCGCGGGAAGGAGACCTACAACATCCCATTTGGGGGGATGCGATCGAAGACCTGAAACCTATCGTTTCCCCGGACAACAGCGATTCGGCGACCCTGGATAACGTATTTGAACTGATGGTTCGCTCGGGACGCAGCCCCATCGAAGCCATGACCATCATGGTTCCGGAAGCCTACCAAAACCAACCCGCCCTGGCGGAACGTCGGGAAATCGTGGATTTCTACGAATATTACAGCGGCATCCAGGAACCCTGGGACGGACCGGCGCTGATTGTGTTTAGCGACGGCAAACAAATTGGCGCGACCCTCGATCGCAACGGGTTGCGCCCCGCCCGGTACTGCATTACCAAAAACGGCTACATCGTGGTTGCGTCGGAAGCTGGCGCAGTGGAACTGCCCGAATCCGAAATCATCGAAAAAGGACGACTCGGGCCGGGACAGGCGATCGCGGTAGACCTGGAAACCCATCACATCCTGAAAAACCCAGAACTCAAACAGCAGGTAGCCAGCACACATCCCTACGGTTCTTGGCTGAAAGAACATCGCATCAAACTCGCACCCCAACCCCCCAGTAGCGACTTGTACCTGGATGGTTCCACCTTGCTGCAACAGCAAACCGCATTTGGGTACACCCAAGAAGACGTAGAGACCATCATCCAGGAGATGGCGATCGCGGCCAAAGAACCCACCTTCTGCATGGGCGACGACATCCCCCTGGCGGTTCTGTCAGACAAACCGCGCTTGCTCTACGACTACTTCAAACAGCGATTCGCGCAGGTCACCAATCCCCCTATCGACCCCCTGCGCGAAAGCCTGGTGATGTCCCTGAAGGTTCTGCTGGGAGTTCGGGGCAACCTGCTAGAAGCCAAACCGGAATACGCCCGTACCTTGGAACTAGAAACCCCGGTTCTCAACGAAAACCAACTCAGCGCTATCAAAACTTCCGAGCTGCCGAGTCAAACCCTCTCCTTGCTGTTTAACATTGCCGACGGACCCGAGGCTCTGGGTCAAGCGGTGCAGCGGTTATGCGAAGGTGCCGCAGAGGCGGTGCGAGAGGGAAGCAAAATCCTGATTTTGAGCGATCGCAGCCCCAATGCAACGCAAGCCTACATTCCGCCCCTGCTGGCGGTGGGTGCAGTTCACCATCACCTCATCCGGCGCGGGGAGCGAATGAAGGTCTCCCTGGTGGTGGATACGGCTCAATGCTGGAGTACCCATCACTTCGCTTGCCTGATCGGCTACGGAGCTAGCGCGATTTGCCCCTATCTGGCCCTCGAAAGCGTGCGGCAATGGCGCAGCGCTTCCAAAACCCAAAAAATGATGGACAACGGCAAACTGCCAGTTCTCTCAATAGAAGAAGCGCAAAACAACTACGCCCACGGCATCGAAATGGGACTGCTGAAAATCCTCTCGAAGATGGGGATTTCCCTGCTTTCGAGCTATCACGGGGCGCAAATCTTCGAGGCGATCGGCATTGGCAAAGAGTTGCTGGATCTGGCCTTTGTGGGAACTGCTTCGCAAATTGGCGGCCTAAGTTTGCGCGAATTGGCTCAGGAAACCAGCCAATTCCATCAGCGGGCTTTCCCGGAACTGACGGCGAAAAAGCTGGAAAACTTCGGCTTCATTCAATATCGCCCCAACGGGGAATACCACATGAACAGCCCGGAAATGGCCAAAGCCCTGCATAAAGCCGTGGGGGCGAAAAATGGCGCGCCGAAAGCCAGCGAGAGTTACGACCACTATCAGGTTTACAAAACATACCTCTGGGAACGTCCCGCCACCGCCCTGCGCGATTTGCTGGACTTCAACCTAGAAGGCGTCACGCCAGTTCCCCTCGAAGAAGTCGAATCGGTGGAAGAAATCGTGAAGCGCTTCTGCACTGGGGGCATGTCCTTGGGGGCGCTCTCCCGGGAAGCCCACGAAACTCTGGCGATCGCCATGAACCGGATTGGCGGCAAATCTAACTCCGGGGAAGGCGGCGAGGACCCGGTGCGGTTCAAAGTGCTGGAAAATGTTGACGAAAACGGCAATAGCCCGACATTGCCTCATTTGCGCGGACTACACAACGGCGATACCGCCTCTTCCGCCATCAAACAGGTGGCCTCGGGGCGCTTCGGGGTGACGCCGGAATACCTGATGAATGCCAAGCAACTGGAGATTAAAATCGCCCAGGGAGCAAAACCAGGAGAAGGCGGACAGTTGCCCGGTAAGAAAGTCAGCGAATACATTGCCATGTTGCGTCGGTCTAAACCCGGCGTGACCCTGATTTCGCCGCCGCCGCACCACGATATTTATTCGATTGAGGATTTGGCGCAGTTGATTTTCGACCTGCATCAGGTCAATCCGAATGCCGGGGTGTCGGTCAAGTTGGTTTCCGAGATTGGCATTGGCACGATCGCCGCAGGGGTGGCGAAGGCGAATGCGGATATCATCCAAATTTCTGGCCATGATGGCGGTACCGGTGCCTCGCCCCTGAGCAGTATCAAACATGCCGGCACGCCCTGGGAACTGGGACTGAGCGAAGTGCATCGGGTGCTGATGTTGAATGGCTTGCGCGATCGCGTGGTGCTGCGCGCCGATGGCGGGCTGAAAACCGGTTGGGATGTGCTGATGGCGGCGCTCATGGGTGCGGAAGAATATGGCTTCGGTTCGATCGCGATGATTGCCGAAGGCTGCATCATGGCGCGGATTTGCCATACCAATAATTGCCCCGTCGGAGTGGCGACTCAGCAGGAAAAACTCCGTCGGCGCTTTACTGGCGTTCCTGCAAATGTGGTGAATTTCTTCTATTTTGTGGCGGAAGAAGTACGGCACTTGTTGGCCAAGCTGGGCTGTCGCCGTTTGCATGAGGCGATCGGTCGGGCTGATTTGTTGACGATGCGCGAAGGCGTCAAGTTGGCCAAAGTCGCATCGGTGAATTTGGACTGCATTTTGCAGTTGCCCGATACCCGCTACGAACGCAATTGGTTGCAGCATGAGGCCGTGCATGGCAATGGTTTCGTGTTGGATGACGAGTTGCTCGCCGATAAGGAAGTGAAGGGGGCGATCGACTCGCAAGGCTTTGTGGAAAAAAGCGTCAAAGTCGTCAATACGGACCGCTGTGTGGGGGGTCGGCTGGCTGGCTATATCGCCCGCAAATACGGGAACAGCGGCTTTGAAGGTCAGTTGAACCTGCGCTTCTTTGGTAGTGTGGGTCAAAGTTTCGGCGCGTTTAATTTGCCGGGAATGACGTTGAGTCTGTATGGCGAAGCCAATGATTACGTGGGCAAGGGAATGCATGGCGGTGAAATTATTATCGTGCCCCCGAAACAAGCCGATTACGACCCCAGCGAGAATGTGCTGATTGGCAATACTTGCTTGTATGGAGCCACTGGCGGTATTTTGTTTGCCCGGGGAATCGCAGGAGAGCGCTTTGCAGTCCGCAATTCGATGGGCAAGGCAACGATTGAAGGCGCTGGAGACCACGCTTGCGAATACATGACCGGCGGTGTCGTGGTCTGCTTGGGCAAGGTCGGACGCAATGTGGGTGCCGGCATGACGGGCGGTTTGGCCTATTTCTTAGATGAGGATGGGTCTTTCCCAGCTCTGGTCAATCCGGAAATTGTGAAGATTCAGCGGGTGAAAACCAATGCTGGGGCGGCACAGTTGAAGGAGATGGTGCAGTTGCACTATGCCAAGACCGGCAGCGAAAAGGCGAAGGCTATCTTGGATGATTGGGATGCGTTTTTGCCGAAGTTCTGGCAGGTGGTGCCTCCCTCGGAAAGCGACAGTCCGGAGGCGAGTGCTGAGGCGATCGCTTCCCCCGTGGCCGTTGAGGCATAATCACTGTTGCTCATCAATGGATGGGTAACAGGTTATTCCTCTTTTACCCAGGCGTCGCCTGGGTAAATCACCTGCAAGGTCTGAGCGTGCAGTTAGGTTCGTCTGCACCATAATGGGTCTCGTTCCCAGGCGTCGCCTGGGAACGCCTGTTATCACCTACTTGCTTCCTTGTGTCGTTCCCCGGCTTCGTTTAACCACTCTATTTACACTGCAAGTTCGGTAGGGTTGTTCTGGGCGTCCCCTCTGGCTTAATCATTCATTCTCGATCGCTTTTTTGAAAATAAAGATAGCTTGATTCTCTTCCGGCAAAACCTCATTGTCAAAACTGACTAATTCCCAATCGGAATAGGCATTTAAAAAATCTGTAATATCTTGGCCTGATTTGCCTTTAATACTGACAATAAAAGCTTTGTAGATAAAGCGGGGGTTCTCGGGAGACGTTTGCGGTTCTGTAAGGGGTTCTCTCTCTTCAGTTTGACTCAAGAGGGGATTTAATTCAGTGGCAACCGTTCTCTGGGAAAACATGAATAAACCCAAACTACCCACAATTAATAGCGCATTTAGGAGGGTTAATACAATACTAAATTTTATGAATTTAGGCATCACACAAAGTTACGTTTAAGTGACAGTTTAAGTAGTAATTATATCATTTTTTGACAAATAAGTTTGCGTTTGGATACCACACCACACCCCTTAAAAATGCCTTGTTATCGAAGTCTATTGCATGAAAAATGGTACTATACCCAAGTTTGCCTTTTGGGTAGGAGGTGAAAACTATAGCCTTTCTCAGATTGATGTGCTACGTAGCCGAATAGTCATTACCGCGCTTGCACCTCCGAAATGAAAAATTCTCTACCTTACTTATATGAAAATCTTA
>NZ_JAJENT010000292.1:0-27645 GCF_035615515.1 Phormidium sp. CCY1219
GGCTTTAAGCATTAGGTTCCTTGCCCCGCTTACGTTTTCGGCATTTCAGCCTTGACTTTGGCGGGAACGATTCGCACTGGCTCTGTCTATTATAACACGGTTGTGTTGCCGCTAACCGGGGTGTTAACCGTCTATATATCGGTGGTTGATGCTTTGCTTGCGGGCGATCGGCGTTAAGCAATTAGCCATTTAATTGGGGAACTGTAGGGAACCACAGGGTGGGGTAGGGAGGGCGACTTCAGGGCGATTCGCGCAGGCGATCGCCCTCCCCGAGGCTCAGCCGCCTTTCGGGCCTCTACGGGTATGGCTGCGCTGACGCGAAATCCCACCAGAACTGGGAGTGAGGGGGTTTGCGCGATGCCGATGCTGAGGCGCTTAATTCCTTTTTATTTTATTTGTTTTCCCCTTCATGGTGGTGGGGTTACCCCTACGGTCACGGGCTAAATCGCGATCGCACCGGGCTTGCGCGGGTTCGCCTCTGGAATTTTGCTGCTGCTGTTTTCTCTCCCTACTTCGGCGATCGCGGCGGCTGTGCGGGTTTGCTTGACCGTTGGGCGGCGAGTTTCCGCAGTTCCTCGGTTTCATCAAACAGATCTTCGGGATCCGCCTCGACTGCCCGTTGCACGTAGTTGATTTTGATTTCTTCTAGCAAATCAGACACCAACGATTCAAGCTCTTCTATCGTCTGCTCTTTTTGAAACTCGGCTCGCATGGCTTGCCCAAAATGCTCCACAAGCTGCTGGGTCAATTTTTCCCCCACCGGATCCGGCGGTGCCTCGGTGATGGCATGATACGCATTCTCTGGCCCAAAGGTAACGATTTTTGACACCCGGTTCACGAGCTGTTCTGCCATCTGGTGGGATAAATTCCCTAACCCCGGGAGGCGCTGCAATCTCTGGTAAACTCCGGAATTCTTCAGGGTATTTTCCATTTGATGATGCAGCAGTGCTTCTAAATCTGGCTGCACTTCGGGCAGCACTTTGCACACTGCAATCTTTAACACCCGGTTGGAAATGGCTTGCACTTCATTCACGTCATTAATGTCAATGTACGTTTGCTGTGAAGGTTCCAATAACGCTCTGGACAATTCCCCACTTTCTACGTTCCCTTTTAACTGATTGATGACTTGCACCACCACCACCTGGGTCAGTTCTTCAGCAAAGGTCGCCACTAGCCCCAGTCGCAGTTGCTTGCGAATCCATTCAATCTCGATTAAGTCGGCTTCATTTAACCGAATCACCACGGGAATAATTCTCAACCATCGCCAAAATGGCACCAACAGCAGCAAATCGTACCAGCGCCAAAATATTGCCCCTTCTAAACTCACGTTTTTATGCCGCCTGGTAATCAGCCAACTTCTAAACAGCAAGTCGGCTAAAAACACCACTGCAAAAAACGCATCAATTATCCAAAACCTATCGATATACTCGCTATTTACGCCATAATGCCGATAATAATTCGTCAGCATTAAAAACTCAATTTGCCGATTAAAAAATCTCAGTTCTTCTTCCCACCCATATTCGGCTAAGTTTTCGCGACTCCAAAATACCATAAAAGCTTGGGTCGCCGATTTATCCGCCCAAAATACTTCGGGCGCTAAAAAATCAATAAACTCAATAGCGGGTTTGCGGATGAATCTGGGTAAATAATCCGGTCCTTGGGGTCTATCTTCTGGATTGCGCGAATAAATATGTCGGCGCATCTTATTTTTAATTTCTTCCAGGGTTCCGGTTTTGTTGGCCCGTTCAAAAAAATTATCGTCGATCGCCGTCTCGCTCAGTTCGCGCAATTGCCCTAGCAAATCATCAACTTCTTCTGACTGCAAGCCGTCGCGCTGCAATTCTACGGTGAGTTCGTCCACCAATCTCAGATATCTTTGCGTCCCCCGATACGGTTCGATTCCTTTCACCGGATCGTAAAATAACCTCGGTTCGTAAAACACAAACAAAAAGGCAACTTCGCTATTAAAAAAATCCAAGGCTTGTCGCCACCCAACCGCCTCTAAATATTCCTGGCTCCAAAATCTCTGGAAAGCTTCTTCTGCCGTCTGTGCTTCCATGTACTCGCGCATCCGCTCTTTGATTTCTGACAACGCTCCATAGTTGCCAGTGACGCGAAATAGTTCTTCGTCAACTAATTGTTCGCTCTGGACTCGCAGAGTCTGGAGTAATTCCTGCACCTGGGCTGACTGTAACCCTTCTTCTTGCAAGAGGTTTTGCAGTTCATAGACGGTGGCGAGGTATTTTTCGCGCTTGTTGACCTGAAAGTCTTTCATAAACAAATCGGCGCGCAGGTAGTAGTCTCGCCCGGGGAGATAACTCAGGTCAAAGAGTACGAGGGCTAAGTTGACTAAGGCAATAATTGCCATCACCTTTTCAAACCAACGGAGCCACCGGGGTGCTTTTTGATATTTGCGCTTTTGAGAGGGCATGATGGGATTATCGGATTTTACATTCGAGGCAGTTTTTTATGGGGCTAGTGCATGAGGGGGACATGCAAGTTTGATGGAGGGAGCGAGGATTTCTGGTTTTTCCTGGATGTGGCGGGTGCATGAGGAGCTTTCCGCAACTACGGAAAGGATGCCGATCGCAACCGCTTTTCTGGCAGACCTCCGGGCTGTAGGGTAGCACGAATCCGGGGAGAGATGGAAAACTATCTCGTTCTCGGTGGATGGCTGATTCTCGCTCGTTACCACCTCGGGTTTGCCGTTAGCGGTTGCGATCGGGGGGGTCGAAATCTGGGGATTCCTCTGGTCGTGGCGAACGATCGCTGGGGCGATCGCGCTGGGTGGGTGGAGTCTCGGAGTAGCTGGAATAGGACTCGGGCATCGATCCGGGGCGATCGCGCAGGTCAAGTAGCTGCCGTTGCCAGGGGGGCAACCGATCCCGGGAACGACGAGTGGCCCCGGGGCGATCGCTCTTGCGGGTAAAGCTTTTCCACGCCGCTTTCATCCCCGTCATCACGCTGCGGGTGGTAATCTGGGCGCTTTTTGCTTGCTTTTTGGCGCTGCCTATGCCTTCCTCTACTTGTTTTACCGCATGGTTGGCACTCTGAACCCCCTCGGTGACATCATCGGTTAAATCGCTAATTTCCATCCCGGTTAAGCGAATTGCTTCTAGGGTGGGGGGAAATTCCCGCGAGAGGGTGTCGGCTAATTTTTCCACGCTGCGCGCTGCCCGCGCTACGGCTTGCAATGCGGGCAGTGCTGCCAGCAACACCAGAATCAAACTGACAGCAACGAGTAAAAAGGAGAGTCCGAGCCAAAACAGGGGGTCTGTCACAAGTGAGGTTTAAAGTTAAATCTGCATTGAAATCCGTACCTTAAGACTGGCTTTCTTCGCCGGATTCGGCGGCGACTTCCCGTTCTTGTCGCGCGAGAACTTCGCGCTCGAGTTTCGTCGCTTCTATCCCCGCCGCGATCGCTTCTCGCAATCGATCGAGGGTCTCGTCCCAGTTCTCGAGGGCCGATTCTGATAGGCGATCGGCCTGCATCTGTACGCTGCTGGATATATCTTCGGCTATCTCTGGCAAAGCTTTGACCGATTTTTTTAACAACTTCCGCGTTTGGCGACCACTGCGCGGTGCCACGAGTAACCCGGTGATGGTGCCGATCGCCGCTCCCACTAGCATCCCGCCGATAAAGGTTCCCGAACGATTTTTGGACATTGTAATTGGTTAAATCTTGCAATCCCTAAAAAGGATTATTGTAACTCGGCTGCCGCTCAAGTTCCTTATTTTATCACCAAACCACTCTCCACGCTTGCCCATTGCCTCCCCAGAAATGCGCGATCCCGATGCCGGTCGCGTTAACCCAGGGTGGGATCCCCTCCCGGCTTTACTTGGGATTTTCCCTCTCCTGAGTCTCTCGTTTCCCCTTTTCCCTTTTCGGTCTGCGACGCATCAGCGATCGCCCCAACCAGGTGATTCTTCCCCGGTTCAGCAAGGCGACGATCTGTCGCAACCGCAAAAGCTGCAACTCCACCTGCTGATACCGTTTCCGCAGGTTCCGGGTGCCTAGCTCTCCCCGGGCGATCGCCTGGGGGCTGGCGTTCAGGACGTTATAAGTCACGCGATCGGCATTCAGCACCGCTTTCGCTGCGCGATCGATGACTCGACTCAGTTTCCACAGTCTCCATGCCACATAAAAAAATAATGTCGCTAAAAGCATATTGGTAATCACCACCGCCACCACCATCGTTTACCTCCAAATTCCCCCACTGCATCACTGATTAATAATTTTAAATCTATCTTTCTCCCCCTTGATTTATTTCAATCATTTTCCCAAAAATGTAAAATACTTATCTTACCATAACCCGCATATCCTTTATCTTAAAGGGACGAGTCAACCCCACAAACTACCCCTCTATTCCATCCCCTTGATGAATCAGATATCGCGCGCAACCATTGCTGCAGGCCATCCTAAAACCGCCGAAGCCGGCATCGAAATGCTCAAATTAGGCGGCAACGCTTTCGACGGAGCCGTTGCCGCTATTTTAGCATCGTTTGTTACTGAAACTGGCCTTACCTCTGCTGCCGGCGGCGGATTTCTGCTCGCTCATACCCACACCCATCAAAACATTCTCTTCGATTTTTTTGTCCAAACCCCGCAGCACAGAAAAACCCAAACCCCTATGGATTTCTATCCGGTTTATGTGGATTTTGGCGGCGCAGTACAAGAATTCCATATCGGTTTAGGTTCGATGGGCATTCCCGGCAACCTCGCCGGCGTCTTTGAAGTTCACCGAAAGTTAGGAACTCTGCCGTTTAAAGTCATCGCCGAACCTGCCATCCATTATGCCAAAAATGGCGTTAAACTTAATCCTTTTCAACATTACCTCTTAACTATCCTCAAACCGATTATGACCGCCTCTCCTGAGGCGCGCCGGGTATATGCTCCCTCCGGAGAACTTCTCCAAGTCGGAGACACTGTGTTTATGAAGGATTTCGCCGCCACTTTAGCCTACCTCGCCGAAACAGGAGCTAGAGAATTTTATGAAGGCGATATCGCCCACCAATTCGTCAAAGATTGCCAAGAAAAAGGCGGCTATTTAACCTTAGCTGATTTAAAAAATTACCGGGTTATCGAACGACCCCCCTTAACTTTCAATTATCGCGGTCATACTTTGCTGACTAATCCGCCCCCGAGTTCCGGCGGAACCTTGATTGCGTTTGCCTTAGAATTATTGTCCCAAATCGATTGGAATAAAATAGAATTTGGCAGCGATCGCCACTGGCAACTCCTCGCCCAAGCCATGCAGTTAACCAATGTGGCCCGAAAAACCGGCTACGATGCCCATCTCTACAAAAAAGATGTGGCGGCAAAATTCTTATCCTCCGAACAATTAACCACCTGCAAACAACAATTCACTCGAGCAGTCAATAAACTAGGCAGCACCACTCATATCAGTATCATCGACAAAGATGGTAATGCCGCCAGCGTCACTACCTCCAATGGCGAAGGTTCTTCCTACATGATTCCAGGTACGGGAATTATGGTCAATAATATGCTGGGGGAAGCGGATTTAAACCCCAGCGGATTCCATCAATGGCCGGAAAATTGCCGCATTTCTTCCATGATGGCACCGACGATGGTTCTGAAAAACAACTCCCCGGAAATTGTCCTGGGTTCTGGCGGCTCCAATCGCATTAGAACCACAATTTTACAAGTGATTTCTAATATTATCGATGGTCATCTTGATGTGAAAACTGCCGTGGAAAATCCTCGCATCCATTGGGAAAATAATCAGTTTCACTTGGAAGCAGGATTGGCGGTAGACAATCTGGAAAATCTGCCATTTATGCCGCAGACCGAGTTAATCCAATGGCAGGAAAAAAATATGTATTTTGGCGGAGTGAATGCGGTGCGGAAACGTGAAGATGGCACCCTAGAAGCGGCAGGAGACCCGCGCCGCAATGGGGCGATCGCCAGTTGTTGAACGGGGGATTCACCCAGGCGTCGTACTCAATCGGCTTAATTTACTATGGCAGGTGTGGGCTGCTCCTTCTGAACTGACGTTACGGTGAACCCGCCACCGTCTCTTGCAGGGTTTTTAACATCAAATAGGAAGAAGTCGCCCCCGGGTCTTGATGCTGAGCGCTTCTTTCCCCTAAATAGCTCGCCCGTCCCTTTTTCGCCACCAGGGGGATGGTGTTTTTCATCCCCGCTTCCGCCGCCGCAACTGCTTGTTGCAAGGCTTCTATTCCGCTGGCACCCTGGGCGAGGGCTTGCTGATAGGCATCTGACGCCGGGGAAAGGGCATCCAACATTGTTTTATCCCCGAGGTTTGCTTTGCCCCGCTGTACCACGCCCTCAACCCAAGCTTGTAGCACGCCGCCCATCTCTTCTGGGGTGAGTTCGGACTTACCGCCAACCCCCATACTCGATCGCAGGAAAAGGGTGCCGTACAACGGTCCGCTGGCACCGCCGACACTGGAAATCAAGGTCATGCTGACGGTTTTAAAAATACCGCCAATATCGCGATCGCCCAAATTCGGCAACTGAGTCCGTACCTTCTGAAACCCGCGATTCATATTAATCCCATGATCCCCATCCCCGATGGCGGCATCTAATTCGCTCAGATAATCTTGATTGTCTTCTAGCACCCCCGCCAGGGTTTCCAACCATTGCAAAATTTGCTCTCGCGTTATCATAAATCTCCTTTTTTCACCGTTTTTAACTTCCCCAGCGCAATGCGGGTGTGTTCACCGGCGCATCCCACAGGTTTATCAATTCATCATCCATTTTTAGCAGGGTAATGGAACAGCCTTGCATGTCTAAAGCGGTGATATACGGACCGATTAAATTGCGAACGATTGTCAGATGTTTTCTTTCGCAGATTTCGGCTAATTTCCGATAAATAATATACAATTCCGACAGCGGTGTGCCGCCCATACTGTTGACGAAGGCGAGTACCGCGTCCCCAGGGGCAAAGGGGCGATCGCTCAGTGGCACCTCTACCCATTCTCCCGTTTTTCCATCCCACTCCCGTACCTGCCGCGAGTAGTCGGTATCTTCGATAATCGACACGGCGAGCATTTCGGCGATGTCATCGGCAGATTGCAGGGGCATTCGCTGCCGTCCCGGTTCTCCGTGGATCCCGATGCCGATTTCCATTTCTGTGTCGCCGAGTTCAAAGGTGGGAGACCCTTTGGCGGGTACGGTACATGAGGTTAAGGCAATGCCCATGCTGCGCCCGTTGAGGTTGACTTTTCGGCATAATTGTGCTATGGCTGGCAGGTCGTAACCGCGATCGGCAGCAGCGCCACAGATTTTTTCGGCAAGTACGGTGGTGCCAACCCCGCGCCGCCCTTGGGTGTAGAGGCTATCTTTAACGGCTACATCGTCGTCGATGAGAATATTGAGCACCGGAATATCTTCCGAGTGTGCCAATTCTGCGGCCATCTCGAAGTTCATCACGTCGCCGCTATAGTTTTTCACGATATTGAGCACTCCCGCACCGCCATGCACGGTTTTGGCCGCTTCTAGCATTTGGTCGGGGGTGGGGGAGGTGAATACTTCGCCAGGACAGGCAGCATCGAGCATTCCCCCACCGACAAATCCCCCATGCATGGGTTCGTGTCCGCTACCGCCACCGGAGATGATGGCGACTTTGTTGCGAATGGGGGCATCGGCCCGGTAGATGAAGTGGGGATCCAGGTGGACTTTGAGCCGGTCGGAATGAGCTAGTGCCATGCCTTGCAGGCTTTGGCGCACGAAGTCCTCCGGCTGGTTGATGAGTTTTTTCATCGCTTCAGGATAAGCTTGCGAAACTCCATAAGTGCATCATAGGACGCGCAGGATCCGAGATAGTAATTTGGGAAGGCCGGATTTTTGATGCAGGTAAGTTCAAACAAATTCTAACGTTAGCATCGTCAAAAGTTAGGACACGCCAATGGCGTCTTCCTACTGAAAGGGGGACAAAATTGTAGGTTTTTAAATTGTCTCAACGCTGTGGCAATAAATGACGCTTCCTGAGTCACGCAGAGCAGCTCCAATCATTTGAATCCTAAACGATATCGCCTTCTCAATATGGCTCCAAAAACCGCTTGCCATTAAAGTGAATCATGTGAGTTGGCTCGTCAACCCACACTTCTGTCTCCCAAGAAATTTCCTGTAGGTACTTCTTCATATCGTTGCGATTCCGAAAAGCAGTAACAAATACCAGATGGGCTTTTGAATTGCCAAACAAAATCTTAAGTTCATTTAGGCGCTTTGGATCGATCGGGCCATGAGTCGTCACAGCTTCGACAAGTACGAGCCAATTTTTCTGTTGATAGTAAACCACAACATCGGGCATTTTCCCATGACTATCAATCGTGACTCCTAATTTTTCCAGTGCCTTTATCTCGAAATGAATCCCTTTATCAGCAGCATCACCTACATATATCAATTTTCCGTCGGGAGTGAAGAGAGAGCAGAAATCCTTGATAATCTTATCAATCAGCAGGTTTTGTCCCCCAGGGGACAAGTAAAAGCTCTTTCCTGAAGGTAAATTTACAGGAATACGAACCATCTCTCGTTCCTGAGCATAGCGCTTTTTGAGGGTTTCTAAAGATTTTAAATATTTTTTCAGATTCTCAGTCCATCCATCCGTATCATAGCTTTTAAGTAACTCTAACGTGCTTTCCTCAATTTGATAGACTGTGTGCGGGCTGTTTAGCGGTCTTGAATAATCGTCTGGGTTACGAATCACAATCCCTGCCTCTACAAATTGATGAATAGTTTGGCGACGAAACGTCTCGCGAGTGTTAGGTTTATAGTTCTTTTCATAAAACTTCGCAATGAACTCCATTATTGGAGTGATTCCCAGCAGTGGACAACCAGCATCAGACCAACGATCTCTCGGCTTTAGATCGAGTAGAGCCAGCAAAGTTAGAGCAGAGCGATCGTTTTGCTGAGGACTGGGTAAACCAATCTTGCTGAGTATTCCCTTAGTTTCCTCAACTTTTTGAGGCAATTTATCTTCAAAAGAATCGCTTGGTCTAGACATTTTAAAGGAACTCCTTCATGAAATTAAAAGATAGCTGTATAGGTTGCTCAGGTTGGGGGTGGTTTTCTGATGACGCGCTTTCTCTCTTTTCTAAACACTCCTTCACCCTCATCGCTAATGCCTTTGCCAGAATCGGAGGCACGGCATTTCCAATTTGCTGGCATTGACTTTTTTCGGTTCCTTGAAATTCAAACCAATCGGGAAAACTTTGCAACCGCGCACCTTCACGCACGGTTAATCTGCGCCGGCGTCCGTCGGGGAGGCGAATCCGCAGCATATCGCCGGTTGGGGCGCTGAGATTGCGACAGGTGACGGTTCTGGCGGGGACATCTAAATGCAAATCTCTCGGTTTGACGCATTTGGATGCTTTTTCGTATTTCTTCACATATTCATCCATGCTTGGCGTCAAGAATTTTGCAGTTTCCGATGCCCTAAATGCCAATTCGCTGAGGGCTTCTCCTGCGGTGTAAGGATGCGATTTGTAGGCTTTTTTCGGCCATTTCCATCCGCCTTGGTGGGCGATGCAAAATAATCGCTGTCTCCGCTGGGGCACGCCATAGTCGGTGGCGGTTAAAATGTCCCATTCGACGAAATAATCCAGGGTTTGCAAGGCGATCGCAATTTCCTCAAAGTAGGTTTTGTTGCGAAACAACATCCCGCGCACGTTCTCAAAAATCGCGATTTGAGGCCGATATCTTTTGACGGCGTTAATAAAAATTGGAAATCCATCGCGACTGTCTTTCAATCCTCGCTGATGTCCGCTGACGCTAAAAGGCTGACAGGGCGGCCCGCCAATAATGACTACCGGATTTTCTGGAAATTCGGTGTCGGGAGTTAGAACCATTTCATGGCAATCGGTGCGGAGATTTCGCCGATAAGTGGCACAGGCATCTCCTTCCATTTCATAACCAATGGTTCTAAATCCGGCGGCTTCAAACCCGAGGGCAAATCCACCACATCCGGCAAATAAATCGATAACTAACAGTTGGTTATCTTGGTTTTGGGGAAGCTGTAATTCTCTGTGAATAAAGTCTAAATACGGGGGATTTTTCCGGTTCATGGAAGTTGAAAGTTACAAAAAAGCCTGCAGGGGATTTTGCCTCCGGTTTGTGGGGAGGCGGTAGCTCAGAAGAGGCGTTCCCAGGCAGGTGTCTGGGAACGAGTCAGACGGAGGAAAGCTTACCCTGGGGCAACTTCTTTTCGCCACTTTTTTTCTGCGTTATGGTTCACATGTCCACGGAAACTGTTACGGCGGCAACGGCAATGAACATGTCGTCGTTTTTATCATTTAAAGCAGCGATCGCCCGTCCCTGAGTCACCATTCCTCCCGCTTCGAGGGTGAGGGTTTTGCGCCCAAAGGGTAGCACTGCTAGCACGTCTTCTTCGCGCACTTTTTCGGGATGGGGAACGGCAACTTGCACTTCCACTATCATGTCATTGGGATCGCTCAAGCCGGCGACTTCCCACACGCCCGGTAAGGCATTATGGGCGATCGCATTGCGAACCGCTCGTGCCGCCGCAACGGTGGGTTCTTGCCCATGTTGGTCTATTCCCATTCCCATTTCGATAATTAACCGTTTGCGAACCATCTTTTATTCCTTAATGTTGACAATTTTTAGCTTATCTTTCCAGGATATCGGTAACTGTATCTTTTGGGTTTTCCCGTCAGTTTAACTCTGATTGTTTCTCGAAACAGTCATTGACATTTGCCGATTTTTATGCGATCGTTAATTTTATCAACTTTGGTCATTATTTATTGTGCCGATTTCTTCGGGGGAGGCTTTGCGTCGGGGAAAGCGTTCCCAGCACGATCTGGGAAGGAGAACCGAAGGAAATGATGCAAATTTTTTGGCATCAGCGATCGACTATTTTAATTGGTTTATCATGTCTGCTTCGCTCCAGTAAGAAGAAACCTGTTGGATTTTTTCGGAGTCGTTGATGTCAAAGACGCTGATGCCTTGGGTGGTGCCGAGTTTGCCATTATTTGCCACGCCGCGCATGGTCCATTGAACGGCGGCCCCATTGCCTGCTACAAAGATTTTATCGGCGGTGACGTCCAGTTTTTGGAAGATCTGCGACAACAGGGCGAAAAATTTCTCCGAGTCTTGATGGACTTTATTGGGGGGATTGCCTACCGGATCGTAAATCACGGCGTCTTCTGCAAAGATGTCGAGCCATCCTTGGGGATTCATGGTGCCCATGTGGGTAAAGTAAGCTCGCACGAGTTGCTCGATCGCTTCGGGTGACATGCTGTGATTCTCCTGGTTGTCAATTTTTTTTACTTTATCAGATTGCGATCGCCATGGGAGGCTTTTTTATATTTTGTAACAATTTTTTGAGCGGGCGGTGGCATCCGAGAAAACACGGGGGATACAGGGGCGATCGCGATCGGAAAATGCACCCCTGCCATTTTTCCCCTTTCGCCCCATCGAAGGGGAGGTTTTATGTCATAAAAAACGGTTGGGCAAACCCGGTTTACCCAACCGAAAAAGATAACAAACAGTGGGATTAAATCTTTCCCTATCCTTTAGAGGAAGGAGAGTAAATTACACCCTGGTGCAGGGGAATTTTAACGATAAATTCCGCCCCTCGTCCGGCTTCGGAAATGCAGTGGATTGTTCCGCCATGTTTTTCTACGACAATTTGATGAGAAATCGCCAAGCCGACGCCAATTCCTTTTTGGTTTTGTTTGGTGGTAAAAAATGGGTCGAAGATTTTGGATTGGATATCTCGCTCTATCCCGCTGCCATTGTCGCTAATGCAAATCGCCACTTGATGTTCCTCTGCTTTTTCAGTGCGAATGCGAATGGTGGGCGCGGGGGTAGAGGAATTGCCTTCATCGGTTTTCGGGGTGCGATCGCCCACTTTTCCATCGCCATTCCGTTGCGATTCTAAGGCATCGATGGCGTTGGATAAAAGATTGATAAACACTTGGTTCAGGTGTCCCGGATAGCACTCTACTTCGGGCAGTGTGCCATATTCTTTGATGACTTCAATTCCCCGGCGACCAGTTTTTCCTTTCAGGCGATGCTGTAAAATCAGCAGGGTACTATTCAGTCCCTCGTGAATGTCCACCGGTTTGAGTTCGGATTCTTCCAGGCGGGTGAAGTTTCGCAGGGCTTGAATGATGTCGCGAATCCGATTGGCACCCACTTTCATCGAGGAGAGCATGCGGGGCAAATCTTGAATGATGAATTCTAAATCCATCGCTTCTAACTCTTCGGCGATTTCCGCTTCGGGGTGGGGATAGTGTTGCTGATAAAGGTAAAGTAAATTCAGCAAGTCTTTGGCGTAGCTTTCCGCATGGGTGAGATTGCCGGAAATGAAGTTAATGGGGTTGGTAATTTCAGCGGCGATACTGCCGACTAATTCCCCCAAGTCGGACATTTTTTCTTGCTTGATAAGCTGGGTTTGGGTGCGCTGCAGCTCTTGCAGGGCTTTGGCAAGTTGTTGGGCTTTTTCTCGCTCTCTGGCGTCGGATTCGCGCAAGGCTTCGTTTAAGGTAGCGAGTTCTTCGGCTTGACGCAACACGATGCTGACGATCGCATTTTTCAGTTCGAGGGCGGCGTTAATTTCACAATTCTTCCAGGGTAGGGAAGTTAATTTGACGATTTCTTTCCACAACTCAAACGATTTCCGAGGATGCAGTCGAGAGGTTTCGCGATCGCCGATTTCCCAGGGTTGATTCGGATTGCCGGCCCACTGCACGGTTTGAATGACTTCTGGGCGAAACCACAAGACGTAATTGCTCTGGGCTTTGGAGATGTAAACGGCGAGCAATCCACTGGCAATATCTTTATACTCCTGGGCTTCGGGATAAACTTGGGGCAAGGAGGCGGTGGAATACAGGATTTCGCTGTCTTGGCAATCGAGCCAGTGGATTAATTTGTGGATGGCTTTTTCCGTGGGTGTTTTGCCAATTAAGGTACAGTTACCTTTAAAAACAATGGCGGCTCCTTGGGCGTTTACCACATCGAGCAAGTTGGGTTTAAACTTTATCAATCCGTCAATAAAGTCCTGCTCGCGGGACATGTATTCTAACAACTTGGCGTTGGTGGATTTTAACTTAATCCGATATTCGTAGTCTTTGTTTTCTTCTTTGGAAGGCAGCTCTACGGACATTACTTTGCCAAAAAATTCGCAGGCTTTGCGAACTTCATAGGATACGTATTTCGGGGAGTTATGATGACAGGCAACCAATCCCCAGAGTTTCCCTTCTTTCATTATCGAGATGGACATCGACGCGCTGACGTTCATGTTTTGCAGGTACTCGATATGACAGGGAGACACGCTTCGCAATACGGCGTAACTCAAATCGAGGGGGCTTTTGGTGAGGGAATTGATTGTGGGAACAATGGCAACGGGTTTGTAATTGACGTCGGCAATTAATCGCAACCAGTTTTTGGAATACAGTTCTCTGGCGTGCGGTGGAATGTCTTCGGCGGGATAGTGCAGTCCCAACCAGGAGGTGAGTTCTTCGAGTTTATCTTCTGCTAAAACGGTGCCATGTCCCTGTTTGTTGAAGCGATAGAGCATTACGCGGTCAAAGCCGGTAATGTTTCGCACTTCTTTGACGAGAAGCTGACAGAGGTTTTGGAAGTCGGGGGCGTTTTGAATTTTGGAGGCGGAGGCTTCTACGAGATTGTAAAAACTGAGAAAGCCAAGGGTTTTGGGAGAAAGAGCTGGTTCGAGTTCGAGGATGAAAAGCCCTTGGGGCGATCGCTGCACGATGCCGTCAAAATAGAGGGTTTCTCCTTCGCTTTTTATCGAAATCTTTAAGGGATTTACCGGTTGGAGGTTATGGTGAAATAAACACTCTTTTAGGGTCTCGATTTGCGTCTCATCGAGCAGTTGATTGAGGTTTTGCCCGAGGAGGTCTTCGGGATGTCGGCGGAAGACTTTCCATGTATTGTGGCTGACTTGCAATACATCAAGCTGGTCAGATAAAACAAACAGGATTCCGTGGGGTTGAATCAACCCGGGAGTGTGAATTGGTTCTTTCTGGTATTGGGTTAAATTTAAGGTTGGGAATTTCATCATGTCCTTACTCCGAATTTGTTCGTCTGAGGTTGCAAAAATAGGAAGGGGAGGGAAAAAGATTTGCGATCGCTTCTTTCGAGTTGTTTGACTGAACTGTATTTTGCTTCTATCGCTCGACCTCGCCCCCATTCCTGGGGGTGATGTAAGGTAATTACCCCAAAGAAAATCTCAAATTTGTCTTCCTAAAATACTGGCTGTTCTTATAGAATCACCTTTGACGCACTCGTACCTCCTAACCCCCTGGCAACATCTAGACGTTCCCTTCGGTGGACGTGACATTGACTGACTACTTTCCAGCGGCTGGGTTATTCCTTGCCCCGTGAGGGAGGCGAGAGTCTCTACCTTAGCAAGCTCGAAAGTAGAACTGATTATAATTGTGACGCAATTGCTCCATTTTTAACATTTTCTTTGACTTTTTGTAACAACTCTTAATATTTTGGAAAAATCCCCAGTCAGGGAAAATGGGCGGGTGGATGGATGAGGATGCCGTGGGTTGAAAGGGGCAAGGGAAAAAGGATGGGAGGGGCTGGAACAGTAACGGTGAATTAATCCCGGATTTTTTCTGGCAGATACGCTTTGACGGCGGCGGCGGAATCGAGTTGCAAGACGGCGGCGGCGATCGCTTCTGCCCGATCCACTGTCAACCGGGAAATTACGGACTTAACGCCGGGAATCGCCGTGGGATTCATGCTCAATTCATCTACCCCGAGTCCGAGCAATATCGGGGTTGCTTCGGGGAAGGCGGCTAATTCCCCACAAACGGCAACTTTGATTTTCGCATGATGAGCGGCTTGCACGGTGCGGGCGATCGCGCGCAATACGGCGGGTTCGAAAGCATCGGCGAGGTGTGCGACTTTCGGGTGAGTGCGATCGGCAGCGATCGCGTATTGACTCAAGTCATTTGTGCCGATACTGAAAAAATCAACTTCCGGGGCTAAGCGATCGGCGATTTCCACGGCGGAGGGAACTTCGATGGTAATCCCGACGCCCATGCCTTCGTCAAACCTAATTCCGTGCGATCGCAGTTGCTCTTGCACTTCGGCGAGAATCTGCTTGGCGGCGCGAAGTTCACAGAGTAAGGCAATGGTGGGAAACATCACTTGCACCGGATAGCGATGACTCACGCGCAAAATCGCCCGCAACTGGGTTTTCAGCAATTCGGGAAACTCCAGCAACAGCCGAATTCCGCGCAGCCCGAGGAAGGGATTGGCTTCCGGTTCTAAGTCCAAATAAGGCACCGGTTTGTCCCCGCCAATATCTAAAGTGCGTATCGTCAGCGGTTTTTCCTCGAGGGTGGCGGCGATCGCTTGGTACAAATCTACCTGTTCTTCTTCGCTGGGCGGATGAGGGCGATCGAGATACAAAAATTCGGTTCGCAATAACCCCACGCCATCGGCACCCATGTCTAATGCGGCTTTTGCCCCGGCAACTCCCACAATGTTCGCTTGAATGCCGATCCGCCTTCCGTCGGCAGTTTTCGTCTGGCGCGGTAATTTGGCGGTAGCGGCTTTGGCGGCAAGTTTGTCTTGCAGTTGCGCGATGCGATCGGGCTGCGGTTGTACCCACACTTGCCCGGTTTCTCCATCTAAGGCGATCGCCGTCCCTTCGGTTAACCGCGCTAGGGATGCACCAATGCCCATCACTGCGGGTATTCCCAGGCTTCTTGCCAGGATGGCGCTGTGGTTGTTTGCTCCCCCCACGGCGGTACAAATGGCTCGCACTTTCTCGGGATTCAGTTGCGCCACTTCTGAGGGTTTCAATTCTGGGGCTACCAAAATTCCCGGCTGGGGTAATTCGAGGGAAATTCCCCTCACATCAATGAGCAATCGCAACACCCGCAGTCCCACATCTTTCACATCGGATGCTCGGCTTTTCAGGTAAGGATCGTCTAAGGCTTCGTAATCTGCTACTATCTTATCGATCGCCTGTTTCCAGGCTGCTGCTGCACTGTAGTGATGCTGGAAAATACACTCTCGCGCAATTTCAAGCAAGGCGGGGTCTTTTAAAAACAGTTTGTGGGCGGCAAAAATTCCGGCGTCTTCGCGATTGGCAATTTTGTGCCCTAACACTTGGATTTGCCGTCGGGCGGTTTGAATGGCAAAGTGCAGTTGTTGCCATTCGTCTTCCGGATTGTCTCCTTGGAGGTGAGTTACATCTGGTATCGCGGGTTCGTAGCGCACGACTGGGGCGATCGCAATCCCGGGAGATACCGGAGTCCCTCGGATTTCGTCGCTTTGCACTTCCCCAGCGGCGATCGCTGGCTGTTGGGTCTTCGGTGCTGGTTTCTCGCTTTCGCCAAATCGATTTTCCACTAATTCCTGCAAGGCGGCTAGGGCGGGTAATGCATCTTTTCCTCGGGCGGCGATCTCGATTTCATCTCCCTGTCTCACCCCCAAGGTGGTGACTTGATTGATGCTTTTGGCATTGATGGCTTGCGTGTCTTTGCTGCAATTTCGCAAGCTTATCTCACAGGAAAATCGATTGGCGATTTGCACCAATTTGGCGGCGGGGCGCGCGTGTATTCCCAAGGTATTCAGGACCGGTAGGACGATTTCGTGGCGGTTGGAAGGGGGGCGATCGCCCTGCTGGGTTTGCTCGGGTTCCGAGGAGGCGGTTGGGGGGGCGCTGGCTTTGATTTGTGAGGCTTTCGGGGCGATCGCTTCTCGGGCTTCGGCGATGACGCGATCGAGAGTCGCACCGCCTGCGGCTTGCACCACCGCCGCGATCGCTCCTTCTACTAATGGCGCTTCGCACAATATCACGTTTGACCTTTTATCTGGCTCTACAAATTCCAGCGCCATTTCCGCACTCATCACGGCGCTACCCAAATCCATCAATACCACTACCCCGGTGTCATCATACAGGGATTCGATCGCCTGGTAAACCTGCATCGGATCGGTGCCGAATGGGTTCTCTGGGTCGTCGATTCCGGCGGCGATCGCGATCGGTACCGGTTCGCGCGCCATTTGCGCCGCTAATTCGCGCACGCCTGCTGCCAGTTTGGCACTGTGAGAAACAATAACAATTCCAACCATAGTTCTTTTTGCCTAATAAAATTTATTTGTGAACTGCGCTCGATTGCCGTTATATCATATCCGCTAAAAAGCCGATTGAAAGCGCAAAATTGAAATCTCTCCTTGGCTTTTTTTCCTCCGCTTTCTTGCACTCATTCTTTGCACAGCTCTTCCTCCGGGCGTCATAGAAATTTGCACCCCATTTCAGTTGAGGCCGATTTTCCCTTATTTCACTCGTTACTGTTGCCTCCGCGATCGTCATCATTCTACCCCACCCGCAGCCCGAAGTTATCCGGTTTCCCGACTTTGGCTGAGGATACGGAAGGGTTTGCTTTTTCGTCTTATTTTTAGGGGGTGATGAACGCTTTTCATACATTCGCCCGATTTTCTCATTTTTTTCTATTTTTACTGTTTTATCAATTTAGCATAGACTGAGATTAATTGTAAGGGATTTTTGGGGAAATTTCCGGTGGGATTCCCTGGAAGGCAGCGGGTTGGCGGTGTTTTCCGGGAGTGACCCGCCACCGTTCCCCGAACCGGAAGCCCGCCTTAGCGCTGAATGCTGGGGTCTCTATCCCAGGGATGGGGGAGGGTTTTTTTAATGGCGATCGCGGAAAAACTGATATTGCTCCTCGCTAATGCGATCGCGGCGATAAAGGGTTTCGGCAATTTCTGAAAGCGTTAACACCGAATGCGCTCGATATCCCTGCTTTCTCAATCTATCCTTAACCCCTTTTTCGTGGTTGATGAACACCACAATATCTTTGACCTTTAATCCGGTGGATTCCAGCTTTTGCGCCCCTTCGATGACGCTGTTTCCGCTAATTAAAATATCATCGACGACGACCACGGTTTCGCCGGGATTGTAATGCCCTTCTACTAACCGACGAGTTCCGTGGGCTTTCACTTCTTTGCGCGGGAAAATCATCGGGGAATTCAGACGCAAAGCGAGTCCGGTGGCGGTAGGCAGGGAACCGTAGGGAATGCCGGCAATGCGATCGAATTGTAGTGGTTCTAGAATCTCGGCATAGGCGGCGATAATCTTGTCGAAAATTTGGGGATTGGAGATGATTTTTCGCAGGTCGATATAATAGGGAAATGTGGCTCCAGAGGCTTGCACGTATTCGCCAAACATGATGCAGTCAATGTCATATAATTGCAAAATCAGCTCGGCATGCGGGTTGCGATCGCGGGCGCTGACATCGGGCAACCATACCGGGCAGGCTTGCGCCTCTTGGGCAATGCGATTTCTCACTCTGTTGATAATCTCGTTCAGTTCTTGGATGCCGGTGGCGGGGTTATCCTGGGTTAAAATGTCTTGGGGTACTGGCACAATTAACCCGTTGCCGCTGGCGGTTAGCCCTGCTGTGAGAAGAGTGCTTAAATCCCCGCCTTCCGCCCAGATACTCCGCGCTAAAATTAACCGTTCTGGCGCGATGGTTCGCACTCGCCCGAGGACGTCTGGCGCAGTAGTTCCCACTTCTAGGGCTACTTGTTCTGGAGTACCCCACCGTTGCGCTTCTTTCACCACTTGCAGGTAAAGCGGATCGCCGGTTTTCGGATAATGCTGCAAGCATAAGGCGGCGGGGTTGGAAGTGTGACAAAGCACAACTATCCCTTTGTCGGGATAAAGCAAAAACGGCGCGGCTAAGTCTTGCCCGGGATAGGCACTCACGGTGATAGCATCTACCTGCCAGGTCTCGAAGGCGCTTTGGGCTAACACCGTGCTACTGTTGAGGTCGGAGTGTTTGGCATCTAATATGACCGGGATGTGCGTCGGGATTGCCGCTAAGGTGCGATCGAGCAGATCCATGCCCGAGGCACCCAAGGCAGTATAAAATCCCAGGCTCGGTTTGTAGGCACAAACCACTTCGGCGGTTTGCCGGATGGTAAATTGCATCCATTCGCTTAATTGTTCCCCCAAACGCTTTGCTGGATCCCGGAAACGGGGGGGCAAGGCTTCCGGATCCGGGTCGAGTCCCACACACAGAAGGCTGTGGTTTCGCTCGATCGCAGACAGCAGTTTATCCCTAAAGTTCATCATCCTTTTACTCTGCAAATGGTCTCGCCAATCGAGGGGTATGGCTGAAATTCGCCGATTGGCCAAGTCCTGGATTCGGATAAAGTTGGCAACTGGCAAATGGCCTATCCCCGATAACCTCAGCGACAGACGAGGAATGTCGATCGCTGGATTTGTAATAGCTTAATTAATTTATCGGTTTTTGGCAGCAAAATTGTCGCCTTGGCTTCGGATTTGTCCCCTTGAAGCGAAAGTTGCGCTGCGACCCGCCGATTTCGGCTAAACTGAATGAAGTTGCGTTGAATGGACGATCGCCGCTATGAACACTTCGGAAAACCTGGGCAAATATCTCACTCTCGAGGCGTTTTGTACTTGTACCCAAACCTATGCCAAGTATCGCGATCGCATCGACCCCTACCCGCAAAACCCAGAAAGCTTGCGGGCAATTTCCGCGTTAATCCACCATCTCCTCGACCCGATTATCGATGAATTTGGCTGGGATAATTTTCGCCTCACTTATGGCTTTTGTTCCAAAGATTTAAAACGATTCCTGGAAAAAAAAGACCCGGTAACCGGCGAGAAAAACGGTCGCGTCGCCCCTAACCTGGATCGGCACATGGCTCACGAAACCAATAAAAACGGCAACTATTACTGTCCCCGATTGGGCGCGGCTTGCGATTTCGCGATCGCGGGTCACTCCAGTGCTGAGGTCATTGAGTGGATTTTAACCCAACAGTTGCCCTTCGAGTCCATTTACTTTTATGGCCGCGATCGCCCCTTGCACATTAGTTACGGCCCGCAACACAAGCGCGATATCTGGACGTTTAGCGCCCAAAACCTACCCACTAAAAAAGGCATCGAGCCTTGGCTGGCATTGGCCAAAAAAATTCCCTAACTTCTCGGAAAAAGGGTTGACAATCGCGGCCACTTGGGATATTCTATTATCGTGGGAATAGATGCGGCAATATATATAGGGGTTTTCAAGCCTCGGCAACAGGATTCGGGGGAACTTACGGTCTCCCGGATCCGCATCGTTGACCGATTCGCTCCAATACCGCTACGGGAAACTTAGCAAAGCGTAACATTTCCGCCCCCGATTTCTCCCCCAAAATTGCGATCGCCGCGATACAATATAGCAGGGCGTACAGCTACCCACTGCTTGCGCCTAGAACTGATTGGGAAAACCTGCCATGTTTTGGTTGTTTTTAGCCTTCTTCGTCTTGCTGCTCATTTCTGCCACCCCCCTCCTGGGCACCTTTAACGTGCGCTGGTCTTTTGAAATTATGATTGCCCTGTTTGGCATTTTCTTCGTGGGAGGATGGGTATTGTTATTTTGTTATCCGCTATTCAATTAACCCCCCGCAAACCATAATCCCGCCAGCGGAACGCTGACGGGACTGAGTAGCATATGGGGTTCGGATAGAAATCCACGGCGAATATAAGCGGTTAATCGGTTGCCGTGGTTGTTAGATAAGCACCTGGCTGCGGGTGCGCGCTTTCACTCTATCTCTACGGTAGCAAACTGGCGAGGGAAAGGGGTCTGTCCCCGGGCAGAAACCCCCCTCTGTCTTCTGTGAGAGTTATCGGGACAAGTCACTCTCTTTCCAGATAGAGATGAACTGGCGATCGCAATTGTTCCAACTCGCGCCACAGTTCAGCAACAGCGAATCGAAATTTTGCCGAGAATTTGTATGCGGAAATATTAAAAGCGCGATTGGGGCAAGTGAGTTGGTGGAGATAGGGGCGATCGCGGGTGTTTCACTTAGTGTGAAAGCTCGCGACACAAAAGAGAAGACGCGGTAGTGCCGCGTCCCTAGGGTTTTGCTCAACTGGAGCGGATTGCGCGGACTGATGCGAGGACTATTTACTTACAAAGGATCGATTATATGGAAAATGCAAACTGGAATGGGGGATGCTGTCTTTGCTCCTCTGTATCAAGTCCTCAAGCAACGGGGCGTTAAGTTTAAATTTTTCCACAAAGTAACCAACCTCGGACTCGACGCCGATAAAAAAGCGATCGCCACCATCACTATCGCTCGTCAAGTCAACCTCAAAAGCGAAGAATACCAACCCCTGATTACCGTCAAAGGCTTGCCCTGCTGGCCCAGCGAACCTCTCTACGACCAAATTGAAGGTGGCGAATCACTTAAATCCGTCAACTTAGAATCTTTCTACAGCAGCCATGTGGATGTGGGGTCAGAAACCCTAACCTACAAAGAGGATTTCGATCGCGTGGTACTCGGCATCCCGGTGGCCTCCTTCCCCTATATTTGTCCCGAATTGCTAGAAGCGAACCAAAAGTGGCGAGACATGGTTTATCAAATCAAAACCGTTCAAACCCAATCGTTGCAGGTTTGGCTCAAACCAGACAATGCAGGATTGGGATGGCCTTTATGGATGAAACAAAACCCAATTGTGGATACCTATCTCGAACCCTTCGACACCTGGGTGGATATGAGTCAGGTACTATGTCGCGAATGCTGGCCTACCACTCACGATCCAAATCAAGTGGCTTATTTTTGCAGCGTCCTTCCCGGTCCCGACTTGCCTCCTCCTCCCACACAAAACCACTTTCCCACTCAAGCGATGAACCAAGCCAAAGCAAATGCTCTCAATCTGCTTGAACAAAACATGAAGGATCTGTGGCCGAACGCTTACGGAAAGGAGGGCTTCAACTGGAACCTCGTGGTGGATCCAGAAAATCGTCAGGGGAAGGAACGGTTAAACGCCCAATATCTGCGCGTGAATGTCGATCCCTCAGAGCGCTACGTCCTCGCCGTAGCGGGTAGCTCTCAATATCGACTCAAAACCGATAAATCGGGCTTTTCCAACCTTTATCTCACTGGTGATTGGATTGACAACGGCTTCAATTCGGGGTGTGTTGAAGCCGCAGTGATGTCGGGAATGCAAACTTCCCGAGCGATTTGCGGCTACCCGCAGCAGATTGTCGGCGAAGATTTTTAAACCTTCCGCATTCCAGTTCGTTCGACTCCTCACAACCAAGGTTCTATTCATTTCATCAACTCTGCCATTTGATAGGTAACGATCTATGACCCTCGTACTTCCCGGCTATACCATTCGCGCTTTGCTTTATGAAGGCCCTCATACCACTGTTTATCGAGCCACCCAGGAGGACGAATCCCTGTCCGTGATTCTGAAAGTCTTGCAAAAAGAATATCCGACGCCCACAGAAATCGCTCAATTCAAACAAGAATATCACCTGGTTAAAAATTTAGATAATCCGCGAATTGTTAAGGCTTATCGATTAGAAGCGTATCAAAATACGTTGGTTTTAGTTTTAGAAGATTTCGGCGCAGAATCCCTGGATATTTTTTGAGAAAATCGCCGCCTAGAACTGCTGGATTTTCTCAACATTGCCATTGAGCTAGCCGCTTGTTTAGAAGACCTTCACCAGCATCAAATCGTTCATAAAGACATCAAACCATCTAATATTACCATTAATCCAGAAAGCGGAGAAGTTAAATTAATCGATTTTGGGTTAGCGATCGCGATCGCAAGCGAACAACAAAATGTCACCACTCCTGATTTGCTAGTCGGCACTCTGGCTTATATGTCCCCGGAGCAAACCGGACGGATGAACCGTTCTCTGGACTACCGCACTGATTTTTACTCCCTGGGTATCACCTTCTATGAAATGCTCACCGGCAAGCTCCCTTTTGATGCCAGTGATGCAATGGGATGGGTTCATTGTCATATTGCCGTGGAACCCGTAGCCCCTGAAAAGCTCGACCCCAGCATTCCCCAACCGATATCCGATATCGTAATGAAGCTACTGGAAAAAACAGCAGAAGCACGATATCAAAGTGCAGTTGGACTGAAAACCGACTTAAAAACCTGTCTCGAACGATTGCAAAAAACCGGGAAAATTGAAAGCTTTCCCCTGGCTCAATACGATTTCACAGGTCAGTTACTTATCCCACAAAAACTCTACGGTAGAGAAAGGGAAGTAGACGCACTGAGCGAAGCATTTAATCGGGTTACTGAGGGAAGAACTGAACTGATGCTGGTTGCGGGGTACTCGGGAGTCGGAAAATCTGTTTTAGTGCAGGAACTTTACAAGCCCTTGGTGCAGCAGCGGGGTTATTTTATCTGGGGAAAATTCGACCAGTTTAAGCGCAACGTTCCCTATAGTGCGCTGATTCAAGCCTTCCGGGACTTAGTACGGCAACTGCTCACTGAAAGCGAAGAAGCGATCGCCACTTGGAAAGAAAAGCTGCAAGCAAACCTCGGGCCAAATGGGGCAGTCATTATTGATGTGATTCCCGAAGTCGAGTTGCTGGTTGGCAAGCAACCGGAAGTGCCTCATCTCGGCCCGAGTGAATCTCAAAACCGCTTTAATTTAGTGTTTCAAAAATTCGTTAGCGTTTTTACCCGTATCGAACACCCCCTCGTTCTGTTTCTCGACGACCTCCAATGGGCAGATTCAGCCTCCCTCAAACTACTCCAACTGCTGCTCGTCAATGCTCGAAAACAGGCATTTTTATTAATAGGTGCTTACCGCGATAATGAAGTAGTTTCCGCTCACGCTTTGACGCAGACTCTCCAGGTCATTCAAACCAGCGCAACTCGCATCAATCAACTGCAACTCCAGCCTTTATCCCTGCATTGTATCAGTCAATTGCTGGCGGATAGTCTCCATTGCTTGCCCACAAGCATTCAATCCCTAGCAAAACTGCTCCTGGAAAAAACGGATGGAAATCCCTTCTTTTTAACGTAAATTTTGCAATTAATCTATCAAAAAAAAACTGCTTTACTTTGATTGGAACGAGCTACACTGGTGCTAGAATTTAGAAGGCATAAAAACCTTAGAACATTCTGAAAACGTCATTGAAATAACCGCCAGCAAAATCAAACAACTTTCCCAACAAACGCAAGAGATGTTACAACTCGCTGCTTGCATTGGCAATCAGTTCGACCTAAAAACCCTCTCCACGGTTTCCCAACAATCTCCCGCCACCGTTGCCCGAGAACTGTGGTTACCCCTGAAAGTCGGCCTGCTCGTTCCCCTGAATACGGCTTATAAATTTACTCACGTTTTGGACGAACTGGAACGGGAATTAGTAGACTCTATAGACCTGAAGCTTGAATATAAGTTTTTGCACGATCGCGTCGCCCAATCTGCTTATTCCTTAATTCCCGCTTCTCGCGAAAAAGAAATTCACCTGAACGTGGGCAGGCTTTTATTAAAAAATACACCCCCGTCAGACCTGGAAGATAAACTCTTTGAGATTGTTAATCTCCTCAACATTGGCTCAGAACTGGTGGATGACCCCCAGGAGTGCGATCGGTTAATAGAACTCAATTTAATGGCGGGTCGAAAAGCAAAAGCCAGCAACGCTTATGAGGCAGCCATTAGCTATTTGGCCACCGGGATAGACTTGCTCTCGCCCAATAGCTGGGACACTCAATACTCCCTCGCCCTCGATTTATATGTGGAAAGAGTCGAAGCGGAATTTTTAAATACCAATTTTTCTCAAGCCGAAACTTTGGCCGATCTCGTTCTCGATCGCGCCAAAACTTTGCTCGATAAAGTCAAGGTTTACGAACTCAAAATACCGTTTTACATTTCGCAAAACAAAATGCAGCAGGCGGTAGATACCGCTCTGTCCGTGTTAAAATTGCTCGGTATTTCTCTGCCTCAAAAACCTAACTCCCTGCAACTCGGTGTTGGATTAATCCGCACCAAATTAACCATCGGTCGAAAATCTCCCTCGGATTTAGAAAATTTGCCAGAAATGACGGATCCCTACAAATTGGCAGCAATGCGGATCTCAGTTTCAGCCATTCCAGCTATCTACATGACCAATCCCGAACTGCTACCTTTGATTATCTTTACGATGGTCAATCTGTGCGTCAAATATGGCAATTCTTCCCTTGCCAGTTATGCTTACTGCATGTATGGACTCGCTTTATGCGGCCCGCTTGGGGATATTGAGGCAGGCTATCCGTTCGGACAATTGGCGCTGAGGCTTGTAGAAAAATTTGAAGCGAAGGAACTCAAGGCCAAAGTTTACACCGTTTTTAATATCTTTGTGCGTCACTGGAAAGAATATTTAGGGGAAACGCCTCCGGCGTTATTGGAAGCCATTCAAAGTGGATTTGAAACCGGAGATTTAGAATATACCGGCCACTTTTCTGCTTTTTACTGTTTGCATCACTTTTTTATGGGTAAACCTCTAGAGTTAGTAGAGGAAAAACTCAGGTATTACAGCGAATTAATGACAAAATTCAAGCAAGATTTTATCGTAGTTTATCTGACAATGTACCAACAACTTGTGGTGAATTTGCAAGAAGAATCGGAAGACCCTTGTAAATTAACGGGTGAATATTTTGATGAAACCGCATCCATGCCCATTTTGATTCAAACCGGCAATCGCTCCGCTTGTTTGTTTTTTTATGTGGCTAAAATTATCGTGCTTTATCTGTTGGGGGACTTTGCGGGGGCGGTTGAAAATTCCCGAAAAGCTACACCCTATCAAGATGCAGTGGCAGGTTTAACCCTGAGTGCCGAATACAATTTTTATTCTTCGCTATCTTTACTGGCACAGTATCCTCATGTTTCCCAGTTAGAGCAAAAGCAGTTTCTCAAGAAAGTAAATGCCAACCAAAAGCAAATGAAGAAATGGATGCATCATGCACCTGCGAACCACCAATACAAATACGAGCTTGTAGAAGCGGAAAAAGCTCGGGTTTTGGGATAAGCACTAGAGGCGATGGCACTTTATGACAAAGCCATTGAATCGGCGCAAGAGCGTGAGTGCCTTCGGGTATCGGCGATCGCCTGGGAACGAGCGGGAGAATTTTATTTAGCCCTAGGTCGGCAAAAAGTAGCTCAAACCTACTTAAAGGAAGCCCGCTATGCTTATCTGCGATGGGGTTCTACTCCCAAAGTTCGCGATTTAGAAGCTAAATATCCACAGGTACTGGACTCTATTTCTGCCAAGGGAACCGCCCAGGATGCTAGTAAATATTATGACTATTCTATCACTGGCTCTCGAGATTCACAAGCACTGGATCTGACAACTGTAGTCAAAGCATCTCAAGCCATTTCTGGAAAAATTAAATTCGCAGAACTCCTTGAAAGCTTAATGCAGTGTTTAGTGGAAAACTCCGGTGCCCAAAAAGCCTTTTTACTTTTATATGAAAAGGAAAAACTCAAAGTCAAAACCTCTATACAAGCGGGGGGAGAATTGATATCTGGGAAGTAAAGACGCAACAATATACCGAAAATATGCCGACTTCGGTTGTAAATTATGTGGCACGGACACAAAATGATGTTGTGTTAAATGATGCAACAAAAGAAGGGCTTTTTACCCAAGACAGTTACATTCTCCAAAACCAAGTTTATTCTGTCTTGTGCGCTCCAATTCTTCACCAAGGTCAGCTAAGGGGAATCGTGTATTTAGAAAATAATCTCACCACGGGAGCCTTTACACCAGAACGGCTCGAACTGGTCAAAATTATTTCCGCCCAAGCTGCCATCTCCCTGGAAAACGCCCAACTCTACCGTACCCTCGAAGATAAAGTCATCGAACGCACCGCCCAACTCGCCGCCGCCAACGAAGAAATTAGCGCTCTCAACGAGATGCTGAAATCGGAAAACCTCCGCATGAGTGCCGAACTGGACGTCACTCGGCAATTGCAACAGAAAATGCTACCGCGAGAGGAAGAATTGCAACAGATTCCCGACCTAGAAATCTCCGGATTTATGCAACCGGCAGAGGAAGTCGGCGGAGATTACTACGATGTCCTCAACTATGATGGACGGGTTAAAATTGGGATTGGCGACGTCACCGGACATGGATTAGAAAGCGGGATGTTAATGGTGATGGTTCAAACCGCCGTGCGAACTTTACTTGCCAATCAGGAAACCGATTATGTCAAGTTTTTAACTAGCATAAACCGCACCCTATACGATAACGTGGTGCGCATGAGGACGGAGAAAAACTTGACTCTGGCTTTACTTGATTATACTGATGGAGTGCTGCAGATTAGCGGACAACATGAAGAGATTATTGTCGTCCGGTCACTCGGCGAAATCGAGCGGGTTGATACGATAGATTTAGGATTCCCGATTGGGTTGGATCTCGAAATTACGGATTTTATCGCCCAAGCAGAAGTGCAGTTAAATCCCGGGGATGGTGTGGTACTTTACACTGATGGGATTACGGAAGCGGAAAATCTGGCTGGAGAACAGTATGGGTTAGAACGACTGTGCGAGGTGGTGTCGAAAAATTGGCACTTATCGGTTGAAGAAATCCGCCAGATGGCAATTAAAGACCTGCGCCGATTTATTGGGGAGCAAAAGGTGTTTGATGATATTACGATTGTGGTGTTGAAGCGACGGTAAGGCGTAGTGCGGCATCGGGTCGATCGCTTCTGCAATGCGCCGCCCTGTAGTTTTCATATTGTGTGAATGGGCGATCGCCCTATGCGATCGGGCGGTAGGGGTCCGGGATTGAAAACAGGGGTGACGCATCGGAGGTGGGGTTTCCCGGCGGTAGGGAAACCCGTTGGCGAGAGAAAAATTATGGAAAACTTTACCGAAACAATTTAAAGA
>NZ_JAJENT010000293.1:0-342 GCF_035615515.1 Phormidium sp. CCY1219
TGTAGCCGCTCGCCCTTTTTTTGTCAAGCGATCGCCTCAAAAAAAAGCCGGTCCACAGCGGATAGGTGTTGCTACCTTGTCTGAAGAATTGCCAGGGCTTACGCAATTTTTTTTCTTCCCAAAACACCCTCGGGGTGATATAATGGAACGTAAGGGTCAGGCAGGAGACTTAAGCAATCTGTGCAATGCTTAAAAGCCCTGCCTGGGGTGACGGTTTAATTATAGCCGATCGCCCTTTTTTTGTCAAGCGATCGCCTCAAAAAAAAGCCGGTCCACAGCACAACCGCAGATAGGTGTTGCTACCTCTTCTGATGAGATAAATTTCCAGGGCTTACGCAATCT
>NZ_JAJENT010000294.1:0-15370 GCF_035615515.1 Phormidium sp. CCY1219
GCAGATGGCCATACACAGACGCATTGGACCGTTAAAAGCCCCTTGATAATGATCTCATAGAACTTTTCACTGTCCAGTTTGATGATGAGGATTAATAATGTCTGAGACTCCCCAAGGAAGATTTGTTCTAACTTACAATGTTGTCGCCCTTGTTCCTATCAACGATTTGCACAAAATTGTTTCCCGTACTGAAATGGCCGTTTGGAATGGGTTTGCTAAAAGATGGATAGAAGAGGAAGACCGTGATGCAGTTGGCGTGGCAATGGCAACTGAAACTATATACCGAAACATCATGTTATCCATGTTGCATTCAGACCATGAATTTTCAATTTGTGCTATCCCAACCAATGCTACGGAAGACAAAGAATCCCTTCTAGATGATTATGCTAATTTTTCCTTAGATTTAGCAGGAGGTTCCCGGAAACATGGGCATTTCCTATTTACAAGGAAAAAAGGAGAACCGGGAACAATAGGACAATTTTACTTCCCTGAATCTAAACGAAATATGGGAAGAATTAACTATGGGTCAATCTGTCTGAGTGAAAATAAAGCCTTGTTTGAGTTGAGGAATGCTAAAATTTTAGTCGTTCCTGACCCAGAGATGGAAAATAATAGACCAGTGCCAGGGTCGCAAAATCCTTGGAATATTGGTGATGCTCATGGAAAAATTCGGGCTAGCTTACTCACTCAACTCTTAGAGGGTATTGTCAAAGACCTTAATCTCCGTCGTCGAACTCCGACACAATTCCGTCTTGGTATCCCTGGTAGTGAAACTGAAGAAGGTATTTGGGGTAAAGGAACTGTTCTTCCTGTTGATAATTTACAAGGATATGATTTAGTTTTACCTGAAAGTTGTTTCAAAACTTATAAACCTTCTGAAGGTGAAAATCGATTTGACAAAGTTTATCTTGCCGCATTAGGTGAAGCGCAAGAACGTAAAAGTAGAGGTGGTACTCAAATCTGGTCTTGGTTTCCTATTGAAATCATTGAACAAGATGTTATGCCTGCTACAAGGGCTGAATGTGAAAGAATTGTTAAAGCTATTCAATCTAAAGATATTTACAAAATCTTTGAAATCTTTAATCCCCGAACTGAACGTTTGGAAGCTCAAAACAGCGAGGATATTGTCGATAAATGGTTTGATGAACTGCAAGAAACTTGGGCAGGGGGGAATCCGGATGATGAAACCGATGATAATTCTGAAGTCTATATGCCTGCTTTATCCCAGATTCTTGAATATGATACAGCAAGAATCCTGGAAAAACATCCTTATGTAATTGATTCGACTAAACGCAGTCTCAAGAAAAAATGGACGAGATTGGCTATCAATGGTGCTGTCCGGATGAAATCTTTTATGGCTCAACCAGATGATAGTTTGGCTGATTTGACCTTTACCTGCAAACATATTAAGAACACTGAACATATTACTTATCGTTATCCAGTCCGACATTGGGGTGATATTCAATTATGGGATTGTGTAGCAAAACCAGAAAATGATGAATATGACGGGGTGTTCTTCGTTTCTCATGTGACCTTTGGAGGAACTGGAGTAAATGGTGAGGCTCCTTATGGACAAGGGGGCGACTTTGATGGGGATTATGGTAATGCGATCGCATCCAGTGAACTTCCTAATATCACTCAACGTATTCGCGATTGGGAAGATGAAAATTCACCTCATTATCGCCCCCGTCCCGGTGTCATCAAAGCACCTAAAAATCCAATTCAAGATTCTTTAAAACAAGTAGCTTTGAGGTCAATGGATAATCAGACTGGTTTAGTAGCTAGTTTGATTATGCACGCTCAAGCTAAAGGATTGACTGAAGAAATTGTCCCTGATGGTACAGGACGAACTGTATTGGAGGTGCTTTCTCAAGCATTGCAAGATGAGGTAGACCGATTTAAGAATGATTTACAACGCGATACCAAAGGAATTGAAGAAGTACAGAAAATTCTAACCAGAGGTTCAAGTCGACCTGTTTGGCAAAGGGATTATAAATCTTCAGAAGCTTATCTTACTCGACCAATGAAAGTCGGTTCACCTTCTAAAGACAATGATACGATTTCTTATATGATTCGGGAAGTTAATACATATTGGGAAGAGGCTAAGTTCCCGGAACCCGAAAAACTAGGTTCAAACAAATTCCGATACTTATTCGGACAGAATCCAATGACTACGGGAGTTGTCACTCAGCAACAGATTGATTTTGCTCGTGCTGGTCAACGTGAATATAACCGTCGTTTGACTAATGCTATTCGAGTTTCTGATATTGATGATTCTGCTATTCGCAAGTTAATGCGAGAACTCAAAGAACAACGAATGCAATTAGAAGCTGAGCTAAAAGCTAGATTCCCACCTGCTGAAGCTAGAGCTAAACTAAAATCATGGGCGATCGCTTATTGGTGGGCAGCACATAATGAACGTGCTGGTAACTCTCCTGATGTCCCTATGGGTAAAGCTGGCTTACCCTTTTTGCTGTTTCCTGATATCATTGCTGCTCAATTGGCTACTGGAAAATACACTTTTCGCATCTATGGAATTCAACGTCAAAAGTCTCCTGATTTTGCCAACAAAGTTCCTATTACTAATTGGACTAATGCCATTCTGATTGGGACACGAGTTGTTATGGACCGTTCTTTTGAGGTGCTTTATCCTGACGAGAATGGACGAGTCGTTTACACCAACAACAATGGTGACTTTGCTTTAGCCCGTCGCAGAATCGGCAATGGTAAATATGGTTTCGTTGACAATGATTTTAATATCTATGTCTACGAAAACATTGAACGTCATACGTCTTATGTTGATGCTGATGGTCGGTTCATTTTAATGGATGAAGAGTTGGGCGATCGCCACTTCTATCTTACTCCTAATAACGGTATCATCATCAAGAATGAGGCTCCTCCACCGCCTAATCCTGAAAATCCGAATGATGTACCCTACACTGATGATGATGGAAACCTGGGATTGTTTAGTTACATCCAACAAGATGGCAGTGTAGCTTTTGTTGATATTACCAACGATTATTTTCCTCATGTGTTTCTCCAATCTCAGGAAAATATCTATTACACTGATGAAAATGATAATATCCTTTTGAATGAGCCTTTACCTAATGGCAGTTACTTTTACTTATCTGCCGAAGATGATAGCCTTTTCATTAGCAATGAAAGACCACATCCGAGAAAAAGAACAGAAAAAAGACCTACTGACTCAATCTTAGTCAAAATCAAACAAAGTAACCCAAAAAGAAACTATAATCTAGGTGTAGTTGATGCTTCCAATGTAACGTCAATTCGAGTAGTTCAAATTATTTATGCTAAAATTCGGAGCTATAAGGGGCTAAGTGGATTTTCTAAAAATTCAATTACAGTTGTCGTCAATGGAACTCCTCGTAAAGATTATGTAATTATTCCAATGTACGGTGATGAACATTTTATGTTTTTGGATTGGAATGATGATGTCGAATTATTTACGGAGGATTATCAACTCCCATCTAATGGTGTAGTACGAAAAATGGTTTATGTCATTTCACACCGTACAGGGGGAGAAGCGAAACCAATTGGATTACTTCCTTTAGATTGCAATGCCATTCCTAATGGAGGTCGTAAAATTTCTGCTCATTTACGACGCAGCAGCAATGTCGTTTGGGAAAATATTTTTACCCCTCTCTAATTAAACGGGGGCATTTATTAGCCCCCTTTTTTAGAATTTAATATAGAAAAGCATCATCACCGTCTAGAGGTTTTGGGGTTGTAAATAAAGAATCAAGTTCTTCCCAAGCATCTAATTCGCTAAGAGCTGCTATCACTGGCGTCCAATACTTTATGTTGCCTTCATAATCAACCCCATTTTCTTCAAAACTCACTATTCTCCATCTTTCCATTGAACCACTGCCTGTTGAGTAGATGTAGGATTCAGACCTAAATTCATCTTTGTATTTTTCTTTCAATTCTTCTAACTTGGACATAGTTTCTCCTAAATTGTAAATGGTTTGCTCAACGTGAATCCTCGTTCAAGAGTTCCAAACCTAATATACTGCGATCGCTGTCTCTCTCCCATTGCCTGATTGATTTGCTCATTCATCTTCCGATAGCTTCTTCCAAATTTTCCTCCATTCCAAATCTGTAACAAATTCTCTGTAAAGAATCCGTAATTTTCTCCTTCACGGGAAAGTTGAGCTTCAAAACAGGAAGCAAGCATGATACCGGAGGCAGCAATTTGGGGGAAAGCAGAATTACTGGAAATATCGATTCCACCACTATGACAGCAATCAAGAACGATTAAGAGTCTGACCCCGGGACGAAACTGAGACCAGAGGTGATGCAATTCATCATCGGTGAGGATGCGATCGCTCAACAACCAGGATTCGTCATATCCATCATACTCATCTCCTGACCTATCTAATACCCTCACCCCATGTCCTGAAAAACTTACCCACATTATGTTTCCTGACTCCAGTTTACCCGCCGCATCTGATATCTCCTTTACCACTCTCTCTTTCAATGCTTCTGGTGATAACAGAGTTGTTGTTTGAAATCCTTGTGTCATAGCTATTTCTTTCATCGCAAGGGCATCGTTATGACAATATTTCAAATTTTGGATTAACTATATTTATTTGTCCGATTCGCTGATTATGTAGTAAGGGTTCTTCCAAATCAACAAAAGCTGGTTTTCCGAGTAGATTACAATCCGGAGTCAAGTCAGTCATAACCACCAATAAATCTCCTTTTTTAAAAATCGTTGAAGTAGGAAATTTACCCGAATACCTCTTTGTATTTTTATCGTTAAAATACAATCCTCCTTCCAATTTGAAATTCCCAGGCGTTCAAACAATAGGACCGCTTGAAGAAAAATATTCGCTTTTAAAAGAGAAGCCATTTTTTAAATTAAATATGTCTCCCAGAGGCTTTACATCCCAATCTTCAGGAATCACCCCCACCTCAGTCTGCTTATACCCTTTTGGCAGTTTATTAGTATTTTTTGATACTTCTAAATTATTCATTTACAGCCACCCTTTTGCCGTCAAATTTTCTATATCTTCCCGCAATTCAGCCACATCATAATGAACGCAAATACCCCTATCTGCAATCAAGTGCTGAAAGCGAACCTGAGACATATTTAGCAATTCTGCCGCCTTGCCTAAGCTAACTTTTTCCTGCTGAAAAAGCAGCAAAACCACCTCTATCAAAAGCTCATCCTCTGACAGTCCACTCGCTTTGACAATCTCATCGGAAATAACTAAACTCATCTTTCCACCTCTTTTATCAATTATCAATTAAAATCGCTTCATAAGGCAACGGTAACTCGATGGGATGATGTTGTTCTTCATACGCCTCAATCGAAGTTACTAGAAACTCAAGCCGATCCCCCTCTGAAGTATTTAACGGCGCATCGAATAACCGTTCGACCTCCGCCAACGCTTGACGATACTCTTCCTCTGTTTTAATGGGTTTCAAACTCATATCACTCATCTATTATTAACTCTCAATTAATTCCAGTCTAACCCCATCCTCCTCAAATGCTCATCAACCTTACTCGATAGCGCCTCAACCTCGTCCACCAACTGCGGCAAAGGTTCCGCATAGCGTTCCTCTAACTCCTTCACCCGATTCGCCAACTGCTGCGTCACCCGCTCGATTTCTGCCGAAATTGCCCCCTCCAAAGTCGCTTGCCACTTATCATCAACCACCAACCCTTTAATCTCATCCTCGGTTAACTTCGGATACTGGGCAAACACCGCTTTATCCAGTGCATCAGTAGCCTCCTTAACCGCCTTTTTCTTCTCTGCCTCTAAATCAAACAACTCCAGACATTGCTCCAGCACAGCCACCTGTTCCGCATCAACCGATGAGTCTTCCTCGTCAAAAATAGAAAACTGTTGATTTTCCTTAATTAACTTTTTGAGGTTGGTTTTCGTCGCCTTTCCCGTATCGCTTTGGGCATCAACCAACACCCCATCTTCCCCCGTATGTTCCTCAATCAATCCCTCCAATTCCTGCGTCACCGCATCTAAATCCGCCTGGAGTTGCTCAATAGAATTCCGCTTGTCGGCACAATACCGCGCCATCGGGAACCATAATAATCGCATTCGGATTCCCCGCATATTTATCAGAGATGTATTTTACAAATAAAAAGGTCAGAACGTAATCCTTGTACTGCGAGGCATCCATGCCGCCGCGCAGTTCGTCACATCCGGCCCATAAAGAGCTATAGAGTTCGGTTTTTTTAACGGCCATTGCAGAATTACAATCGGTTATTCGCGTCAGATTCAGGGCTGGAAAACCAGGGGGCGACTAGGCGTGGCACCGAGGCGGAGGAAGTCCGCGAAGGGGGAGGAGGGGACTCACGGAACCCAGACTGATGCCAGCCGGATATTATACGATCGCCTATTTTAACACAGTCCTCGGTCTAAAGCGAGCCTCATGGTTATTGTATCCGATTTGGGTGCTCCGGAATCGGATGTTACGCAGAATTTACATAAATTTGCAATTGATTGCGAAAACCCGACGATCGATGCCGCGATCGCTCCCAAATCCATCAGCATGAACCAAAGCCATCAATCTGCACAGCGATCGCTGGGTAAAGCGTTACCAGGTGTTGCCCGAAACCGCGTTAGAAGCCCACATCTTGGCAATGAGTTGTGGATATTGTACCCAAAATTTTGTTAGCGCGAGGGTCAATGCGTCGAACACAAATAGGGGATTGGCCCCGGTTTGAAGTTGGAGAATTATCAACCTCAACCCACCGATGCAAAGGTACCTCGATTAACATGAATAAACCGGGGTTTGAATTCGCGGATTTTCTCTCGTTGGGTGGGGGGGTGACAGCGATCGCCTTCATCGGTTTTGCCAACCCTGGATCCAACGTGCAGAGGCGGGACTTTCTCTCTGTGAGGCTCCTTGGTTCCCGCCTCGGCGAGATCTGTAGGGATTACCCTTGTCAATCGGTCCGATTTGGGGGAAAATACGGTGAGGAAAACATTAAAAGAGGCTTTGCGATCGCGCCAATGTTGCCCACAGCAGCGCGCCAAGCGATGCAAAGAGGCGATCGCACTCCGCCCGGGTGGGACAAGCAATGGATGATTTCATCCAGCAGTGTCCGACAATCCTCAGAGTTTGCTAAGATTGCATCAGGGCAATCCTGATGGTTAGCTTGCGAGGCGGGCAGCCCCGCACTGTACCTTTCAGGGTCGGTGTCGGGAGGATGTCAGTTCTCAAAGCCGATAACCCACTATTTTTTTCGCGCCAATCTGGGTGACAATAGTATCGACGTTTAACCTTTGCCATGCAAATCGCCTACCAGTACCGATTGAAGCCTACATTCGAGCAGCGATGCCGAATGTCTCGCTGGATTGACATGCTTCGCTTTCAATCTAAGCGGAGAATCTCGCGCCGTACCGCTTAAGTGGTTAGCGTCGGGAGTACGTCACTATGACTACGGGCCTCATTCAATCCTCCATCGAGCGGCTCATTGCAAGTTATCGCTACAGTTATGGTTTCCAGAAACTGGAATATGGCGAACTCATTGCTGATGTGGCTCGAGTGGCATTCAAACATATTTCTAAAAGCGACGCGCCGTATCACGATGTGGAACATACGGTTTTAGTGGCATTGGCGGGGGCAGAAATCTTGCGGGGAAAACAAATTACCGAAGGAAATGTTTCCCCTGAAGATTGGTTGCACGCGATCGCTTCTTTATTGTTGCACGATATTGGCTACGTAAAAGGCGTCTGTCGCCAAGATAAACTCGACGCCCGATGCTTCGATACCGGCATCGGCGGTGAAATGATTTCTTTGCCCCCCGATGCAACCGATGCCAGTCTGACGCCCTATCATGTAGATCGAGGAAAACTGTTCGCCAAAGAAAATTTTAGCCATCACAAACTGCTCGATATCAAAACCCTGCAACGCAATATCGAATTAACCCGATTTCCGGTTCCCCCTGACGCCGAACATGAAGATACCATCGATTACCCCGGATTGGCGCGAGCAGCAGATTTAATCGGTCAACTTGCCGATCCCCTTTACTTAAAAAAAATGAAAGCCCTGTTTCGAGAATTTGAAGAAATAGGCACCAATAAAGTCCTCGGCTATCGCACGATTGCGGATTTAAGAGCCGGCTATCCCAACTTTTTCTGGGGGGTGGTTTATCAGTATCTCGGCGGCGGATTGCAGCATTTAAAGGTTACAAAATCTGGCCAAATAATTGTAGAAAATCTATACGAAAATGTTAAAATCGTAGAACGAGAACTGTCAAAATCTACCGCCGATTCGCCCCAATCCGCAGCCAATGGAAAGTCCTCAAACGCGGGCGATCGCCTCCCCGACCCCGATGCGGCGGAAACCGCTCACAGTGCCACTTCTGACCAGCGATCGACCAGCGCGATGGCCAACAAATATCTCACATAACTTGCGTTCAAACCCTTGACGAACTGCGGTCCGGCGGAATGTCCATCAATAGAATCAATCCGATGCAGACTCATTTAAACCTGCGCTGCGATCGCCCACTGTGGAATTATCCGCCTCGATTCCCCTATAGCAAACAACCTCCGCCAAAGACTCAATTCTCATCGCTTTTCCTAACCTCCTCGCCCCTCGGGAACGAATTCGCCAGTCTCCTCCCCAAACAGCATAATAGAAATCGACCTCCGATTGCAAATCCTTACCTGAATCACCCACAATCATGGATAACTCGTCAATCGAATCGTTGCTCGAAGACCTCAAACAGCCGGATGAAAACATTCGCGATCGCGCCACTCGGGAACTCTGGCGCATCTGGTTTCATCAAAAGGGAATTTATGGATTGGAATTTCTCCAACGCGCTCAACGGGCGATCGAGACTGGCAAAATTTCCGAAGCTGAAGAAATTCTCACCGAATTAATTAACGACCAGCCTGATTTTGCCGAAGCATGGAATCGCCGAGCCGTCCTTTATTATAGCATCGGCCAATATCGCAAGGCAATCCAAGATTGCGAAATGGTCATCAAACTTAACCCCGTTCATTTTGGCGCATTTCACGGCTTGGGATTGTGTTATGCTACCCTCAAAAACTATAAAAAAGCAATTCACGCTTTCCAAAATGCGCTCGAGATTCAGCCTTATGCCTTAATCAATCAACGGTTGATTTTAGAATGTACGGCGAGAATTAGTTAAGCCAATCAAATCATTCGATTGAAATCGCACCTCAGCTTTGCGTTGTCCGCCGATGCGGACTATTTTTTTAACAGCTATTCCTCCATCAGAGGAATTGCACATGCAAAAATCTTCTCTCAAAAACCCGCTTTTTAGTCACCACTTAACCGCCGCCCTCGGGGAAAATCGGCGAGGGGACGAAAAAAAAACTGCACGACTCTCGTGCAGTTACTCACCCAAATGTCTCACCAAGCAAATTGAATAAAAATTAATTTAAGGCTTAATTAAAATTTCGTTTAACTCATAGATTCCTGAATTGTAGAGGTGTTGTGCAAAGTCGGATAAACCGCGATATTCAGCCCGATTACTCCACGGTTTGGATCCAGCCCCGGCGAACCGCGTGGAAAAGGCGATCGACTGCATCATGTTCTTCTGGGTTGAGGGAGTTTTCTAACAAAGCGGACATCAGGGTTTGGCGATCGCGGCGACTGAGGACACCGACATTCCAAGCTTGACCGAAGACTTCAGCGATGTTGGATTCGGGGTATAAGGTTTGAAGTTGCATGGTGGGTTGGCTTGAACTCTACAACTCTAATATCTTCGAGATTTGCGATTCCGACTGCGATCGCAACGGGCAATCTCAGGTGACATTCGTCAATTACGCCAGTGATTCCACGGATAGCGCAACGGTGACGCACTGGCCACCTTCTGGTGATTTCGGTCACAATAGAAGCGCAAACTCCATCAGGGAGGACATTCAATAATGAAAAAACCCAACAGACGCACATTTATGGGGTTGAGCCTCGCCGTGGCGGGTGGCGTCATCGCCGGGAATGCATTCAAACAGCCTCATGGTTCTACCTCCACACCCCCCACCGGCACCATGCCCGAACGAGTTTTAGGCAATACGGGAATTCGCCTTCCGATTCTCGGGTTGGGGGGTGCGGGTAAAACCCCTCTATCGTGGAACAACGCGGAAGCGGAAGCGGTGGAATTGGTGGAAGCGGCGCTGAAATTGGGCATCCGCTATTTCGATACCGCTGCGAGTTATGGCCCTAGCGAAGAATATTTGGGCAAAGTGCTGCCGGCCCACCGAGAAGGGGTATTTTTGGCCAGCAAAACGGCAAAGCAAGACCGCGATAGTGCGTGGCGCGAGTTAGAGCGATCGCTGAGTCGTCTGAATACGGACTATTTGGATTTGTGGCAATTGCATCATGTCTCTTTTACTGAAGAACTCGATCGCATTTTTAGTCCCAATGGCGCAATTAAAGCGATGGAAGAGGCGAAAGCGCAAAAGCTGATTCGCTTTGTGGGGATTACCGGGCACCACGAACCTGCTGTCATTGCTGAAGGGTTGCGTCGCTATCCGTTTGACACCACGTTAATTCCAATTAATGCCGCCGACAAACACCACCCCCGCCCTTTTATTCCTGGGGTGTTGCCGATGGCGCAAGAGAAAAATGTCGGTGTCATTGCGATGAAGGTTCCCGCTTACGGGCGACTGTTCAAACCCGGGGTTCTCGATGGCATGCCCCAAGCCCTCGGCTATACTATGTCTCAAGCAGGGGTCCATTGTTGCGCGATCGCCGCTGAATCGGTAGCACAACTCACATCAAATGCGATCGCTGCCCGCAACTTTCAACCCCTCAGCAGCGCGCAACTCGCACAAATCGAACAGCGCACCGCCGCCAGTTGGCAGGATAATACCTTTTTCCGCGCTTGGACTTAAGCTCTGGTCGCCCATCGACCCCACTCTGCCTTTATCCGGGTTCCGCAAGCGTACCCACCCAAATATCGCCCGCCTACGCAGGCGAGATTTGGGTGGTTCGGGAGGCATAGATACCCACCGCGATCGCACCCTCTCTCCCCCACACTATTGCTGAAATTGCTGGATTAACCAAGCACCTACTTCGTTTTGCGGCATCTGACGAGTCCGCCGCAATGCTTCTTCTAAGAGTGAGATAGCTAAGTCGGGTAACACTCCTGACTCGCGAATCCGCCAACTCCCTTTATCTTTTACTGCAAAGGCGATGATTTGTATGTTTTTTACGTCCACAATCCAGTATTCTTTGACTTGTAACTCTTCGTAGAGTAACCGTTTTTCTCCTTTGTCGTCTGCGAGGGAACTGTCTGCAATTTCGATAACTAATTCCGGCGGCGGATAGCGGTCTAAATCGATAACCTTCGTCCCGAAAGGAATGGCTTGGGCGTTTTGTCCGATGTAATAGGAAACATCCGGTTGCGCTTCTTTCAACGGAGGTTTGCGGTAGGTGCAATTAAGTAGCGTGTTCTGAGGAATTCCTTTTACAATGCAAAACAGGTGAACCGCAAGGCTAATAATCGCATTGTCGCTGGCGTGGTCGTGACCGAGTGGTGTCATTTCAATCCGTAACTGTCCGTTGTTGTAGTAGAATTTGGCATTTTCGTACCCTGGTTCTTCTGTCGCTTGCAGGTATTCTTCCCAGGAGGCACTGACCCAGGTTTCGGTGGGAAATTTGGTGGATAAGGGGTTCATGGCTTTGGTTTTCATTTGGCTTTGCTGGGGTGGATTGGGTTGCTGTGGAATGGCGATTTTTCGGTAATCTCCTGCTGGGATAGGGGTCGCATTGCTGCTTACTGAGACAAGGTTTTGCGGTTGTTTCTGCTGTTTTTTTTATTGTAACTGATTGAAGGCGATTAGGGGTTGGGTGTTGGGTTTTTCTGGGTAAACGTGATGGGTTCGGTTTGGTGAATTAATTGTTGGGGGCAATGCCTCGGGGAGTTCCGAATTTTTGCTTTTTATGTGAGATTCTGAGACTTACTATCGATGGTCGGGTGGGCAGGGTTTGCTTGATGCAAAGTATCTCACTTAATGTGAGCCAAAGAGGAGGTGTATTTGGATACGGAGACTTTTTTCCAGGTTTGCTATGCTGGCGGCAGAGGTTCCGCATTGGCGAAATTGCCCGATCGCGCAAGCGGTGCGGGAATAGCGATCGCCCTCCTGTAGGTTGCACTCTGTGCATTTGGGTTCCTGACCTGCTCTCCTGGGTGCGCTGTTTCCGCTGTTCTGGGTGCCGAATTTTTCTGCAATACCACATTTTAGTGAATTTGTCAACCCTAGGAGAGCGGGGGGCAAAGATTGGGGTCTTAAAATACCGTTAAGGGGGGGTCCATCCCTGAAAAAGCAAGCTAAAATAACCTTTTACTTGGGATGGAACCCCCTGGGATCGCGCAGATTTCTCAATGAAAACTTAATGAACTTTTGTGTAGATATTTCAAGGAATGATACGAATGAATAACTTTCACGAACAAGATGTATTATTTGTTGAAGTTAGTCGGGAGCGATCGATCCGGCGAACCCTGATGCTGCTCGAGACCAAGCGCCAGCGGATCCGGGAAGACTTAATGGATTTGATTGGCAGTATGCCCCTGTTGTCCCTGCCGGTGCAGTTAACCCAAGACTCCCCGGAAGAAACCCGCGACATCTTGCAAGAGGCGCTATCGCGCATGGGAGATGAAGCCTTTGCCCGCTGGATCGTAGAAGACATCCTCGAACAAAGCCAATAATTTCAGGTAATTAATTAGAGATATTCAAAGTAAAGAAAGGGGAAGGGGAAAGAAGCGATCGCCAGCTTGCCAGGAATCGAAGCATCAGGGGGTTAGGCCCCACCCGACACTGAGAGCAAAGCAAGCGGGGAACTATTCCAGGTCGAGACGTTCTTCCTGAGGCTCTTCTAACGTTTCGAGTTCTGGCAATTCGAGCGGTTCTGCTTGTTCTTCCGGAGCGCTCAACTGCTGCAAATCGGGTAGAGCCACCAAATCTTGTTGTTTTTCCCGAACAGAAATCGGCATTTTGAGGGGTTCTTTTTTCTCGATAAAGTAGCTAGCCACAGGCAGAGTGCGTTCGAGATCGTCGAGAGGACGAGGAATCACCATCACCGAATTCAACTCGCCGATGCGTTCTGCCTCATACATGCCCGCTTCCACAGCTACCGCCACATCAGCCACAGAGCCGCGAACGATCGCCGTACAAAGGCCCCCACCGACCTTTTCATAGCCCGTTAAATGAACCTCAGCGGACTTAAGCATAGCATCAGCGGCACCCACCAGAGCCGGAAACCCGCGAGTTTCCAGCAGACCGATCGCCTGATTGCTCAAGCGACAGTATTCATCAGAGTGAGCCAGGTCCATCAAGCGAGAGCCGATGGGGAGGACCACCTCCAGATTAGGCAGAGGGCGAGCGATCACCAACTGCGACACAGCCTGACCGAACTTTTCCGCCGTTTCGGCACCGGCTTGCACGGCGAGGCGGACATCAGCGGTGCGACCGCGAACCACCGCCGTACAGTGACCGCTGCCGATTTTTTCATAGCCGACCAAAACCACCCCAGCCGATTTGAGCATCATATCAGCGCAGCCGACGATCGCCGGGAAACTCTGAGTCGAGACCAGACCCAAAGCCAAATCCCGCAGATCGTCCTTGCGTCGTACCTGTTGGCGGGGGACGATCCCCGCTGTATCGCGTCTATCCATCTTTTAGCTCCATCAACATCTACCGACCCACCCACTGACATGTCACCCCAGATAGAACCGTGGGGGCGATCGCCCGAGGGGAATTGGCGCGTAAAACTCCCACCTTAAAGCTAACAACTCATCGAGCTATTCGTCTGGTAGAGGAGGAGGGGCGACGTTCTTATGGGGGAACAACGTCAGCAGCAGGCGATTGATGTGTTCTTGACCTGCGATCGCCGGTTCCGAGGGATCCGTAGACCCCGACTCCGGGGGTGGGGAGGGGGGAGGAGACGGTGGTGCAGCGCCATTCGCGGTAGGATTCGGCGATGGCTCATCCATCCCCAAAGGAGGTGGAGTTGGTGACGATGCGGCGTCAGGGGGAGGCGAGTCAGGGGGAGTTGGGGGAGAAATCTGCGGCGACGCCTCAGCAGTGGAGCCATTGGGAATATCAGCCCATTGACGAGACTCATCTCCGAGGAGGGAACCGGGATTGACCATTTCTTCGGCGGGAATCGAACGATTGAGAATCGTCGATGCCGTACCGATGCAGGCATTGGCACCGATTTTACCCGAGCCAATAATCAACACCCCCGCACCGAGGGTCGCTCCCGACTCCAGAGTTAAAGAGCCGCCGTGAGCTTGAATAATCGCTCCCATTCCAATAGAGACACCAGCAGCGATCGTGATGCGACAGCCTGACGCCGCATGTAGGATCGCCCCAGGAGCGATCGCCGCATTCTCATCAATCGTCACATCGCCACTCACGGAAATATTAAAATTGCGACTCAGTTGTAGTGGCGGCAAATACATTCTTGAATTTAGAACCGCAAACGGTTCGAGCGAGACATTGCAGTTATCAAAAGCGACAGAGCGGATTCAGGCCAAGGAACCTGCAACCGACTACAGCGCCACCCCAGAGCCTCAAACCAGCCCCATGCCAGGACATCCACCGCAGCGATCGCGGTTGTTGCCGGCGATCGCAGCACGGTTGGGGGGGGTTCAAAGGGCGAGGAAATAGCACACAACCCTTTGTGGGGCATCTCCCCTGCATCTGCCCAGTGGGGAAGCAGGTCGAGAGTGCCCCGCGCCAGTCGGCTGGGACTCAGGGAGCTTCGGGCGTTCTTCCAAAAGGCGATCGCACAAAAGCCCCCATCGGATCCCTGGGGGAATTCACCCCGCGCCAATCGCGCGATTACGGGCGTTGGATAATCGTTTCCACCACCCGACGCTTCGCCGTCGGGTCGATACCGATCAAGCGCACGTATTCGCCCGGGTGAGCTGCCATGCACTCTTCCAGGGTTGCCAAAACCTGAGACAGATTTTGCGAATCCACCGCGCCGCAGCTCTTCCAAGACCCGGTACTGAAGCGACGTTTCGTCACATGTTCCGCACCCACGCGCAAGCCTTGGTTGAGGATTTGGCGCACCTGGTCAACCACCTCCGAAGGCAACTTCGTCCGCACTGCAGTGCCGCCACCGCCACTCGAACCGCTCGTCCGAGGTGCCGCCGTCGAGGTAGCACGGCGAGCGCCTCCCGAGAACGCCGATTCATTTGGGCGTTGGATAATCGTTTCCACCACCCGACGCTTTGCTTTCGGGTCGATACCGATCAAGCGCACGTACTCGCCCTGGTGGTCAGCCAAGCAGCCTTCCAGAGCCGAAAGCACCTGAGCTTCGTTCTTGCTGTCAATTGGCGCGCAGCTCTTCCAAGAACCGGTGCGGAAGCGGCGCTCGTCCACATGTTCCGTCCCGA
>NZ_JAJENT010000295.1:0-235 GCF_035615515.1 Phormidium sp. CCY1219
AGTTTCTTTCCAGTCTTGGAGTAGTGGTGGAGAAAGAACTATTCCGCTTATTCCAGCCTTGGAGTAGTGGTGGAGAAAAAACTATTCCGCTTATCGGTATAGTTTCTTTTCACTGATGGCGTGGTGGTGGAGAAAGGACTATTCCGCTTATTCCAGGGTTGGAGTGGTGGTGGAGAAAGAACTATTCCGCTTATTCCAGAGTTGGAGTGGTGGTGGAGAAAGAACTATTCTCCTG
>NZ_JAJENT010000296.1:0-248 GCF_035615515.1 Phormidium sp. CCY1219
CCATCGAGCTTCGTTACCAATTATCATAACACAGGCTTTCCTCCTCTGTCAATATTGCGCCGCCAAATTGTGGGTTCAAGGTTGACAAAAAAAGTGGCCGGGGGTATAATGAAGCAGTAGGCGCAGGCAGGGCGTCTAAGCATTGCATAACTTGCTTAACAGCCCTGCCTGCACCATCGAGCTTCGTTACCAATTATCATAACACAGGCTTTCCTCCTCTGTCAATATTGCGCCGCCAAATTGTGGGT
>NZ_JAJENT010000297.1:0-236 GCF_035615515.1 Phormidium sp. CCY1219
CCAGGACGTTAATGCAATGCATAGCTTGCTTAACTGCCCTGCCTGCACCATCGAGTTTCACCTCCTATTTTATCATTTTATCCCCTTTCTGTGTCAAGGGGTTGAAAAAAAAATTGCGGGGGTTGAAAAAAAATTGGGCATGGGTTACAATTAGAAATAATCTCCACCCAGGACGTTAATGCAATGCATAGCTTGCTTAACTGCCCTGCCTGCACCATCGAGTTTCACCTCCTATT
>NZ_JAJENT010000298.1:0-946 GCF_035615515.1 Phormidium sp. CCY1219
ACCTTTTTCTGTTGCCACTTCTGACAAGATAGCTGCTAACCTTATTTTTACTTGGCCCACTAATACTTTCTTGCGTATGCATGGGAATCCAAACTAAATGGACGTGGGCCAAACCTACTGAATGGTTGCCGTGTCGGTATATTTTTTGTCGATTTTTCATGTTGATGGGTTGACATTTATCGACCCCTTGATTAGAATGGAAACCTGAGCAAAAAAACTAAGAAACAAACAAAAAGTTATGGATGTCAACAGGTTTTATTGCATCCAGATAAAGACCGGCGGGCTGTATTAGAATATTTGTGCGGTGAGGCAAACAAAGTATTTAATTGCTCTGTTTATTATGCCCGACAAGTTTGGTTTAAAAAAAATCGATTGGTCACTAAAGGCGAAGCAGGCAGATGAAGTGGAACAGACATTTTAACGCGATGTATGCTTCTAGTGCCCAACAAATATGCAACGGCGTTGTTGAATCTTTGAGCAGCTTTAAAGAATTACTCAAGCTATTTGGGAAAGGTGAATTGGCTAATAAGCCTAAACTACCCAATTACCGAAAACCAGGTTTATTTACCGTTTCTTATCCTAAAAAATGGTTGAAGCTCACCGATAAAGGGATTAAAGTTCCATTAGGACGTAAGGTAAAAGCATGGTTTGGATTGGAGGCATTCTACATTCCGATAGCGAGTAATTTAGACTGGAACTCAATTAAAGAAATTAGGATTTTACCCCGCCACGGTTGCTTTTATACCGAGTTTGTTTATGAGATGAAAATTCAGTCAGTTAAGTTAGACCCGGATAAAGCTATTTCTATTGACCACGGCTTAGACAACTGGTTAACTTGTGTAGATACTCAAGGCAATAGCTTTATTATTGACGGTAAACATCTCAAGTCAAAAAATCAGTGGTACAACAAGCAAATTGCGACAATTAAAAAAAATAAACCTCAAGG
>NZ_JAJENT010000300.1:0-205 GCF_035615515.1 Phormidium sp. CCY1219
CAACCCCTTGACAAAAAAAGCCACAGGGGGTAGAATGAAGTAGAAGGGGGAGTTCGGGGGTATGTGCAATGCGTAGATTGCTTAAATGCCCTGCCTGCACCTAAAGCTTGAACGTAATTTTATGATATCATCCCGGGAAACAATTGGCAAGGGGAGAGAGAAAATTCCCCCCAATTCAATTAATGAAAGGGCATTGCCCAATTAA
>NZ_JAJENT010000301.1:0-236 GCF_035615515.1 Phormidium sp. CCY1219
CCTAGTCTTCAACACCGAGTCCTGACAACTCTGACGTGGGTAAATCGATTGAAGCGTTTCTGTCCCATTAGCGCTATTTCAATGGAACTTGTCCGTTTTGATACCCAACTGATTCAAAACCCAGAAATCTCTAGTGTCGAGTATCAACAGGGAGAGTTTGTGGGGTATGAAGTCCGAGAATACCTTCTAGAGAAATGGGGTAGATGTTGTCTCTACTGCAGCCAAGAAAATGTGCC
>NZ_JAJENT010000302.1:0-392 GCF_035615515.1 Phormidium sp. CCY1219
AAGAGATTGGCTGGGGGGAGTCGATCGAGTTCGGCGATCGCTTCGGCTTGTACCCGCCCGCGTCCTAACACCCTCAACCACAGGGTATCTATGGTGCGGGGTAACTGATGAACCACCACCACAAACGTTCTCAATTGCGGCGAGAGGACGTAAATTCCCATTGGCCAAGCGTCTAAATCTAGGGTAGCACCAAATCCAGCTAATCGGTCTTCGGAAGCGGTGGGCGTAATAATCCACAATTTTGGAAGACTTGCGTCTGAGATGCGAGTGCGGTTGCGATTGGCTTCCCGTTGCAATTCTGCACGAATCAGCAGCAATTTTAACAAACAATCGCGGATTTCATCGGCGGTGGCGGGGTTGCGGAAAGGTTCAAAGATGGCGGGGGTTTGGAT
>NZ_JAJENT010000303.1:0-734 GCF_035615515.1 Phormidium sp. CCY1219
GACCCTGCTGCAAAATTTCTTGGTACCAGGGAGATTCTCGTAACACGGCCATATCCCACCTCATAATTTGTTGAACTAGGGGTATTTCTAAGACAAAGGTAGCAAAAAATGCCAGTAAGGGTTCTAATTCATCGAGTTGCTCGTTGCTTCGTAACAACTGCAAGGCGCGGCGCACGGTGGATTCCTCTCCACCATTTCTTAAAATGGGCACAAAGGGAAGCAGGGTGGGAAGGGGTTGTTGCAAAGCAATTTCTGCCTCGACTTCCCACAGATTAATCACTCGATAATCCTGTCGCGCTTGCAATCCTCGAAACTCGGATTCGTAGCCATTGGCAATGGAAACCGATGGTCCCGGGGGCAAGATATTAATCAGAACGGGATAAGTGGGCAGTTGGTAACGTTCTTCGGCTAATGCGGCATAAGCGCGCATTCTTCGCGGGATTTTGTTATTGTAGCGTAATTGCAATTCATTGAGGACTAAAAATTCCCCCTCTTCCGGGGTATAGGCACGCACCAATACATCGCTTTCCCGACTGACCCACTGAAATTCGGAGGCGATAATATCTCGCACCTCTACTTGTTGAATTTGCGTTACCCATTGCACCCACAGTTCTGGTGCCAGACTAATCAGGCGTTTGCTGCCAATATCTGCTTGTTTGACCATACAATTGAGTGATTACTTTGAGGTTAATCATTGTTATTTTATGCGGTTGGTCAACAATTAAATTGCAGAA
>NZ_JAJENT010000304.1:0-354 GCF_035615515.1 Phormidium sp. CCY1219
AATTGCTCTCTCCTTACGGGGAGGTAAAAGCACCCCAGCGGGTGGCTTCCGAAGTCCGAGAAATCGACTTGTACTTTCGACCCCTTCCGAATTTAGAACTGGCAATGGTTCGACCCTTGGGTATCTTAGGAAGAATGGCTGCGAGTCCGAATCCTTCGATTTTTGAACCCTTTCGCAACCCAGTCAGCGAAGATGAAATTTGCGACTGTCTCGGAAAGCTGCTAGACGTGAGGCGATCGCTGCAACGCCAAGCCAACCGCAATAATCGCCGACTGTTCAACGAAGCCTTACCCAAATTATGGATTCTCACCCCCACCGCTTCCCCTACCATTTTATCAAGATTTAGCGCTATGC
>NZ_JAJENT010000305.1:0-463 GCF_035615515.1 Phormidium sp. CCY1219
AACCGTAACCCGGCGAGAAGCTGGGTACAAGCGGCAATTTCCTGTCGCTGTTCCCGTGATTCTATCTTAGCCAATTCCCCCGCCACTTGACTCAGCAATTGCGTCGGTTCCTCAGCGGCACACAACACCGCTAAAGGGAGCAATGCGCGGTCTTGCAGCAAGGGTTCTGGAGATTGCTCCCACAACCGCACCACTTCATATTGGTGTCGGGTCGATTGGAACTCAAATTGCGTCTGAAAAACCTCCGGATTGCTCGTCTGCTTCAACCAAATAACCACCTGTTTCACCGGCAGTCGATATTGCCAGTATAATCGCAACCAATAATTTAACATCCGCAGGGGCATCGGTTGCTCTGTGGGTACTTTTACCTGAAATTCTAAATGCAGAATCTCCGTCCGCGTGCTTAAAAATGTGACCGAATCTGCTCGAATCGGGTCTAAAGGTAATTCGGTTTTTAATACCT
>NZ_JAJENT010000306.1:0-217 GCF_035615515.1 Phormidium sp. CCY1219
CGGCAAGCTGTGCTGCTTCGAGTTGTTGGTCAAAAAGAGGAGATAACCGCATAATTAACTCTCTATCCTCCGGATTTAGATTGGCATTAGATTGTAAATCCGCCTTTAATCGATTCAATAAAACTAACGCACTGGCGCGAAAGAGATTGGCTGGGGGGAGTCGATCGAGTTCGGCGATCGCTTCGGCTTGTACCCGCCCGCGTCCTAACACCCTCAA
>NZ_JAJENT010000307.1:0-732 GCF_035615515.1 Phormidium sp. CCY1219
GGATTCATAAAATGACTAGAACCGCCCACGACCAATTTGCCAAGCAGTATTTAGAGGAATTGCTTTCGCCCCTAGGACAAGTAGAAACCAGTCGGGACGTAGTTAGCGAAGTGCGACAAGTGGACGTTTATTTTGTCCCTTTTGCCACCCCCGCCACCGAACCGGAAAATTTAGGCACCCTCGGACAAATGGCAAGACAACCTTGTTTGTTCGAGGTATTTCGCAATCCACCCACCCCCTTCGAGGTACGAAACTGCAAGCTAAAACTGTACTCCGTAAAAGGCGAACGATTCCGCCAAGCGCGCCGGGAAAAAAGCGCTTTATCCGAGTCCGAGTTACCGAGTTTGTGGATTTTGTCCCCCTCTTGTTCCGCCAGAGTGTTAACCGGATTTGGGGCCAAGCCGTCCCCGGAGGGAAACTGGACCGAAGGCTTTTATTTTATGCCAGAATTTGAAAGAACGGCACTGGTGGCCATCGACCAACTACCCGTCAACCCAAACACCCTGTGGTTGCGAGTTTTGGGACGGGGTGCCACCCAAGAACAAGCCGTGAATGAATTGCTCGAACTTCCCCCAGGAAATCCATTCCGGCGCAACCTGTTGGAAGTTCTGGCCAACTGGCGAATTAATGTAGAAGTCAGGCAAAATATAGATGAAGACGATCGGGAGTTAATTATGAACTTATCACCTGCTTATTTGCGTTGGCGAGAAGAAGCCGTACAAGAAGGACGCC
>NZ_JAJENT010000308.1:0-352 GCF_035615515.1 Phormidium sp. CCY1219
GCGGAGTATGAGGAATTGCCCCTGCAATTTCTGGAAGTGTTTTTTTACAAAGAACCGCGAGCTTATGCGAATTTATTTGCTGAAATCTTCCTTTACCTGATGCAAAATTATCCGGGGAAAACCTGGCGGGCGGTGATAATTTTTGGCCGCCGCAGTTTTGAACCCACGGAACTGGAGCCTTATGAAGCTCTGCTCAATTCCGCTCAAGTGCAGCGGATTTACTTGGACGAGTTAGAGGCAGTGCCGGAAACCTCGTTGGGGATGCAAATCGTGCAATTGATTATCGAGAAAGAAGAGTCAAGGGCGGCAGAACAAGCGCGACAACTGATGGCGCTGACGCGACGGCAAATTA
>NZ_JAJENT010000309.1:0-241 GCF_035615515.1 Phormidium sp. CCY1219
TTCCTCGCCGAAGACACCCAAATGCCTTCCGGGCGGCGCTGCGTTATCAAACAACTCAAACCCGTTACCGCCAATCCCGAGATTTTCCAAACCGTAAAAGACCGATTTGCCAGAGAAGCGGCGATTTTAGAAGAACTCGGAGAAGGAAACCAGCAAATTCCGCGATTATATGCCTATTTTCCCGAAAATGGTCAATTCTATTTGGTACAAGAATGGATAGAAGGGGAAACCCTGAACAAAC
>NZ_JAJENT010000310.1:0-1324 GCF_035615515.1 Phormidium sp. CCY1219
CAGATACATTTAACCCGGAAAAATCTAGCAATTGCTGGAAGTTTCTGAGTATGGCACAATCTGGAATGAAATTATTGCTCCAGATGCGGAGGTATCTCTCAAAGCCTTCAACAAAATGTTGAAGGCGCCATTAATATCACGCCCAATAGCGTGACCGCAGTCGGGACAAACAAATCGTTTGTTGCCTAGAAGCTTTGTGTGAATGTGGCCACACTTGGAGCAGGTTTTGCTGGTGTACTCTTCCGTCACATCTACTACAACACAGCCATATTTAGCCGCTTGATGCTTCAATGTTTGCTTAAAACGGTAATGAGACCATGTAACCATTTTCCGTGCTGTCTTAGTTGACAACCGTCGCTTGCCTCGTTTGACCATATTTTTGACCTCAAATGTAGGCAAAAATATGACTTTGTACTTGCTGCATAGATAGTTAGCTGCTTTCTTGTGCAGCTCCGAAACCAGGTTACGAATCTTAATCCGAATCTTTTGTGCAGCTTTTCGCAGACAGTACCGTAGCCGCTTGAATTGGCGTCCTTTAGATAAGCCGATTCGAGACATTAGCCGATCGAGGTGGGTAGCCAGTCGATAAATACGCCCCATGTCCGACTTGCCAATTTCCCAAATTTCTTGACCGTCAAACCCCGTTAGAAATGTTCTGACCCCTGGATCGAGGGCAATGGCTAGATTACTGTTTAATGGTTCTAGCTTAGGCGCATCTATGGCATAACAGATAAACCAACGTCCTCTATCTAGTACCAAGGTGGGCTCGTGGTGCATCTTGTCGATAATTGGCTCACTTGCTTTGAACCCTAATCCTTTGGTCTGTGTCGGATAAAAAGTCCCCTTTTTCCAATTATCTTTTTGAAATCGGATAGACTTAACAGGTTCGCGTACAGACCGAAAGGAGGCATCTCCCCGCGATCGTCTTGCTGCTTTGTGCGCCTCATAAGCTTGGAATACCGCCAATTGGCGTGGATTATATGGGGTTTGGCTTACCCAAGATGGAGCCATATCCATGACTGTTTTCCGTAGGTCATATTTGCCAATCCTCTTAGTTTTAAGTATGGCAATGGCTTGATTGAAGCACCATCTGGCTGCTGATATCCATTGAAACCAAGTTTTAGCTAGTGCCGTTTCTGGATAAACTCGAATCTTCTTTGATAGCAGACTTGTACTTTCTGAGTCCATAGAGCCTGCAACTGAAGACATGGACGATGGCAAGGATATCCTCAACCATTTCTCGTTCTGGAGATAAGTCACTTCGGTTGAGAACCACGAGTTGGCAATCTTTTTGTTGACAGAGCCACTCGATAAGGTCCTGACC
>NZ_JAJENT010000311.1:0-314 GCF_035615515.1 Phormidium sp. CCY1219
AAAGCAAGGCATCTTCAAAGACTCTTAAGTAAGTCCTATTACGCAAAGCTCTTGGCGGTAAGGAAAGTAACCCAAGATAATCAGGGTAAAAAGACAGCCGGAGTAGATGGAACAAAATCTCTGAATCCAGAACAACGGTTTGAATTAGCCCAAAAACTAGGGAAGAAATCCAAAGCCCGCTCCTTACGCAGAGTATGGATTCCAAAGCCAGGGCGCTATGAAAAGCGTCCTTTAGGGATTCCGACAATAAAGGATAGAGCTGAGCAAGCCTTGGTTAAACTGGCACTAGAACCCCAATGGGAAGCCCGATTTGA
>NZ_JAJENT010000312.1:0-209 GCF_035615515.1 Phormidium sp. CCY1219
TTCTTCAAAAGTTTTGCAACTCTCGTTGGAACACCAGGTTGTTTGCCCATTCTTGTACTCCAATATTTGAGATTGCCATCGTATGGGCTGGCCTCGCCTTTGACTTTAACGTGTCTGACAATTGGAGTCTCTGCGTGGTATCGCAATTTGATTGGGTTTGATTCCGCTCGTGTTGCAAATACCCATTGCCGATTCCCTATTGTTTGCCA
>NZ_JAJENT010000313.1:0-12847 GCF_035615515.1 Phormidium sp. CCY1219
CGGAGTGGGAGCCGGAGTGGGAGCCGGAGTGGGAGCCGGAGTGGGAGCCGGAGTGGGAGCCGGAGTGGGAGCCGGAGGCGGTGCGGGTGGAGGAGGAGCCGCACTTGCCGCTACTGGTTCAGCTTCCACATCGGGAACGCTGGTGCTGGGTTGATTCTCCTCAGACTCAGGCTGCATGCCAGAAATCGGATCGGGTTGGATCGATGGCTCGGGTGCTTCTTGTTCGGGTGCGGAAACCTCAGTGGGTGGCATTTCTGGGGCTTGTGCTGCTTGTTCTTCTTCAGAATGACTTTCCTGGAGATTATAGCCACACTGACCGCAGAAGGCGGCATCGGTTTGCACCGTTGCGCCACAAGAAGGACAACTAGTGGTTGCCGGTAAGGGGGTCAAACAAGACTCGCACTGGGTTGCGCCTTCTGGATTTTGGTGGTTGCAATTCGGACAGACAATCATCGCAGTTTTTTCTCCCATCGATTCGGATCGTAAGAAGAGTAGGGATTTACCCGCCTCAAATGGTCAGATTTTACCCTGGCTCAATGCTTTACCGAGAGTGACGCGGTGGTGCCGATCGCAAGCGTAGTGCTTTTTTTATCCCCGCATATTGCTCTAAGCGCTTCTAATTTCAGCTTCAGACGCTTGCTTTCGGGGGAATAAGATTTTCCCCTAATCGTGCAAGGCATGGCAATGGAAATCGGAGGTGAAAGCACGCTCGCTTCACTTATCAGCTTCACTTAAACTATTCCGCCCAATATTCACTTAAGTTACTTCACCTGCCGTCCGGCGGCTTCATCTAGCAGCCACCAGAGTTCTCCCTGGGGTTGAACGAGTCGAGCCGGATAGGTGAAATCATCTGCGTCTGAGGCAAAGATTTGCGCTAAGGCGTCTTGTTTTCCGGCACCGGACACCAGGAAGATAACACAGTGGGCTTGGTTAATTAGGGGGACGGTAAAAGTAATGCGGGGGTGTCCGTCTTTATTGCCCACCGTGACCGGGGAATCGCTCACTTTTAACGCTGGGGTCTGGGGAAAAAGTGAGGCGGTGTGAGCGTCGTCGCCAATTCCGAGCAAAATTAAGTCAAGGGCGGGAAATTCACCCGGGGGCACTTGAAAAAATTGTTGCAACTGTTGTTCGTACTGCTTGGCATCGGCTGCTGGATCCCCCGCACCAGTGGGTATGGGGTGAATGTTGGCGGCGGGGAAATCCACGGGATCGAGCCAAGCTTCACAAGCCATCCGCTGATTGCTCTCAGGATCCTCTGGTGGCACGTAACGCTCATCCCCCCAAAAAATATGAATTTTCTCCCAAGGCAGATCGCAAGTGGCGAGAGATTCATACAGGGGTTTGGGCGTGCTACCCCCTGCTAGAGCAATCGTGCAGCGATCGCTCGCTTCCAAGGCTTGTTGAATTTTCTCGCGCACCACCTGGAGCGATCGCCCAATCAACGCCGTCTTATCCGGTAAAACTTCAACTCTTTTATTCATCAAAATAGAGAATAGCTGCTATTATCCAATAGCATTCTGACATCCTCCCGACACCGACCCTGACGGGTACGGTACTCGGTTCCTCCTGGAGCGAGCCAACTTACGCCACAAGCTCTCGCTTATCGCATAGAGGTCCAACTCTCCAGAGGCGTTTCCTAGCTTAAATCTAGCGCAATCAAACCCCATCTTCTTCTCCCCATACGACAATTTTAAAATAAAGAACGCAAGTTATGGGTCAGAATTGATGATAGATCCCCACAGTTGCCGCGATCGCGCCCTAGTCTTTACCCGTTATCCCACCCCCGGACAAACCAAAACTCGCCTAATTCCCACCCTCGGTGCCCAAGGAGCGGCGCAGTTGCAACGCCAACTGAGCGAACATACCCTCGCTCAGGTCAGACAACTGCAAAATTTACAACCCGTTACCATCGAAGTTCGTTTTGCGGGGGGTACTATCGAGCAGATGCGAGCTTGGTTGGGATCCGATCTGCTCTACAACCCCCAAAATAACGGAGATCTCGGCGCGCGTTTGATTCAAGCCTTTGAGGAAGCCTTCGACGCCGGCATTGAGCGGGTGGTCACCATCGGGATTGATTGCCCCGCCATCGACGCCGCCCTCCTTTCTACCGCCTTCGATCGCCTGCAAGATAGCGACCTGGTACTCGGCCCTGCGGTGGATGGAGGATATTACCTCATCGGTTTGCGCCGACCGGTGCCGGAATTATTCACCGGGATTGATTGGGGGACGGGAGAGGTGTTGCAACAGACAGTGGCGATCGCTCATTCTTTATCCTTATCGATTGACTATCTCCCCCAACTGCGCGATATCGATCGCCCCGAAGATCTGCCGAGTTTACCACCCGATTTTCAACTCTCCCCATTGCCTCCTTTAATTTCGATTATTATTCCGGTACTCAATGAAGCCGATCGTCTCGAACAAACCTTAGGACGAACCAAAGCAGGCACCCATGTAGAAATTATCGTAGTGGATGGCGGGTCGGAAGATGGAACCCGCGAATTAGCCGAATCTTGTGGGGTAAAAGCGATCGCCTCGCATGCATGTCGCGCGCGGCAAATGAACGCCGGTGCTGCTGTGGCGCGCGGGGAAATTTTGTTGTTTCTCCACGGCGATACTCAATTGCCAAGGGGATATGATACCGTGGTGCGCGAGGTGCTGGCAGTACCGAGAGTGGTGGGGGGTGCCTTTGAACTGAAAATCGATTCCGCACGACAGGGTCTGCGGTGGGTGGAACGAGGGGTAAAGTGGCGATCGCGCCTGTTGCAAATGCCCTATGGCGACCAAGGCATATTTGTCCGCGCCGATGTTTTTCGAGAACTGGGGGGATTTTCACCCCTGCCGATCGTGGAGGATTTGGAATTCATCCATCGGTTGAGAAGGCGGGGCAATATTGCGATCGCGCCGAGTTCAGTTCTAACCTCAGCACGCCGATGGGAAAAACTCGGCGTGGTGAAAACTACCGCCATCAATCAAGCCATCCTGATTGGGTATTATCTTGGTGTCCCACCGGAGCGTCTGGTTAACTGGTACGGTCAATGGGTAAACTAACAACGGCAGGCTTCCGCGCGGCGATCGGCACCTTTGCCAACCCACCGATGCCCCAAGTCCCCCGGTCTGTTTGGATTCTCTAATGCAGGGGGTAACGGCCAGCAGATCCCAAACCCGAAAAAATAATTTTTTTTTTAAGTTTTCCGGTAACAGGGAGTTAGAGGCTTGGGTGCTTCCAGTTTTCAGTTTAAACTGAAACTGAGATAGTAAATATTGACCCCGAGCGGGAGCGGCAAAAGCCCCCAATTCTCCCCGTGCGTACAGGTTAAAAACTTCGAGTCTGTCATTGCCCACCCCTTGCATGCTTGCCGTCCAGTGTCACCGAAGCGAGTAAATCCCACACGGTAGGGGTCTCAACTTTTTTCCAGCGATCGTGGGGAAGTGGTAAACCCCGCCCCGCTTTCCTCTGCCGATTGACAATAATCTCGGGAGTTTTTAGCAGGTTAGATAAAATGAATCAACATTCTGTAGCTTCAATGACCCTGAAAGTGGTCGGGGTAATTTTAGTTCTGTCGTCATTATTAGATTACCTGCTACTTGCCTTTCCATTCAATCCTTTGGAGAGACAGTGGCAGTTGACCTATACGGCTCAGCTCGTGGAACGAGGCATCATTCCTTTAGTAGGAATTGCTTTTCTATTAGCTGGATTTTGGATGCAAAGTAGCGAAGGGGCTAACCCATCGAGACGCAATGCCTTGCAAGACCTTCGGTTTTGGGCTTTTTTGCTGTCTACAGTTTTAGGGCTTGTCTTTCTGTTGCTATTCCCCCTACATCTGAATAACGTTCGCCTTCAACGCTCTGACACGTTGCAGGAAATTCGGGAACAAGCGGTCGAGACAGAAGCTCAAGTGGTCAACCGCCTGGGTAATGAAAATGTGGAAACAGAAATCGAACGGCGGCGCAGTGCCTTGGGCGGTCAACTGCGCGAATTGCTTTCTGACCAACAGCGACTTGAGGAAGCATTGGCCAATCCCGAGGTACCAGAACAGGAAAAAGAGTTACTGCAACAGTTGAGAGAAAATCCAGACCAGATTGACCAGTTTCTCCAGGAGCGATTTAGCGTGGAGTCGCTTAGCGAGCAACAGGTGAGTCAAATTCGCGAGCGTCGGGAAAACCTGGAAGCAGAAGCGAAAACCAGATTGACGAAGCTTGCTTTACAAACGGGAATTAGTAGTTTGCTCTTGGCCGTTGGCTACAGTATCATTGGCTGGACGGGTTTGAAAAGTATGGGCACTTCGCGCGGTGGTCGTCGCAGTCCTAGCCCTCGCTAACAAGTCGGGGATTTTCGCTCGGAGAAAATCCCCGCCGCAAGTGGTATTTGAGTTCGATCTCCGATCGCGGTTCGGCCAGAGGTTTTCTCCACCGTTCCGTTTTGGGTTGTCATCAAAGTGGGAAGAAATAAAATAGCAATTGTGAAGACAATCGAAAGCGAATTTCGGGAATTAAAGTAGGTTGAATAATGTCGAAGCTGTGACAAAGAAAAGAGGGTTGATAGCTAACCTAAATGGGCAAAAAATCTAAGTTGCCAACTTCTGAAATCAAAGTAATGGCAGAAAATTAAAAGGAATAAATTTGCCTATTTTTCAGGAGTTGAGGAGAGGATTAAGTGGGGGGAGAAAAGAGAGGATTGAAATCCCAGGAGGGAGAAAATTTCAAGGAATTCAGAGTAAAGATGAGAGAAAATTGAGGAGAAAGGAGGAATGGAGTTGGCATTGAGAAGTAAAAATATGTAGCATAAAGTACAATAGAGACTAAAGCAGTGCCGAGCGATCGCAGCTCGGTAAACGCGCTCGCTCGACGCCCCACCTGCCTAACCTATCCGGTAAAGTCAAGGCGGCGTTGAAACTTCACCTGAGAGGGGTTGAGGACACCTCCTTGTTAGCAAGTTATCAGCCAAACTCCCGGACTGGATAGGGTGACAAAGTTGGCTGACAATCACCATTCTCGGGTGGGTTTGTACCATTAGAGTCTTTGCGCCTTATTGGCAGCAGCCGCACATGTTTTCAATTTATATCCTTACCTATAACGAAGAAATTGATATTGCACCTTGCATTGAGTCAGCGATGTTATCCGATGACATCATTGTTGTGGACTCGATAAGTAGCGATCGCACTGTGGAGATTGCCAATCGATATCCCGTCCAGGTGGTACAGCACGAGTTTGAAAGTCACGGCAAACAAAGGACTTGGATGCTCGAGGAAATTCCCACCAAGCACGAATGGGTGTACATCCTAGAAGCCGACGAACGGATGACCCCCGAACTGTTTCAAGAATGTCTCGAGGCCACAAAAAGCGAGGAATTTATCGGTTACTATGTCGCCGAACGGGTCATATTTATGGACCAATGGATTCGTCGCAGTACCCAATATCCCCGCTATCAAATGCGTTTATTCCGCAAAGATAAAGTCTGGTTCACCGACTACGGGCATACCGAACGGGAAGTTTGTGACGGTCCGACGGGATTTCTCAAAGAAACCTACCCCCACTACACTTGTAGCAAAGGATTAAGCCGCTGGCTGGAAAAACACAACCGCTATTCCAGCGATGAAGCCAAGGAAACCCTGCGCCAATTGGAAAGCGGAGCAGTATCCTGGAAAAATTTGTTTTTAGGATCCTCAGAAGTGGAAAGAAGGCGGGCACTCAAAGATTTGTCCTTGCGTTTGCCCTTCCGACCGCTTTTGCGCTTTTTGTACATGTATCTTTTGCTGGGGGGGATTTTGGACGGGCGTGCAGGTTTTGCCTGGTGTACCCTACAAGCTTTCTACGAATATCTGATTTTGCTAAAAGTCTGGGAACTGAAGCACGCCCCAGAACCGCGCATAGAACCGGAGCAAGTACAGGCTACTCCTTCCAGCCAATCTTAAACCGGGTAAAGGTTTCCGGTGGGGCGGAGCCTCGGGAAAAGGCAAGGGATCCCAACTGCTTCCGAGCAGTTCGTGCGAATTTTGACAGAATTCTTTACAATTTTAAGCAATCCCACTAGGGAATTTTTTCAAGTCCTGCTTGGGCGGGAGGTTTGTCTTCTCATAAAAACCATCCGAAGGCTCCTTTCGCGGAAGCAGGCAACAATTGAGTCGCGGTTTGGCTGAGTTCCTGACATCGGGTCGCGGAACTTCTGTGGATTGAGGCACTGCTTTGGTTTCCTCAAACCACGGTAAAAGGGTTGACGAACTCAAATCAGCCACCAAAAATGGCAATAGGGGTTTGTTTAACTCGCTCGGCCAACCGCTGGTTAAAAGTGAAATGTTAGAGGGAAAAATTGCGATCGCGCAATTTTCCCCATCAAAGGAGAGTGGGTGACCTGTGCTCGAACGCTTTAAGCAAGACTTAAAAAACGATCTGATAGCCGGACTACTGGTGGTCATTCCCCTGGCAACTACTATCTGGCTGACGATTACAATCGCCAGATGGGTGATTGATTTCCTCACCAGCGTTCCCAAGCAGCTCAATCCGTTTGATAACCTGCACCCCATTTTAGTCAATCTGCTGAATTTGGGAGTGGGCCTAGCGGTGCCTTTACTGAGCATTCTGCTGATCGGATTGATGGCTCGCAATATCGCGGGGCGATGGCTGCTCGACCTTGGGGAGCGAGTTTTACAGGCTATTCCCCTAGCCGGCTCGGTTTACAAAACCCTCAAGCAACTGCTCGAAACCGTGCTGAAGGATTCCAACGATAAGTTTCGCCGGGTGATTTTGGTCGAGTATCCTCGCCGGGGAATCTGGGCGATCGCTTTCGTCACTGGAACCGTAACCACGGAAATTCAATCCCACTTGTCCGGTTCGATGCTCAGCATTTTTATCCCCACCACCCCCAACCCCACTAGCGGTTGGTACGCGATCGTTTCGGAGGAGGATGCGATCGACCTTTCCATGTCGGTGGAAGATGCGTTTAAAGTCATTGTCTCTGGTGGAATTGTCAGCCCCTCGGCTAGAGGTCCTTTACCTTTGCCTCCTTCTAACAAGCGCAAACTGCACGAACTGAAGAATGAGGGAAAACACCAGGCGATCTCCACTGAAGAACAACCCGAAGAAGAATATATCTAAACCCCAAGCCGTTTAACTCAACAACCATTATGCAACCCCGACGAATCGCCCGCGAACTCGCTCTGCTTTCTCTCAGTCAAGTCTCTTCTAATTTGGAAAAACTCCACCAAGAACAGCTCTCTGATTTGGTCCTTGGAGCGGTTCGCACCCTCACCCAGGAAGTTCACGATATCCTGGAAACCGCTGCCTCCGAACTCAAACGGGGTAGCGATCGCCTGATCGATAGCGAAATTCAAGCCACCACCGTCAAGAGCGCCCGGGCAATGGTTTCCGATGCGATCGAACAAACTCAAACTGCCATTAACCGGGTGGGCATGGCAATGGAATTGCCCGAATTCATTCAACTCACCAACCAAAAAGAAGTCAAAGCCTACGCTTTAGAAATTCTCAGCACCGTCAAACAAGAGCGCGCTGAAATTGACGATCTCATCAGTAACTCCCTGGTTAACTGGCAACTCAATCGCATCGCCCGCATCGATCGCGATATCTTGCGAATTGCTGTGGCTGAAATGCACTATCTCGGCGTTCAAGACCGAATTGCCATTAATGAAGCCGTGGAACTGGCAAAACGCTACAGCGGCGAAGATGCTTATCGCTTTGTTAATGGTGTCTTGCGTCGGGTCAGCGATCGCCTGAAAAACCGGATTCCCCAAAACACGTAACTGATGATTCTTGTCAGGTGGCCGATTTCTCCCCAAATTCGGCTTGCTCCATTGCAGGCATCTCGCCTGCTTTAGCCAAGAAAATCCAGATGTTAATCGCGCTCCTTGCCTCTCGTTAATCCCCTGTAACTTGCCACCCAATCTCTCGTGCAATTCACTCAATTTTCCCCTCTCATCCGCACAACTTTCACCGATTCACTTTTGCGCTGTTGAGCGTCAATTAAATCAAACGCAACTCTACTCTCTAGCCTCTACAAAAAAATCTTGACGCTACTCAATCCAAACCCCAAGCTTAACCGAACGTTAAAGGTGGTTAAAAAGCCCACACAAAGCTATTTTTTACCGTTAAAATCGTCGGTATAAATTTAAAAAATCCAAACCTAAACCCTTTTCAAACCCAAAAAATAAAAAGTCGCAAAGTGGGGAGTTGCACGAGAGGATTTATCGACCCCAATCGGGAGAAATTGAAACTAAAATTTCAGTGCCCGAGAGGGGTTAGGATGAAACGGAAACGCGAGCTAGAGAGATATCGGGAGAGTGGTGCAATCGCGGGAGGAAGGAGCTAAATCCAGGCAAAATATTTCAAAATCGGGAATATTTTAACCGATTAATCAAACAAAAAACCATAAAAAAACGCTGTTTATTGGTAGATTGAAGTCTGAAACCTACGTTAGGTAAATTCCAGTCAAAAGTCCGCACAGCTAAGAGAAGCAATTTCTAAAGCTTCTCTAAAACGGGAGAAAACCCGCAAAAAATACAGCAACAGTTTAGGTCAGGTCAATACTATGGTGTTTAATTGGTTCCGCCGTCAGTTTGGTAGCGAAGAAAAAAAACCGGAAAAACAAGCAGAACCAGCCACAGAGCAGGTTCAAGCCGAACCCTCATCCGCAGATGCCTCGGAGGAACCCCCCGCCGAAGAGGGAGAAGATTATCTAAGCTGGGCGAAAGCGGCTTATAAAAACATTCAAAAACAACAGACCGGGGAAGAAGAAAAGACAGAGATAGAAGAGTCGGTGGAGGAAGCGCCGATCGCGCAAGCAGCGGAAACACCGATAGAAGAAGCCACCGCCGAAACCAGGGAAGAAACCTCCCCAGGGGCAGAAGTTGCCGAGGCACCGGTAGCCGAGGAAGCGCAGACAGAAGCGGTAACAGAAGCAGCAGCGGAACAGGTGGAAGCCGCGCCCACCGTGGAACCCACACCGACCGAGGCGATCGCACCGGAGACGGCGGAAACGGCAGCGGTGGAGAACGCCACCGAGGAAACCCCTGTAGAAGTCGAACCAGAAACTGCGCCCCCCCCTGCCCCAGCAGAGCCCGTATCCGAGGAGGTTTCAGCCACAGAATCCGCCCCCGAGACGGAAACGGCGGCGGCTCCCACCTCCTTTTTAGCCAGGGCGCAAGCGGAACGACAAGCGAGGCTGGATCGATTGAGCGAAAGCGCGATCGAAACGCCCACCGAGGAGCCAGCAGCCCAGGGTGCGGGAACTGTGGCTCCCGGGACAGGGGGCGCGACCATTTCCGGATTAACGTTTGATGAGGGATTTTTGTGGTCGGCGGAAGTGCTGGCGTCCCAAGGTCGGCGTCCGGATGAGATTTCGATTGAAGAAATTACCTGGCTGCAGAAACTACGCCAGGGGTTAGACAAAACGCGGCGCAGCTTGATCAATCAGTTGCGGGCGATCGTGGGACAAGGACCGCTGAATAAAGAAGCGGTGATGGAAATCGAAGCAGCGCTTTTGCAGGCGGATGTGGGAATCGAGGCGACGGATGCGATTATCGATGCCTTGCAGCAAAAGCTTAAAGAAGAAGCACTCCCGCCCGCCGAGGCGATCGCCTACCTCAAACAAATCCTGCGCGATATGCTCGATCGCCCCTACGCCAACAACTACAAACCCATCTTTGTCCCGGAAAAAGACCGACTCAATGTCTGGCTGATTGCGGGGGTCAATGGTGCTGGGAAAACGACCACGATCGGCAAAATCGCCCATATTGCCAAAAAATCCGGTTACTCCACCTTAATTGCCGCCGCCGATACTTTCCGCGCCGCCGCTGTGGAACAGGTAAAAGTGTGGGGACAACGCTCGAATGTGGAAGTGATTGCCAATCCGGTGAAAAATGCGGATCCGGCGGCGGTGGTGTTCGATGCGGTGTCCGCCGCTCAAGCGCGGGGGACGGAATTGCTCCTGGTGGATACCGCCGGACGCCTTCAGAATAAGAAAAATCTGATGGATGAATTGGCGAAAGTTCGCCGGATTATCGATAAAAAAGCCCCGGATGCGGTGGTGGAATCGCTTTTGGTTTTGGATGCGACCCTGGGTCAAAATGGGATGCGCCAAGCACAAGTTTTTTCGGAAGCGATAAATCTCAACGGCGTTATCTTGACAAAACTGGATGGAACTGCTAAAGGTGGCATAGCGTTGGCGATCGTGCAGCAGATGGGTCTGCCTATCCGCTTTATCGGTGCGGGTGAAGGCATCGAAGATTTGCGCCCCTTTTCTAGTTATGAGTTCGTGGAAGCGTTAATCAGTGGCTAGCTTCCTGGGGAAGCCTTTGGGAAGGTCTAGATAACCGCATCGGCGATCGCAACCCTAGGGGCGATCGCAACCCCCTCTCGTTCCCAACGCGCCGATCGCACCCATTATTGCTGCAAAGGGGGCGATCGGCGCGTTTCTGCTTCGGTTAATTTTGTCGCCCCTGTTCGAGGTTTTCTCAAGGCAACTCGAACCTAGTGGCGCAGACAGTTAAAACAAACGATGAACCCCTACGAATTCATAACGAATCAATTCAGCAAGGATGTACATTAATTTCCACCCTTGCTTAGGGAAGCTTTGTGTTGGTGGCGGTGGGAGTGCAGGAGGGCGATCGCGGAAAATCCCCCCAGTTGTAGATTGGCAGGATAGGAAATTGGCGCTATGATTATTTCAATCGTTGTTAAAGGGATTCAAGTAGAACCTCCCCTCGGTTCTGTTGCCAATCATCCCCCATTATTTTAAAAGCTCTCTCCCGGGCGCTACAGGCGGCAAAACTCGCGTTCGCCCTGACAAAATATCCAAAGCGTGAGGGGTGAGGATTTGTGTCACTGCACCACTGGGCGCGAAGCATTGAAATTCAAAGAGAGTGGGTACGAGACTCTGGAACGGAAAATCAGATTCGAGGCATGAGGTATCAAATCGCCTGATTTTTCTGTAACTGGCAACTTTAACGTCCTGCTGTAGGCGTTGGGGTAAAATGCCGATCGCCAAAGCGGCAAAAATATTAAAATTTCTTTAAACTCCGAGTGGCCGCATCTGGCCGCGCTCAATTCCGAGAATATTAAAACAATTTGCCTCGAAATCCAGCAGGATTGCGCCTCTGGCACCTAACCCTTGCAAAAATGGCGCAGGAAATTTATAAAAACACAGTAAGCTTTTGGGGGAGTGCCCTCTGAAACCCGAAAACCGCGATCGCTCATATTGATTAAAAGCGTGACTCAATGACTTCTGTACCTATTCCAAGACAGCCATTTCAATCTACTGACCCTCCCAATGCCGGGGGAAACCCTCCCGAAGGAACGCCAGTATTTGCCCTCAAAGAACTGGTGGCACGTTTACATCGCGAACAAAAGAAAGTTCAAGATTTACTCTCTTCCCTGGGATTTGCCCTGCGAAGCTTCAATAATCTCAATCAATTTTTGGAGCTGATTCCCCTGGTGGCCAGTCGCGTTACCGATGCCGATGGGGGAGCGCTAATTCTGTTTAAACCCAATGGTCAGGTGCGCCTGCAACAGCTCCACTGTCAGGAAGGTCACGAATGTCAAGATATCCGCCAAGCTCTGGAAGCGGTGACGCGGCAAATGATGAACGGTTCGGGAGTGGCGGGCGGACCGAAGGTTCCGCCTTCGTCTTTGGATTATCAAGTCAGCCACTATGTCGGGTCGGATGTGCATTTGTTTGGCACGGCGATTTTGGTAAAAAATGTGGAACGGGGCCGATTGTATGTGTTTAGTCGCGACCCGGACTACAGTTGGACGCCGACTCGGCAAAAGTTGGTGCGGTTGGTGGCGGATCAAACTGCTGTGGCGATCGAAAATGACGAGCTGACGGTGGAACTGCGCAAAAAAGAACGCTTGGACCGCGAGTTAGAAATTGGTGCGGAAATCCAATTGCGCTTGCTCCCGCGTCAATGCCCGAAAATTCATGGGGTGGAATTAGCCGCGAGTTGTCAAACGGCAAATCGGGTGGGGGGGGATTACTATGATTTTATTCCCACCAGTCACGATATTGTTAAGTCTAAAAACAACGGGGGCAAACCCACCGGGCGGTGGAGTGTGGCGATCGGCGATGTGATGGGAAAAGGGGTTCCGGCGGGCTTGATTATGACCATGACCCGGGGGATGTTGCGCGCTGAGGTCCTCAATGGTCATTCTCCCGCTCGGATTCTCCAACATTTGAATCGGGTCATGTACGCGGATTTGGAAAATTCTCATCGGTTTGTGACCCTGTTTTATTCCGAGTATGACCCGAAAACTCGGGTGTTGTCTTATAGTAATGCCGCTCACAATCCGCCGTTGTTATGGCAGGCTTCTACGGGATCGCTGAAGCGTTTGGATACTCTGGGAATGCTGATTGGTTTGGATTCGGATACGCAATATCAGGAGGGTCAGGTGCAGCTCTATCCGGGGGATACCATCGTGTACTATACGGATGGGTTTACGGATGCGAGCAATCCGCAAGGCGATCGCTTCGATGAAGAAAATTTGGTGGCGGCTTTTCAATGGGCCTGCCAACACTGTAGCGGTCCGCAAGCAATTCTCGATTATCTGTTCGAACAAGTCCGCCTTTTTATCGGTCCGGACAGTCAAAATTCTGATGACATGACGGCGATCGTCATGCAAATTACCGATGAAGATTAGTGGCCGATGGCAAGGGATGTCCCCCTCGTCGGCGACCCTGCGCGTGCGCGATTCCCACCTACTCTTCCCATTTTACCCCTCATGGTTCATACTGAAGTTTTCATTTTCTACCCTGATGTCAAAACTCTGTCAGGAACCCCATCCCTAAAGGGAGGGGCTTGGTAAGACTTTATTTTCCCAAGCTCACCTGACCAGAAGACCA
>NZ_JAJENT010000314.1:0-248 GCF_035615515.1 Phormidium sp. CCY1219
CTACTGGACTACCTGTTGAAGTAGGTTCTGGAGGATTAACTAAATTTAATCGTAAGCGTCTTGGCATCTCTAAGTCTAACTGGAGCGATGCTGCTTGCGTGAGCCAGTCAACTCCTAATAGCTTAAACCTCAAAGGATACCAACCTTTGCTAATTAAAGCTATGGAACCTGTCGGCAAATGGTTAATTCTGATAAATACGGTTTTCCCAGAAGCGCACCTAAACTTCGGCAAAAATCCTTCTTTGGTT
>NZ_JAJENT010000315.1:0-39814 GCF_035615515.1 Phormidium sp. CCY1219
TGGGCGATACCAGGATTTACAGGGCATCCAGCCTTGCCAAATGGGTCGTGTCTCCGGTTGGCTCGGAATCTGTGTCCGCCCTTTACCGTACCCATTTAGCTGATACAAGTTTACCAGAGTTTGGAGATTTTTCCTCTACCAACTCCGGCGCTGAACTCCGTTCAGCATTGCTGCAGGTTAGGGCACGAAAAATCACCCCCTCTTGACTCCACCGTGCGATCGCTACGGATGGAGAGTGCGACGGGACTTGTTCAAGCGGGGCAACCCAACACTGGCCGCTGTTGGCTCTGTCACTAACCATCAAGAGGCCACAGTGCCTTCTCGTTCCCCTCGAAACCTGCCCTCGCGATCGCCAATAGCTAGCGCGGTTGGACGCATTTTCTCGAGTCGCGGGAGCGCTTCAAACCCGCTATTCGCGGTTCCACTGTACCTGACTGTGCTACAGCTAGGGAGTTCTACAACTCGAGCGGTGAGAAGCTTAAGCTGAGCGGTTGGAGGTGGGGTGCTTTATCTGCGGCGCTATCGGGCCGAGATAATTTATCTTTCTCTATTTTAGTTTTAAAATGTCATTTAGAGAAACTTTAACGTGAAATAATGTTGAGTGAATTTCGTTCTCGTTACCCCACAGGCAGCTTAATTTCTGAATTGCTCACAATTTATGAAGGCCAATATGTGGTGCGGACGGTGATTCAGGTGGAACGAGTCACCCTCGCCACGGGCATGGCTGCCGAACGCACCCTCGAACAAGCCGAAGACCGCTCTCGCGAACGCGCATTGGCCGTTTTAGGCATTGCCCAACCCCAATCTGCCGTGCGCCACATCTCAGAGCCACCCCGGGAGACTCCCACTACCAGCGCCCCCGCGTTCTCTACCGTTCATTTAGGTCAAGGAAAAACTCGCTCTAGACCGCCGTCTCCTCCCATCGGATCCCCCACCGGGTTTTCCCCTCCCGGGATCCATTCCCCAGCCCCCACTCAACCCCCCCCACCCCTGGAAGACTCTTCGACCACCAACGATGATTGGCTTTATTCTGCCGGCGGCGGAGCCAGTATGGAGGCAGAACCGACCGCCTCCCAAGGCGATCGGCCAACCCCCGATTTTCCCGATCGCTCACCCACCCCCGAGGATTCACCTTATCCGGAATTCGAGCCATCCTCCCAACCTCCTCCCCCAGGGGCACCGGAGAACCGTGCTGCTGCCCCCACATCACCCCCCCCTAGGCAGACCCCGGCGGAACATCCCCCCCAAGAGTCTGTGAATTTGTCGGACATTATTGCCCAGACTACAGTGGAAATCCGGCGCTTGGGCTGGTCTAACGACCAGGGCCGTAACTTTCTCAAAGAACAATACGGCAAGCCCTCGCGCTCGATGCTCAGCGAAGAAGAGTTGCTCGAATTCCTCGAATTCCTCAAATCTCAGCCGAGTCCATCCTCAGACCTGTAACCCACAGAGTTGAGAGTCCATCAAAACTCTCAACTCCGTACTAGATCGTTAACTTACCCCACTGCCACCGGGCGACTCGCAGAAGGACGTCGGTTAATGGTCAGATCGATTAGACCATACTCGCGCGATTCTTCCGCAGACATAAAGAAATCCCGTTCGGTGTCTTCTTCGATCCGTTCGAGTGGCTGACCGGTATGCTCGGCTAACAGGCTGTTTAACCGTTTCTTGTGGTACAAGATTTCCTTGGCTTGGATTTCGATATCTGTGGCTTGTCCTTGGGCACCACCAAGGGGTTGGTGAATCATAATCCGCGAATGGGGCAAGCTCATGCGCTTGCCTTTAGCGCCTGCACTTAACAAAAATGCCCCCATGCTGGCCGCTAAGCCAAGACAAATCGTGCAGACATCCGGACGGACGTGGTTCATGGTGTCGAAAATTCCCATCCCGGCGGTGACTGAGCCACCGGGAGAGTTGATATACAGATAGATATCTTTCTCCGGGTCTTCGGCTTCTAAAAACAGCAATTGAGCCACAATTAAATTCGCTAAGTCTGAATCCACCGGCTGCCCGAGAAAAACTATGCGATCGCGCAGCAAGCGAGAGTAAATGTCAAACGCGCGTTCGCCACGACCAGATTGTTCGATTACAGTAGGAATCATCTACAGCGCCTTTTTACGTTACTTTTCTTGATTTTACCGAACTGCGCCAGAATCCTGCCCCGATGCCCTCTAATCCTCCCCCCCCCCCACCCTGGCTTCCCTAGACTTCTGGCCTCGAATCGGCGGCACTTGACCCTGCTTTGTTTGGGCTTTTGTTTGGGCTGATGTGGCGTTGCGGATTGTCTTCCCCCCACGGTTTGTCGCTACAGAACCCGCCGCCAATGGAAAATAGGGCGATCGCCTCTGCGTCGCCCCAAATCATATTGGGTTTGATTTGAATAATTTAAGTTAGCGCGCCCTAGATGCGTGGCCTCACACCACAAGAACCTGGGTTGTTGTCTCGGAACGCTCGCCACGTCGAGCAGGGGGAGGGAAAACTCTTCCTCTGTAAGGGATTTTTGCCTACGCTCATTCCCATTTCTGACTGAGATTTACCCTCGCAACTCCCCGCCATCGGGTTTCTATCCCCTCCAGGATTCGCATGTTTCACCTGCGCGGGCGATCGTGCAATTCGGCAACGCCTCTGTGGCTTGGTGTTGTTCGTCTGCCAATCTCTCGACACGCTTGCCCCCTTCTCTAATATCCAGGAATGCTGCTTGTCTTCCATCGGCTTACCGTCCACTGCCACGATGGGGCGCAATTCCATCGTTTCCTTCCATTCCAGAGGCGATAGGTTGGTCGGCACCCTTTAATTCTCCTAGCTTTGATGCAACTTCAATCCCGGAAAACTGAGTTGCCATTCCTAACACCACTAGGCTGGATAACATCAAGTTTTTGTAGATGCTTTTCATCGGTAATTGTCCTTGATTAACTGTTCAATTACCTTTACTTCCTTCTCTTTGCCTCATCCGGTAAATTTGAGATTTATCCCAAAATCAATCTCTCTAGTTACTTTCACTACATCCGGGAACAAATGAGTAATACTTCCGTCTTTTTTCAAAAAAAAGCAAATTTTACGTGGCAATGCACCTCTCTATAAGGGCAAAATATTCTAGAAAAAAATACCTTCGCGATCGCCTCAATCTTTTTCTCTCGATTCATCCGCGATCGCTGACCCTTCAATCCGTTACCGGAGCGTCTAAATATCCGCATTTTACTCCCCTCCAAGGCTTTCCGCTCCCTTGGGGGAATTGCCGCTAGCCGCGATAGCCCTCTACCGAGGGTGGCTTTTTGGCTGATTTTGATGCAGCGTCGCTAGGGACTCTACACTTTAAAATCTACCTGTAACTTTAAAATATAATTATGGCTTTAGCACTCAGCCAATATTTCGCCAGGATAGGATAAAAATCCGGAAAATACTCGAAACCAATCAAAACTAAAGTCTCAAAAATGGTAAAAAATAATACCCAAAACACCCACAACCCAAAAACCAGCCTGAAGAGAGGCGCTGTATGTTAAAGATATCCGAAGATAGAGAAGAATAATTCGCAGAAGAGACGGTTTAACAATTGTCACCAGAGAGGGGAAACATCTGCCGGGAAATTCTGTAGCAATAAGCACTCACCCAGTGAAGTTTAAAACCCCACAAACAAACCAGGGGGGGGGTGGAAACCTGAAAAAATAGCGATCGCCACCGCCTCCCCTATCGCTCTCGGAGGATGGGAAACCCCGCTGTAACCCCAGACAGGTTTTTCTGAAAACTCGCCGCAGTTTGTATCGATTCTGTCAGCAAATTGAGCCAGAAAAGGTTAGGATAGCTAAAACGGTATGGAATTGGGGTTTGAGATTAAAGCGTTTGTCTCCACTGCTGACAAAATCAGGGTTTCCAGCCAACATCGTCAGGCTGGACAACGGGTTAACGGTGATTCACCAACAGATCGAAGCCACACCGGTGGCGGTGGTCGATGTATGGGTAAAAGCCGGTGCCATCCGAGAGCCTGACCCTTGGTCGGGAATGGCTCATTTTCTCGAACACATGATTTTTAAAGGCACCGAAACCCTCCCACCAGGCGCATTTGACCGAGAAATCGAGAATCGTGGGGGGATGACCAATGCCGCCACCAGCCACGACTACGCCCACTTCTTCATCACCCTAGCGGCGCAATATTTAGAAAATGGCTTGCCGATTTTAGCCGATCTGCTCTTGCATCCCGCTATCCCGGACGAAGAATTTATCCGAGAACGAGAAGTAGTCCTCGAAGAAATCCGGCAATCGAACGACAATCCGGATTGGCTGGCATTTCAGGCGCTGATGGAGAAAATTTATCAGCGACATCCCTATGGTCGCCCGGTATTTGGATCGGCCAACCAGTTAATGGCGCTAACGCCGTCAGATATGCGACAGTTCCATAGCTGCCACTACCAACCGGAAAACATGACCGTGGCGATCGTGGGCAATGTTTCCCAATCCCGGGCGATCGCCCTAATCGAGCAATCCTTCGATCGCTTTCCACCGCGTACCCCTTGTCCGCAACTGGAACTCGAAGCCGAACCGCCGATGACCGAAATTCGGCGTCGAGAACTGTATTTGCCCCGCCTGGAAGTGGGGCGTTTGATAATGGCTTGGATCGGCCCGGGATCCGAGCAGTTGTACGAAGCCTATGGATTGGACTTGCTCGCCGTGTTGCTGGCAGAAGGACGCAGTTCGCGCCTAGTCCAGGAATTGCGAGAAATGCGGGGTCTGGTTCACGGAATCGGTAGCGATTTCTCCGTGCAGCGAGATTCCAGTTTATTTACGATTAGTGCCTGGTTAGACCCAGAAAATAGCGAACAGGTGGAATCCCTGATTCGCGATCGCATTTACGAACTGCAAAACGAACCCATTTGTGACGTAGAATTAAACCGCGCTAAGCGGGTTCTGTGCAACGATTATGCCTTCTCCAGCGAGACGCCCAGTCAACTGGCAGGTCTCTATGGCTACTATCACACCATCGCCGAAGCACCCAATGCCGTGGCTTACCCCGCATGCATTCAATCCTATGATGCCGAACAACTCCAGCAGGTGGCCAACCACTATCTTTCTCCCAATTACTACGCCGTGACCCACCTCAAACCGTTATAACCCCCCATTCCCCCTCCGGATCCGTCCCGAAACCGCTCCCACCTCTAGATTCTGCCACCCTTTAGGGGCAGCGATCGCTTTTCGGCAGACCGACATCACTCTAAGGACAGTTACTCAGCGTGAATCAGAACGTGACGCAATCGCTACAAAAAAAAATCCATCGTCAAGTTTTGGACAATGGCATGACCGTCATTGCCGTAGAAAACCCAGCGGCGGATATCATTTCGGCTCGCATCTTCATTAAAGCCGGAAGCCGTTGCGAACCTCGCGAAAAGGCGGGACTCTCTCATCTAGTTTCGGCGGTGATGACGAAAGGCACCGATCGCCTCTCTTCTTTGGAAATCGCAGAACAGGTAGAATCCGTGGGCGCAAGTCTCAGTACCGATGCTACCCCGGATTACTACTTACTCAGTCTCAAAACCGTCTCGGCAGATTTCGCTCCCATGCTGCAACTGTGCCACGATCTGTTGCGCTACCCAAGCTTCCCAGATGCCGAGGTGGAACTGGAACAGCGCCTCACCCTGCAAGGAATTCGCTCTGGGCTCGAACAGCCGTTTACGATCGCCTACGACCAAATGCGGCAAGCGATGTACCCGGATCACCCCTACGCTTGTTCTATCCTGGGCCGGGAAGAAACGGTGGCTACCTTAACTCGCGCCGATCTCGAAGCCTTTCATCGTTCCTTTTTTCGCCCCGATCGCATCGTGGTCAGTCTCGCCGGTCGGATCGCGCCTTTCGCCGCAACTCAGTTGATTCAAGAGGTATTCGGTCCGTGGGAAGCTCCCACCACTGCGGTGCATGACCCGCAATTTCCCCCCTTAACCTCCCATCCTCGCCAGATGCTTGTCCCTCAAGATACCCAACAATCGATTATTATGGTGGGTCATCTGACCAACTCGGTGCGCGGGAAAGACCCGCAAAATCCCGACCCGAGTGATTACGCCGCACTCAAGTTACTCAATACTTATCTGGGCAATGGTCTCTCCAGCCGCTTGTTTGTGGAACTGCGCGAAATTCGCGGCTTGGCTTACGATGTGTCGGCATTCTATCCCACTCGCTTGGATCCCGGTCCGTTTGTGGTTTATATGGGGACCGCCCCGGAAAATACCTCGATCGCTTTCAACTGCCTGCGTAGCGAACTCGAGCGTCTTTGCACTACCCCCCTGAGTCCAGAAGAGTTACAAGCGGCAAAAAATAAACTCCTCGGTCAATATGCCCTCGGCAAACAAACCAATGCCCAAATCGCTCAGGTGTTTGGCTGGTACGAAATCTTGGGCCTCGGGATCGAATTCGATACCCGTTTTAATGAAGAAATTTCGGCCATTTCCGCACCCATCGCTCAAGAGGTGGCTTGCCGCTATTTTAAGACGGAACCTTTTGTCTCTCTGGTCGGACCGGAAGCGTTTATCTCTCAGGTGTAGAAGCACCCGGGATTGGGTTGTGTCCCGAGGAAGTGGCGATCGCGACCCGCCGCCGCAATCGAGCCTTGACAAATTAATAAATTTGTGGTATGAAAATCCACCAAGGGCTGAGGGAGGAAAAACAAAACCCATGTATTTCAAAATTCTTCAGGCCATTGTGATGGTTTCGGCGGTGTTGCTGTTGCCGATCGCCCCACCGGCGCGATCGCAACCCATCGCCCAACTACCGCTCAACCGACCTACCCTACAAATTGGCACTCAAGGCGATAATGTGGCGCAAGTGCAAGCGGTCCTCAAGCTGATGGGCTATTACGCCGGTCCGGTGGATGGGGTCTATCGCCAAAGTACCGCGATCGCGGTCTTTGCTTTTCAAGAAGATGCCGGCATCAACCCAGACGGTATCGTGGGATCCAACACCTGGAATGCCCTGCTTCCTACCACCACCGCCGAGACCTACCGCTCTCCCTTCTCCTCTCGCTTACCGATTCTGCGGCGCTCAATGAACACCGATGCGGTGGTTCAACTCCAAAACCTGTTGCGAACCCTCGGCTTTTTTCAAGGAGAGTCCACCGGCTTTTTTGGTTCGCGCACCGAAGCGGCAGTCAAATCCTTGCAAAGAACCTACAATCTGCCCCCGGATGGCATTGTCGGACCTGCCACTTGGCGCGTTTTGCTGCGGTAAACTCTCCCGCAAAACCCTCGATTTTTCTCCCTTGAATCCGCCAATTTACCTAAGTAATTGTTACTGGAAAAAAACAGCGCTTTCCACTCAATTCGTTACCGATTTTGCCGGAATATTGCAATGGGTAAACTTCTGTAAAGTTTAGTAAAAAACAGTGGGCATCCATAGAAATTGGTGCTACCTTATAAATCAGGACACAACAGAGCAACTTGGATTAGAGTTCAGTGTCCCCCACTCTAGTCCCCCGCAGGGCCTTGCTGGCCTGCATCCGATCGCAAATGTGGCACGGCAAGCGGAAAAGGAAGCATTCATTCGTGCATTTAATTGAGCCGCGAATAAAGGTTAAATGCCAGTTTCCCAAACCGCTGAGCTACGAGCCAAAACTAGAAGTCCGGTATGGATTGAGAAGATGCAAACCTCGCATACGGTTGACTGCGGCGTAATGTAAACCTTAGTTAGATTTAATCTACAAAAGCTGACCTGAACGTTCAACAATTCAAATTCCAAGACCGAAGGGTCTAGTCGCCGCCGACTAGACCCTTTTCAGCATGATGAAGACCGGACAGAGGGGTGGATTAGCTACCCATCGCCAGGGCGGCAGTTTCGCCACAGATGCCGGCTTGTTTGAAGCGATCGAGCGCCACAGCGAGGCGATCGGGTTCGGCAATCAAACTCACCCGCACGTAACCCTCGCCACCGGATCCGAAAGCATTCCCCGGGGTCAACACCACACCGGTTTTATCCATAACCATTTCGATAAATTCCTCCGAAGTGGTATCGAACGGAATTTTCGCCCAGACATAGAAGGTGGCTTGCGGGTTTTTGACACTCCATCCCAACTCGGTCAAACCGCGCACCAAGAAATCCCGGCGGGTGCGGTAACGGGCTTGGGCTTCGTGGATGTAAACATCGGGCAAGTCTAACGCCGCCGCCGCCGCCGTTTGCACCACGCCAAACATGCCATAGTCCATATTATTTTTCAGGCTGCGTAACCCTTGCACGACGCGATCGTTACCGACCACAAAACCAACTCGCCAGCCTGCCATATTGTAAGTCTTCGACAGGGTATGGAATTCTACCCCGATTTCTTTACCCCCGGGAATTTCCAGCAAACTGGTGGGTTGATAGCCATCATAGGCTAATTCCGCATAGCACAGATCGTGAACCAGCAAGATATCGTAGCGACGGGCAAAGGCGACGATTTCTTCGTAGAATTCGCGCGGGGCAGTGGCGGTGGTGGGGTTGTTGGGATAGTTGAAATAGAGAATTTTGGCTTGTTCGGCTACGCTATCGGGAATGGCAGCCAAATCGATGAGCCAGTCGTTGTCTGGTTTGAGAATTAATTCGCGAACGGTGCCCCCGGCGAGTAACGGTCCGCGAAAATGAGCGGGATAGCCGGGACTGGGGACTAAAATTAAGTCTCCGGGATTGACGTAGGCGAGGGCGAGGTGGGTTAAGCCTTCTTTGGACCCGAGGACGGGCAGAACTTCGCGCTCGACATCCAGGGTGACATTGTAGCGACGTTTGTACCAGTTGACGATCGCCTGTCGGAACCTAGGGGTGCCTTGAAAGGGGGGATAACCGTGGTGGGTGGGGTCTGCCAAGGCGGCGATCGCGGCCTCCACAACCGTGGCTGGGGTCGGACCGTCTGGGTTCCCCATGCCCAAATCAATTAAATCGATGCCCCGCGCCCTGGCATCGGCTTTCAGTTCGTCGAGGCGCGCAAATACATACGTGGGTAAACCTTGCAAGCGATCGGCAAGGGCAATCCTATCTAAAGTCATGGCCGCATTCAGCGCCGTTGAGGGCGCTCTCCTATTTGAAAAACTACAAAAACACATTAAATCGCCAAAAAGCCCCGAAAGATTTTTCTGCTACCCCCAAATCTTTCGCGATCGCATCTCTCGGGGGCTTTTTGACGCCGATACCATACTGGCACTGTCCGTTATGGCATTAATCGCATGGGCACTGTGGATAAACCCACTCCCGCCCTACTTACCCCTGCGCCACACTCGAACGGGGCGCATCCACCGATGCGGTGGTAGACACCATCGCTGCCATAAGCTGTTGCGGATCTACCGAAAAGGGCAGGCGATGAATGTCTGACCCCGAGGCGCAGGCAATTTCAGCCGCATGTTGCAATTCGCTTAGGGTAATATTCCCCAATCCCAAATCCCCTAAGCTTTGCGGTAAGCCAATCTCGCCATAAAACTTTAAAAGCTGCTGCCTTGCGGCGGTTGCCAGTTGGTTCCCTTGCAGCATTTCTTCTAGGCGCAGTTGCACGAGGATGCCATAGGCGACTTTTTCACCGTGCAAGGTGTGGTGGGCGGCGAGTAAGTGGGTTAAGCCGTTGTGTACGGCATGGGCGGCGACGGTTCGGCATTGGGCACCCCCTAATCCGCCAATGACGCCGGCGAGCAATACGGTGGCGTCTACGACTTCTTGCCACAGGGGACCACCGGGTTCGCGCAGGGCGGGCAGGGATTTTTGGAACAGGATGTCGCGCAGCACTCGCGCTTGTTGCACCGCCGCAATGATTAAGCTCTGTTCGGAATGACCGCTGCTGACTGAGGCTTCGTACCATTTGGCCAAGGCGTCTCCGATGCCGGCGACTAAGGTGCGCTGGGGGGCGGTTTTGATTAATTCATAGTCGAGGATGAGTAAGTCGGGACATTTGGCTAATCCCACATCGTAGAGAAAGGCCCCTTGGTCTGAGTAGATGTTGGATAGGGCGGTCCAAGCGGCACAGGTGGCGGCGGAGGTGGGAATGGCGATCGCCGGTAAGGAGCATCGATGGGCCAGGAGTTTGGCCGCATCTAGGGATTTTCCGCCCCCCGTACCGATGATGACGTCGGCTTCATGGGCGGCAACGGCATCGCAGAGGCGCGCTAAGCTGGCTTCGCTACAGTCGGGACTGTAGGAGGCGATCGCTGCGGTTAATTGATGGCGTTCTACCACGGGTTGCAATGCGCGATCGGCTAGGGTAAGGCTGCGATCTCCACCGACGAGTAAGGGGCGAAGACCCAACCGCGCGATCGCCGCCCCCGCTTTTTCCACTGCGTTGGCCCCGCGAATCACTTGTCCCGGTGCCACGCTTAAGGCGGTGATGCTGGAAACTCCTTCGGTGGTGTCTGTGGTGGTGTTGTTTACGGAAGCCGAATTTTTATGGGGCATACGCAACGATAGGAATTTGTTTGGGTTGGCTCTTAAAAATTAATATAGCTTTCCTCTCGCCACCGATCGCAGTTTTTTGGTAATATTTTATACATTTTTTGGATTTTTAAAGGTTTAACCCTAAATCATATCATGGAATCTCCATATTTTCTCCGCCTACCTGAAAAAAAATTAAGAATTGAGAACCTATGGGCCAAAACGCCCGCCATTCTCAATTCTTAATTTTTTCGCGTTACGCTTCGCTTTGCGAAGGTTGGGCTTCTTTGTTGGGCAGCTTGGGTAATTTTTCCGAGTAGATTTCCAGTTCCATGTCCTCGTCGTCGCGCACGGCAAGCGATCGCCGCACTTGTCCCACATACAGGGGTTTGGACAAACCGGGTTCCGGATGCACGATCGTCCGGGCGCGAATGGTCAGTTTGTCCTCTCCGCGACTAAACCGCCCGGGGGAAAATAAATCGCCGGCAGCTTGGCGCAAGGTGGCTTCGAGTTCGCTTTCGGTGACGGTGGGGGGTACGGCAATTACGGTTTGCGTCGAACCGTTGTCATAGACGCGGGCGTAGCGAATCGCACCGGGAATCTCGGTCCGGGTTAAAGGCACCAGACTCAGGGCAAATAATCCACCGGTCAGTACCGCCATAAACCCGGTAATCCCCACGAGTCGGAACCGGATGCCCCACTTGAAGAGAAATCCCAATCCGGCAAGAAGTAAAAAGGCGATCGTGGCAATACCAGACCACTTGAACAAATTAAAAAAGTCTGCGGTAGTTAGCATAAGGATTCCGTGATAGCAATCTGTAACCAATCAGAGATAAAGCCATCTCGCCGGGAAAGTCCAGAAAATGACTCCCACCGATTTTACTCGTTTTCGTTACTGACAAAGCCGTTCGCGTCGCTATTCGCGCTGGCTTCAATGGCGGCTTTTAGGGTATGCCAGCAGAGGTTAGCACATTTGATGCGAACCGGAAACTGGGCGACCCCTTGCATCACGTTGAGCTTGCGTTGCGCTTTGGGAAACTCCGCTTCCCCTTTCATCATGTTTTGGAAGCGCTGCACCATTTCTAGGGCTTCTTCCAGGCTTTTTCCCCGCATCGCTTCTGCCATGAGATCCACTGACGCCATCGAGATGGCACAGCCTTCTCCTTGAAATTTCACATCTGCGATGCGATCGCCCGCCTCGTTTAACTGTACCGTCAGTTCGATGGTGTCGCCACAAGAAGGGTTATGCCCCCGCTGTCGCCGATGCACCGGATCCGTGACACCGCGATGTTTGGGAGATTTGTATCGTTCGAGAATGACTTGCTGATAGAGGTCGCGCAGATTACCGAGAGACATGATCGTAGGCTTCACAAGTTAACTTACCTTTGCTTCGATCCTATCAGCACTGGCACCCTTGCGGCGGATAGGGTGCAAAATCTCCCCCCGATTCCCCACCCCTTATTCCCCCTACCCTCTGCCAACTGGCGCTTCTCAACCGATCGCCTCAGACAGGTTCATAAAAAATTCGTCGATTTGACTCTCAATAACCTGGGCGGGATTGTCATCTGCCGCTTTCAAACAGAGGATTTCTTCTAAATCTTCATCATCAAGCAATATTATCATCTTTTCCTCTGACAGCCACACTTTTTTTCGGGCTGCAATTGCAGCCTCGCTGGGGGGTTTGCGAGTACATAAAATCCCAACCGACCGCATGGCTTTAAAGTCTAAATAGTTGGCTAAATCGTGGATTTCCTCTTCTCCCGGTTCTCTGTCGAGGTTTTTAAATCGGTGATAATATAGCGGGTTCTAAATTGATTTTGAATGGTGTACCAAATCGGATCGACCCGCGCAATGGCATAGCTGGCTTTGTAACTGGCTAAGTTATTATCGGCAATCGGTTGCCAGATGGGGGGACGAAAGGGCGGGATGAAAACGCGATTGAAAATATCGAGGCAGAGTTCTTCATAGTCGCGCCAATGTTGCCGATCGCTGGGCAGTTGGGCAAGGCGATCGCGTAACTGGGCCGCCCGGGTGTCGAGGTCTTCAATCTGTTAGCGTTGTTGGTTGAATAAATCCAGTTTTCGCCGCAACGAAACGAATTCGGCAGCGATATCTCGATGTTTTTCAATCAATTCGTTCAATTGATTGACATCCCACACCACAATTGAGGGGTAGCGCTGGATAAATGCCGATAAGCGGGGGGTCAGTTCAAACGGAATTATCAACAATCCACAATTGGCTTGCAAGAGTTTCTTGGAGGCAACTAAATTGTGAACTGCTTGATAAACTTGGCTGATGCGATACACTCTGGCTAATTTAGATTGCACCACCCACAATTCGGACTTTCCGGGAGGATGGATTAAAAAATCCACCGTCAGGTCTTGAGCGCGTTTTGACAGGGCAACTTTTGTAAATCCTTCCGATTCGAGCAGGCGATCGCAAAAGTATTCAAATTGATGTAATGGCTCTAGTTGAGCCAACAACTCTTTTTCTTTCATCAGGGTTAAAGCGTTTTTCCATTATATCTACTCATGCAAAAATAATTGCAGAGGGTAGGGTGGGCAGAACCACTCGAGAGCGGTGCCGATCGCGCATTTGTTCTAGAACTGCCCACCCTACAAACTGTCGTCAGGGTTAAAGCGTTTTTTCATTAGACCACAGTTTCGCGCTTTTATTGTCTCAATTTTCCGCTTCGCTTGCCTCTTCCGAAAGTCAGAAACTCTGCCAGAATTTGCTTATTCCGAGCACTGGCGCAATCTGTCGCGTACCTCCATTAAAATTTTTCCCAGTTGGTTTGTGCCGGTGCCATCTTTCCCGCATCCCCAATAAAAATCGTGGGGGGAATTTTCGACGATTTCTTCATCCTCGGTTGCCAATAATATTGCCCGGATATCGGCGTGGGTTTGGAATTTTTGCAACACCGCGCGCCGCATGATGTCGTCTTTGACTTGTTCCCAGTCGGACCGCAGGGGACGATTGCGATCGCGCCCCATTCTTGCCGCATCTTTTGCCCGTTTCACCTGGCGAATGGCGTCGGCGTGGGGGGTCCCGGCAAATTTCTGCGCTTGAAAGTAATGTTCGCTGGTGGGCCACCACACCCCATCTAACTCGAACCCATGTGGGGAAAAGTTAGAAAAACAGCCATATTCGCCCTGGGTGGTGTAAAAATAAATCGTCATCCTTCACCTCTTGCGGGTTAAATTAACTGACAGCGTTTTCGATGAGGTCGTTAAATTTCCACAAAATATTGGCCGAATCGCTGAAAAATTTTACGATGGGCGATCGCAGCAGTTTGTCGAATTTTTCTACCTCTTCTGGCAACACTTTGCTCAGGGGTTGCACCACCAAATACCGACTGGCACTATAATCCAATTCCCCGGGTAGTTTCTGGCTGGCTTCTTGCAGTTTTTCCGTGAGGATTTCGCCTAACTGATAGTCCGATGACCTGACATAAAGTTGGGGGGCACTTTCCATGCCGAAGATTCGTTCTGCGGTAAATCCCTCCACGCCAATTGACACCACATATTCTTCATATTGCGACACCCAATTTTGATTGGAAATATAAATTTCTGTGGGGTCGTAGGCAACGAAACTCCAGTCATTTTTCCACCATTTTTGTTTGGTTAAATCTGCCTCGAGAGCAGCGAGAAATGCGGCAATTTCGGTTCGCAGTTGATGTTCGGTTTGCTGCAGGGATTGATAGGTTTCCCAATTTTTCGCCAGCAGCAGACTTTCCTCAGATAAAGGGTTCATGGATGTTCTACAAGTGGGCAACAGATTCTATCCAGTCTACCAAATAATGGTGCAGTTTGCTCTCGGCGATGTTTGGCAAAAGGGTGGCGAAGGCATCGGCAAGTTGGCGATAGGAAAGGGAATGCCAGGGGGTGGGGTCGCCACTGATAGGCGATCGCCCGTCGGGGGTGAGGAATATTCCCACCTGTCGTTTTGGGGGAATCCGTTGCCCTAATCCCAACCGTTGCAGTTCTTGAAATTCTCGGTCCACTTGATAAATTCCTTCTCGGTCTAACAGGGTATTGTCTATCCCAATTAAAAAGCCACCAGGCCGATAAATGGCTAAGTCCAGTTGCAACTTAGGGTCGGCAAGATTGGTTTGCACGCGATAGGATTGCTTGAATACCTGGCGCGGCATCTTTACCCCACAGTGGTGCGCCACTTGCTCTAAAAATAGCGGCGCTTGCGGGTTGGAATCCGCATCAAAGATGCAGGATAAAAACCGGGTTTGCACCGACTTGTTTTGGGTAATGTCGAGCTTTTCAAAAATGTTGACTTTGGCGGCTTTACTCTGGCGCAAGGCGCGATCGCATTCGGCAAAGGCAGATAAAAAATCCGCCATCTGGTTGTATTTTGCCGATTTTTTAGAGGCGCGTAAGGCTTTAAATTCCTCTAAAAATTGGTTCATGTTGGCGATATTTTGGGTCATGGAAAAGGGAAAATTATAATGCATGTAAAACCCTGACGGGACTAAGCTGGGGTGTGAATAGGCAGAAAAATTGTAAATTCTGTTCCCTGACGTTGGGTGGAATTGACCTGGATAGTGCCGCCATGTTTTTCGATGATTTGATAGCAAATGGCTAATCCCAGACCGGTCCCTTTTCCGGGGGGTTTTGTGGTGAAGAAGGGGTCGAATACCTTGCTTAAAATGTCGGGAGAAATTCCCGGACCATTATCGCGGATTTTTATCTGCACTTGGTTGTCGCCTAGGGTTTGGGTGGCGATGACGATCCGATCGCCGGTGGGGGAAGGGGACGCACAAGTGGCGGTGGCATGATGTGGGGTGAAATTGCCATGATGTACGGGTAAACTGGGCTGGCGATCGCGTTGTTCCCCCGCTTCCTCGAAAGCGTCGATCGCATTGCCAATCAGATGCATAAATACTTGGTTGATCTGGGCGGGATAGCACTCGATTTTGGGCAAGTTGCCGTATTGTTTGATGACTTCGATATTGCCATTCAATCGGTGATTGAGCAGCAATAGGGTGTTATCTAGTCCTTCATGCAGGTTCGCTCGTTTTTTCTCCGCTTCGTCGAGACGAGAAAAGTTTCGCAAGGATAACACGATCTGACGAATGCGATCGGAACCGCTGGTCATGGAAGAGAGCAAACGGGGCAAATCCGAACGCAAAAATTCTAAATCGATGTCATCGATTAGGTCTTGAATCACGGGGGTGGGCTGGGGATATTCTCGTTCGTAGAGTTCGATTAATTCAAGCAGGTCTTGAATATAGTGGTTGCTGTGTTCGATGTTGCCCCGGATGAAGCTGACGGGATTGTTAATTTCATGGGCAATTCCAGCCACAAGTTGCCCTAAGCTGGACATTTTTTCGGTTTGAATCAGTTGGGCTTGGGTGTGTTTGATTTCTTGCAGTTGTTCTTCGACCCGGGTAATCAATTGATTGAGAGAAGTGGCGAGCAAACCGGCTTCGTCTTCGGTTAAAACCGGGGCTTGCAGTTTGTAGTTGGATTGTTCGGTGACGCGCTGGGCTACTTGCGTTACCCATTCGATGGGACGGGCGATCGCCCGACTGGTATAATAAGCCAAAATTGCCGCGATCGCTACCGAAAGCAGCATACTAACTAGGGTAATGTGACGCCGCCAGGATTCCGCTTTGTTAAAGGTGTTCTTCGCGAATGCTTCTTGGGTTTTGGCTTTCTCAATGCTTTGATTTAATTTTTCCTCTAGGGTCTTTAATTTTAATTTGAGATCCTGATTCATCGAAATCAGCATTCGTTTCTGCGTCTGCTGGATTTCTTTGGGAGGTAAGTTCCCAGTATAAACTTGTTCGAGTCGGAAATTGACCAGGTTGGCATAGGAAAGGGACGTGGCGTCATAGGAGTGGACTAAATCTAGAACTTCGTTGGCGTCGATCGCGAGAAATTCGTGGGAGTGATTATCCACAAAATGTTGCAGGTTAAATAAAAGGGTTCTCACCTGCTGCATTTTCTCCAAAAATTCGCTGGTTTCGGCTTCTAACCACTGCGAATTGTCAATTCCAGGCACTAACCGCTGCTGATGCGATCGCGCGGCGAGCACTTCATGCTGTAAGTCGATCAGCAACCATTGTTGTTGATGCGCTTGGTTGAGCTGTTTTTTTGCCTCCCGCTGATAGTAATCCCCCACGAATAACCCGGATCCGGTTCCAAATACGGCAATTCCAATCGCTAGGGCGTAACCATACCCAATTTTTTGTTTGATACTCCAGCGACGAATCCGGCTTTTTAATTTCTCGAGCAGATTATTTCCCGCATTCTCGTCTCGATCGCTCACGGGTGGATCCGCAATGGAGAGGTTTTTTATTCTCTCTAGGGTTTTATAAGACTGTTGAAGCTGCATGGTTGGTGCTTCTATTCCTCGCTAAAATTACTGTTGTTTTGGGGATGGCTTCCCATTGCCTCTGGGGGTCTGAAGGACGTAGATGGCATCCCGATCGCTGTGACCCACAGTCTGGACAGACTTTGGGAAGGGCGATCGCTGGGCTTCACAACCCGGATAATTTCAAATTGGCAACCGCACTTGTCTTTGACGAACCATTGAGTTGCTACCCTACTGTAGTCGGCATTTCTCTACTTTATTAAATTTTTATAAAAAATCAATGCCTTTTCCGATTTTACATGATAATAGCCGACAAGTGCATTAAATTTCTTTAGGGAAAATTGCCCATCGATATGCGGGGGGAATCAAGGTTAATCCGGCAGGCATTACAAAACAATTATTGTTAATTTGCAACGATTTGGGGATGCGATCGCCCCCCAAATTGAAAACAATGTAATTTCCGGGACTAAGCGACTTTGCGAATTTTAACAGTTTGGGGAGGTTGGATGGGCAAAACGATCGCGAATTCTGTTCCCTGACCCGGTTGGGAATTGACCTCAATTTTGCCCTGGTGTTTGGCGATAATTTGGTAACAAATTGCCAGTCCCAAACCCGTGCCTTTGCCCACGGGTTTAGTGGTGAAAAAGGGGTCGAAAAGTTGTCCTTGAATTTCTCTGGGGATTCCCGGACCGGTATCGCAGATGCGAATCCGAATGCGATTGGAATCGAGAGATTCTGTAGAGATGATAATTTTGCGATCGGGAATATCTGGTTGTTCTTGCAGGGCATCGATCGCATTGCTGAGGAGATTCATAAACACTTGGTTGAGCTGTGCGGGATAGCAGTGAACCAAGGGTAAATTTTTATAGGATTTAACCACTTCAATGTCTTTTTTCAGGCGGTTATTTAAAATCAGCAACGTGCTTTCGAGTCCTTCATGGATATCCACCGGCTTGATATAGCTTTCATCCAGGCGGGAGAAATTTCTCAAAGACAGAATAATTTGCCGAATCCGGTCCGTGCCCAGTTTCATAGAAGCGAGAATTTTCGGTAAATCTTCGCGCAGGAAATCCAGTTCGATGTCGTCAATTTCCGCTTGAATTGGCGCGGTAGGGTGAGGGTATTCTTGTTCGTAGAGATTAACCAACTCGAGCAAATCTTCCATATAGCCGCGAGTATGTTCGATATTGCCATAAATAAAATTGACGGGATTGTTAATTTCATGGGCAAGTCCGGCAACCATTTGACCCAAAGAAGACATTTTTTCACTTTGGATGAGTTGCGCTTGGGTTTGCTTGAGTTCTTCCAGGGCGTCGCGCAGTTCTCGGGTGCGTTCTTCCACCCGCTTTTCTAAGTTGTCCCGCGACAATTCGAGTTGGTGAGTGTATTCTCCCATCCAGCGAATCATTTGATTGAGAGAAGTGGCTAATGCGCCGACTTCATCATCGGTTAATACCGGGGCGACGAGGTTAAAATTCGCGCGTTGAGTGACTTGTTGGGCGACTTCGCTCACCCAGCGGATGGGGCGGGCGATCGCGCGACTGGTATAGAGTCCCACTAAAACTGCGATCGCCGCCGAAAGCACCATACTGGCAATAATAATTTGTAACCGCAGAGATTCAGCGCGATCGAGCTTGAAATTGGCTTGCAATTGTTGAGTTTTTGCGGCTGAAATTAAGCGGCTTAACTGTTCCGACAGTTGCTCGAACTTCACCGTAAGCTGATTGGCGCGATCGCTACTGTTTGCGGTTAATAACTGTTGTTGGGCGGCGGGGATTTCTTCTTGAGTTAGTCTGGGCGGGTCGATGTCCTTCCAAATGGATTGGATCAGATTGGCATAGGCATCGGTGGCGGTTTTGTATTCCTGCAAGAAAGACTCGAACCCCAGAGTATCCACCGCCAGATTGGTGGATTTACGTTCTTGAAAATCGGAGAGTTGACCGAGCAATTCGTGAATGCGAGTCACATCGGCGCTAAATTTAGCCGTTTCGTATTCAAACCAAATCGAATCGCCAAATACAGTGACCAGTCGTTGGGGATGCGATCGCATTTTCAGCACGCTATTTTCCAACTCACTCAACAGATATTGCTGTTCGTAAGCGATGGCGAGTTCTTTTCCCGCTTGTTTTTGATAAAAGTCTCCAATCGCCAATCCCACCGCAGTTCCGAGAACGCCGATGCCAATTGCCACCGAATAGCCAAAGCCGATTTTTTTAGCAATACTTAAACTCGGCATCAACCGTCTCATCCACTTAAAACTCGGTTTGTTGAAGTCGATTAACTGAGGGGGTAACATAAAACGTTGCGGGTTATTTTTCCGCTCGGTAGCGCATAATGGGAGGCTAGGGGAGTTGTGTTCCCGATGCGCTGATGGCAAACCCTTTGTCCCTTCGTCGGTTTGCTTTTTTGTTTGGCGAGGATACGCGCTATAGTCTGGAAACACCATGATTGGAGCCGGATCTTCCCGGAATAAACTTCCTGCTTTGGCCGATCGCTTATTGAATCAGTCACTTAGTAAAAGCATATACAGAAAATTCTCGCTTTCCGGGTTTTATAAGGTTTTTTTAATTCTTCCATGAGTTCGCCTTAGCCTTCAGATATCATCACTCTTTTCCGCCGTCTTTAATTGGGGTTTAAACTTCGGTTAACGATAGTTTAAGAACCGGAGAAAGGCGACATGCAAGCGCCTCTCTCCTTCTTATCTTTTACTGGAGAAAATCCCCCTGCCCAATTGCTTTATAAACATCCCGAATCATGTTGTAATCTTCGTCATTTGCCGGAACGAGCTGAGAGCCTTGGTATTTTTCATTTGCTGGGGCGACCAGAAGTGCTTCAATACAATTTCTCCCCATTGCTGTGGGGATTAACGGCAATCATCGAGGGATAGTTCGGTCGCGGAATCGCAATAAGCGGTATTTTTTATTGCGAGAAGCAACGCTTAAGGCATTGAGAAGTTGCTGCTGATTTTCCAGGAGGCGATCGCCCAGGATGGGAATCAAATCCGAGGGCATTTGATTGCTGGCAATTAAAACATCGTTGGGTAAGGGTTCTCCCATTGCCAACAGGGGAAATGCATCCCGGGATAAATGTTCCGCACGATTGAGTAAAATTATTTAATAAAAATCTATAATTTTTTAAACAAGCCGGAGGGGTTTATCAGAGAATGAATCGTCAACCCACCCAGACAATTGATACCCGATTTCGGATTAGGCGGCGTCGGATTCACGGCGGCGTTTGGGAATCTCTATGGGCAGGGCGATCGCAAATTTCGTTCCCTGTGCCAGCTCAGAAATTACCTGAATGGTGCCTTGGTGTTTCTCCACAATTTGATAAGCAATTGACAGTCCCAACCCGGTTCCCTTCCCCACCGGCTTGGTGGTAAAAAAGGGGTCGAAAAGCTTGTCTTGAATTTCTTGGGGAATGCCCGGCCCATTGTCTGCAATGGTGACTTGAATGCGAGAATTGTCTAAAATTTCTGTGGCAACAGTTATTTGTTTGGCCGAGTTTGTTGGTGGGCTTAAGGCATCGATCGCATTGCCGATAATATTCATAAAAACTTGATTCAGTTGCGCCGGATAGCATTCAATCGCAGGAATGGATTGGTAGTTTTTGATAACTTCTATATCTTTTTTCAGTTTAGACTGGAGAATTAACAAGGTACTCTCGATGCCTTCGCGAATATCTACCTTTTTGACCGCACTTTCATCCAGACGGGAAAAATTTCGCAACGAGAGGACAATTTGGCGGATGCGATCGCTGCCAATTTTCATCGATTCCAGCAGCTTCGGTAAATCTTCTCGCAGGAACTCTAGCTCGATGATTTCAATTTCCTGTTGAATTTCTGGAGAAGGGTTGGGGTATTCTTGCTGATAGAGTTCGAGCAAATTGAGCAAATCGGCGATATAAGCTTCGGCGGGGGCGATATTGCCATAAATGAAATTCGCCGGATTGTTAATTTCATGGGCAATTCCCGCCACCATTTGCCCCAAGGAAGACATTTTTTCGCTTTGGATCAGTTGCGTTTGAGTCTGTTGGAGTTCTTGGAGGGCGTCGCGCAGTTCTCGGGTGCGTTCTTCCACCCGCTGCTCTAAATTTTCCCGCGACAATTCCAGTTGGTGGGTGTATTGTCCCATCCAGCGAATCATTTGATTGAGAGAGGTGGCTAATGCACCGACTTCATCATCGGTTAATACCGGGGCGACGAGTTTAAAATTGCCTTGCTGAGTGACTTGTTGGGCGATTTCGCTCACCCAGCGAATGGGGCGGGCGATCGCGCGACTGGTATAGAGTCCGACTAAGACGGCGATCGCCGCAGAAAGTCCCATACTCCCCAGAATAATTTCCATTCGCAAATCGTTGGCTTTTTGCAGCTTCGCTGTAGCGATTTTTTCCTCATTTTCGGCTGCAGCAACGCGCTTGCTTAATCGTTCTGAAAGTCGCTCGAATGTCACCCGCAGATCCCCCACGCGATCGCTTTTTCTTAAAGCGAGTAACTGTTCCTCGGCGGCGGTAATTTCTGCTGCTGATAATTGACGGGGATTGACTTTATCCCACATCAATTCGACCTGTTTGATGTAGGCATTGGTAGCGGATTCGTAAGCCTCTAATAACTCGGTCATTGCCGCACTATTTCCCCTACCTGGTTCTCCAGTATTTTTAGGAAAATTAGTGAGGCTTTCTAGCAGGGTATGAATGCGATTAACCTGAGCGTAAAATTTAGCGCTTTCGTAGTCAAACCAGATGGAATTGCTCAAAACGGTAAACAGGTCGGCGGGATGCGATCGCATTTCTAGCACCGCATTTTCTAGATTAATCAGCAGATATTGCCGCTTCTGAGCTACTTGTAGCTGATGGTGGGCTTTTCTGTGATAGTAGTCGCCGATTTCCAACCCCAATAGCGTCCCGACGATGGCAATTCCAATCGCAATGGAATAGCCATAACCGATTTTTTTGGTAATACTAAAACGGGGAAACATACCTTTCATGGGATTGCTGTCAGTGATGTTGTAATTTGGGAAAGTCTAGCTTTATATCCAGGCTCTCGGAGTCAAATACTGCATTGTTTGCCTGGTTTTTTTATCGGCGGACAAAAAGGCGATCGCAGTGCTAGTATTGCACTGTCTGGGAAATTATGCCTTGCCGGACTAGAGCTTATTTGAGGGAATTGTAGATAAACCGGAAAAGTAACCGGGTTTTTGTTCCGAATGAGTTGCAAATTCCTTCAATTTCGGGAAAAAACCCGGGTTTTCAGCCTTTGTGCAAAACCGACTCTTTAGGGAATAAAAGTTCCCTCCCCAATTGCCTGATAGACCTCCCGGATCGGGTCGTAATCTTTATCGTCAGCGGGAACCAATTGAGAACCTTTGTATTTTTGGGTGGCTTCGCCAATTGCTAGGGCTTGAATGAGGGACTGCTGATTTTCTACCAACAGCGATCGAATCAGGGCCACCACGTCCGGATCTAGGAGACTGCTGGCAACAAAAATATCGCTGGGAAGGGGGGGACCTTGCTTTAAAATACGCCAGCGATCGGGCGAATTTGCTTTTTCTTGAAAGAACACTTCATAGTCGATCGCCGATCCGCCCCAAGCATCCACCTCGCCATTTTTCATCGCCGCAACGCTTCCTTCATCTCCCAACATTTTAACATTTACATCAGATTTCGGATTGAGTTGGGCGTCAATAAGTAGTTTAGTGGGGCCAAGATGACCGCTGGTAGACCCCACATCGGACAACGCGATACTTTTGCCTTTCAAATCCGCCACCGATTTAATGTCGCTATTTGCCGCTACTGCAAGCACAGAGCGATAATTAGGCCGAGTAATTGCAATCACTGGCACCGCATTGGTGCGCGCCCGAATGGCCACATATTCCGAAGGTCCCGTCAGCACGAAATCTACTTGATTTAACTGCAGCGCCGATGCAGCGGCGTTCATATTTTGTACCGGGAAAAATTCCACCGGAATGCCCAACACTTCTGCCAACTGTTGGCGAAAAGGCTCGTAATTTTCCTCTAGCTTTTCGCGTCCGATAACATCAGTTACGGCGAATCGTAGCTTTTCCGGTGCCTTGACTGCCTCGAGGTTCGCGCGATCGCGGTTCCGACTGGTCAAGGTACAGCCGGAGAGAAATAACAAGGAATATCCGATAAAGTTACGTCTTTTCATACACTTTTACCTTACCTCCTTAATTGTAAATTATATTGGCTCGAATGAGTATGAACCCGGCACAAGAATTGATTAAGATTCCGTTAAGAAAAGATGAAATTGAGTAAAGATTTGACGAATAATCAGACCCCGTCCTAGAGGTCGCCCGGTTTAAATTCTATCGTGGAGGAGGAGCGGTGAAAGCAGTTCGCGCGGTGGGGAAGAAGGGCGCAGGAGAAAAGGCAATTCGGACGCGCCTGACCTTTTTTTTCACTCAATTGAATTCAATTCAAGCTTATGGCTTCTCGCGATCGCGCCCCATTGACACCCCGCGCCGATTGATTCCGTTGCCCGTTTTAGAGGCGAGGAAAAAAGCGTTTGGGGGAGGGCGCATCATAGTCGAGAGGCTATTTCCCATTTGCGCCACAATCTTTTATGATTTAAACCATTGAGAAACTCGGACAAGATGAAAAGTAGATGACAACAAACGCAGCTACATATATTCTCGGACTCGACCTCGGCACCACCGGCAACCGGGCGATTTTATTCGATGCAGAGGGCAAAATTGTCAATCAAGCATATAAAGAACTCACCCAGCACTATCCGCAACCCGGGTGGGTGGAACATAACCCGATGGAAATCTGGCAGGATACTCGGGCCTGCATGGAGGAAGTATTGCAAAAAACCGGGATTTCTGCCGATGCGGTGGCGGGAATTGGACTGACAGTGCAGCGCGAGACCTGTTTGCTGTGGGATAAAACCACCGGTCAGCCATTGCATGACGCGATCGTGTGGCTCGATCGCCGCACGGCATCCATGTGCCGTCATTTAGCCAAACAAGGGTACGCCCAAGAGATTCAAAACCGCACCGGGTTGGTACTCGATGCCTATTTTTCGGCCACGAAACTGGTTTGGTTGCTCGACTGGGTGAAGGAAAATCGCCCGGAGGTGGATTGGGGGAATATCCTTGGTGGGACGATCGATAGTTGGATTTTGTGGAATCTCACCGGGGGGAGAATTCACGCCACCGATCGCAGCAATGCCAGTCGCACCATGCTGATGAATTTAGAAACCCGGGACTGGGATAGCATTCTGTTAGAATTATTTGGCATTCCGGCGCAGATAATGCCCAAAATTCAAGATAGTGTGGGAATTTTTGGCGAAACCGACCCGGAGTTGCTCGGGGTGGGACTTCCGATCGCCGCCGTATTTGGCGACCAGCAGGCGGCGTTATTCGCACATGGGTGCGATCGTCCGGGGATGCTCAAGTGTACTTACGGTACCGGCTCGTTTTTAATCGCCCAAACGGGAGAAGAGGTGACGCGATCGCACAATCAGTTACTCTCTACGGTAGCCTGGACGCGATCGGGAGAGGTGAAATATGCCTTAGAAGGCGCGATGTTTACCACCGGACGCTGCATTCAGTGGTTGCGCGATGGATTGAAGTTGATTGATTCCGCCGCCGAAACCGAGGCGATCGCGCGCTCGGTGAGGGATGCAAATGGCGTATATTTCGTCCCGGCATTGAGCGGACTGGGTGCGCCCCATTGGGATATGAGTGCCCGAGGCGCATTTATGGGCATTACCGCCGGCGTCAGCCGAGAACACTTGGTGCGCGCCGTGTTGGAAGCGATCGCCTATCAGGTGAAAGAAGTGGTGGATGCGATCGATAAAGATACCAAAACCCCGGTGAAAGTTCTCAAAGTGGATGGCGGTGCCTGCGAAAATGATTGGTTAATGCAATTTCAAGCCGACGCCCTGGGCATTCCCGTAGAACGTCCCGCTATCCTGGATGCCACCGCACAAGGAGCCGCATTTGGTGCCGGTTTGGCGGTGGGGGTGTGGGACGATTATCGCCGCTTAGTCCAAGGACGCGCGATCGACCGGGTGTTCGAACCGGGAGCCGATGCCGCATCGGTACAAAGGGAGTTTTTCCAGTGGCAAAAAGCCCTGGAGCGCGCTAAGAATTGGGAGGATGAATAGGGTTCGATGCCGGAGATATGTGAGTTGACGCAGGCGCGATCGCCCCATGCATCGGGGGTAAAGTACGATTAATATGAGATTTTTGGAGCGATCGGGAAAGGAGGGATTATGCTGGAAAGAAGCGATCGAAAAACTGATGCAAAAGGTCGCGATGAATTTTGGCGCGATCGACTAAGGATTGAATGGAAATATCCGAGAGCGGGTCGCCATTGGCATAATGTTCCAGCCAGGTGGTCCCGATCGCGTTGGCATCTGTGGGCAAGTCCGATAATTCCCAACCGGGAATCTCCAAATCTGCCATAAGCTGGCTCACTTTCGGGTCGTAACTAATCGCAAAACAGCGACAGCCTTCAGCGGCGGCCATAATTAAACTATGGAAGCGCATGCCAATGGCCATTTCTACACCGCGAAACAGTCCTTTTAATTCTCTGGGGTCTTCCAGGGTAAACAGGTGACTCGGACCGGGGAGCTGAGATTGGATAGACTCCGCGATCGCCTTGTCTTGTGCCGGTTGAAAGGGGACCAGGAGAATGCAGGTATCCGTGGCTTTTTGAAAGTCGATTAAGGCGCGGGTTAAGCATTGCAGGCGCGCGGGCGTCAGTTGCGGATGCGATCGCAAGGTCACCGCCACCCGAGGCGCGGGTAAATGCCCCAATCCCAGAACCGATTTCGGGTCTAACGCCCACACCGGATCCGGTGCCATCGTACAGGGAACCTGCCATTGCGCCAGCACAGAGGCAGAACCGCGATCGCGCACGCTCACCCCGGTGCAGCGAGAAAACATCCGTTGCGCCACCTGGCGCGTCAGCTTGTTTTGCAGCGGACCAATCCCCTGACCCCAGGCGATGGTTTTCAACCCCATCCCCTGGGCTAATCCCATCAAACCGATATAGTAAAACGGACTCAAGGTACTGGTGGCATCTTGGATCAGACTCCCGCCGCCCCAAATAAACACCTGAGACTGACGCAACACCGGCAACAGGGGAAAGGCAGACATGCGGTTACACGCCGCCACACCGTAGCGATCGCGCGTTTCTTGCGGGTTCCCCGACAGCACCACTGGCGTCACCCGCGAGGGCAACATCTGCAACAAACAAGCCAACAATGCCTCATCTCCCGCATTGCCCTTGCCATAATATCCACAACATACCGCCCGAATTGGCTCCACGATAGTTTATCGATCCTGCATAAATTCAGCTTGTCACTAAAACAGTGATGCTTCTTATAGATAACTCATAATGCCGCCGAGCGCAAATGAATTCTCCCCCCGTGGCCAGAACCTCCGCCAGAGAAGCTAAAATAGGAAAACTTCGCAAAAAAGGCCGAATCATTAGGAGTTTGAAAGAAATTCATGCACGCTTTGTCTATTCCGACTTGGATGATTCATGTTTCCAGCGTCATCGAGTGGATCGCGGCAATTTGGTTAATTTGGAGATATGGCGAGCTAACGGGGAATCGCTATTGGTGGGGGTTGTCCCTCGCTATGCTGCCGGCATTAGTGAGCGCCATGTGTGCCTGCACTTGGCATTTTTTTGACAATCCTACGGATTTAGAATGGTTGGTGACGTTACAAGCGGGGATGACGGTGGTGGGCAACTGCACCCTCTGTCTGGCGGCTTGGTGGATTTGGCGAGCCTCAGCAAGGGAGGAGGAAAACAACAACAGCGAAGAAAGTTCTGAGGCTGAAAAAAGAGAACTTGCGCCGCACAAATCGCCGCAATAATGTTGGTCATTGGTCACTTGTCATTGGTCATTGGTCATTCGTTTTTGGGGAATTTTAAATTATCAATTTTTAACGATGGTTGATGATTTTTTGTGGGTCAGTTGTCTTTTTGCACAGACAAGATTACCAGGATTAATCGCGTTTACAGGTGGGCAAAATCGTTATAATTTGTCGGCTGGTTGAAGTTTGTGGAAATCGTTATCGAAGAGTGGGTCGGGATGGAAACAATTTTTTCTAAGGATACGTTGTTTGCGGTTTCGCTGTTTCCCTATTTGGGATTTTTGTGGTTTTTAACGCGATCGCGCCAAGCCCCGCGTTTGGCACTGATTGGGTTTTACGGAACGTTGGTGTTTGTGGCGGTGACGATTCCGGCGGGGATTTATGCCAAAAACGTTTATAGCGAAGCCTTAGCCAATGTGGATTGGTTGCATGGCGGTGCAGAAGTGTTTTTGACCCTTTCAAATATTTTAATTGTTTTAGGATTTAGGCAAGCGGTTATCGGCAAATTGAAAGGCAAACCAAAGTCTCAGGAATAGGGAAATTGGCGGGGGGGGAGGGAAAAACAAGTGGGGCATGAAAGGATGGATTTAGCCTTTCATGCCCCTGGAGAAACCCCATAATGGAGCGTCTGAGTTGAGAAGGGAACTTATCGAGCTGGGAGATAAGCCATTGGATTGACTGCGCCTTGTCCGGGAGGATGAATTTCAAAGTGGAGGTGGGGGCCGGTGCTAAAGCCGGTGCTACCCATTTCTGCCACTTGTTCGCCTTGCTCCACCAATTGGCCCTCGCGCACCATCACGCGGTGATTGTGGGCATAGAGAGTCAAGCTACCATCGGGATGCTCGATTTCCACGAGATTGCCGTATCCGCCGGAATTCCAGCCAGCAAAGGTAACGACTCCGGGAGCGGCGGCATAAATCGGGGTGCCGATCGGACCTGCGATATCGATTCCCCGGTGCATCCGGCCCCAGCGCCAGCCATAACCGGAGGTGAACACGCCTTCGGCGGGCCAGATATAGCCATTAAAACGCGGGGGACCCTCGGGCAGATAGTTATCGCGATCGTTGAGCGGCGGTAAATCGGGGGAGACCATTTCGCCCACCGAGGGTTGAAGCAGGGGTGCATAGGTTTCCGGTGCCATTGGAGCCACAGCCACCACCGATGAGGGATTATTCTGGGTCGCGGTTGCCGAACCCGTGGAATTGGGTTGAGCGCGATCGCGATCCTCGGAGCGATATTTTTCGCGCAGGCGAGCGAGTTGAGCCTCTAAGCTTTCCGTGTCACCCTCGCGATTTCCCTGTTGGGAGTTGTCGGGGCGATCGCTTGCCGAAATCGCATCGGTATCCGCCGCATCGGTAGGAGTCGCGCCCACATTGCTGTCAAAACTGGCTTGTTCGGTTCTGTACTTCTCGCGCAGTTTTTCGATTTCCGCTCTGAGATTTTCCACATAGCGGTTTTCGATCGCGTCTGGGGGGGTAGCATGAGCCTGAACCTCACCGGGGTCTTCAGCTTCGCTCTGAGGCGAGTTATCCGAAACCGCTCTAGAATCGGCGGGGGTGGTTTCGGAAGACTCAGCCGCCACTTCCGGAAAGATGACGTTGCGATCGGACTCCCTGGGGCGATCGGCGGATGAGGAGTCATCCGGGAAGAGAACGCCGCGATTTTGCACTTCGGTGCTGTCGGCGGATTCAGTCGGCGGGGACATGACGCCACCGATGCCAGTACCGGTCTGAGGGTCTGAGGTAGAAGCCTCTGGTGCCACTGGGATGCCCGATTCATGTTCGCTTTGGGCATTTTGTTCCCGGTACTTTTCTCGCAGCTTAATAATGTCGGCTCTTAAGCTGTCGATGTAATCGGTTCGATCCTCATCCGATGCCGTTTCCACTTCCGTGGTAGACTCCGCAATCGGTTCGCCAGGGAGCTGCTCATTGGATTTTGCCCCGATTCTGCCAGGATCCGAGAGTTGCGCTACTGGAGAATCAACGGCGGCGAGTTCCGGCGAGCCGATGGTTTCGGAAGGCTTGCGGGTAAAATCGAGTTTCAAGCTCGAGGTATAGGAAGTCAGGGAGGGGTTGTCTGCTTCCCTCGGATAACTCTGAGTTTGAGATTGTGTCTGCGCCAATCCGAAATTACCGTTGCGGGTGGTGTAGTTTTCAGAGGCTTTCTTTTCCGGGGTGGGATTTAGGGTACCCATCTCACCCCCGGAGTTTTCTTGTTCGATCAGAGGGATTTTAATTTTTTGATTGACTGCGATCGAGTCGGGATCCTCAATTTGATTGGCTTGGACGAGATCTTCTACCGAAATGCCATTTTGAAGGGCAATTTCGCCCACCGTATCTCCCGGATTGACTTGATAGAGGCGAGCTGCCGATCCATTGGGTTGGATCGCGATCGCCGAGTTGATATCCGGTTCTGCCACACCGGCGGCTTCTGCGGGTGCGGGGTTAGATTGAGCTTCGACTCCAGCCTGGGTAGAATCCAGATTCGGATTTTTTCGCGTGGCCCCGCTCGATTCGACGATCCGCGTCTCCGTGGAGTCTTCTGGGGATGCCTGGGGAACGGATTCGCCTATCCGTTCCAGAGGTTGAGTTGGGTTGAGGGGGGAACGCCATCTGGAATCCGGTAGAGTTTCCCCCACGGGTTCTCTGGCGGTGGGGGCGATCGGCGATAACTCAGGGGAGGTGGGTGCCTCCTGGGCTTCTGGGGAGAAATTTTGTCCTCCTTCCAATCGGGGTTCCTCGAAAGATTCGGAGTTTTCCCAAGGGGCGATCGCGGCGGCATCCTCTACCTCGATGTCCCAGGGTGTCTCTACCCCTGGGGTTTCTCTCGCCGATTCTTGCACCTCAACCGAAGGGTTGGGCTGTTCTGGGGTTTCCCCTACCGTCGATTCGGGGAGTGGATTCACCCACGGCTCAGCGGTGGCTGGCGCCAGAAGATTCCATGAAGAGAAATTGGAGGCGGCGGGTGCTTGAGGTTCCCCGGCGGTGGAGTCTAACGCGGTGTCACCGGCTGGAGCGTAGGTGGAAAAGCTGGCTTCCACACTGTACGACTCAGACAGTGGTGCGTCGCTTTCGCCATACCTCAGACTCTCAGCTTCTTCAGTGAGGGCGATCGCCCCCTCATCCACCGCGAGGCGCTCCGGGTTTCCATCGGCGGTGGGTTGCTCTGGCGATTCCTGGGTTAACGGGGGTTCGGTTGTCTCCGCTGCCCATACGCCACCGACTTGCCCCCGATCTGCTGTGTCTTGGGCTGTTTCTGACGACGGGGCGGCATCGAGATTAGCCGCCGATGCATTGGTGGATACCCTCGGCTCAGCGGCTACGGCACCCTCTCCTTGTTGAGGCAGCAACATGCTCGATGCCCCGAGAGAAATGGCTAGCCCGATCGTGGCAGCCGATGTCCGAACCCGACGCGGGCCAGAGATTGCCTGTCTGATTTCTGCTGCTGCTTGAGTATTGGCGGCACAGAACGGAACAGGTTTTACCTTCTGCGGAATTGCTCGTTTCAAAAAAACGACCTCCTAACGACCAGTGCTTAACTGTCTTTGAGTCAATCAATGTACCACCAGTCTATGATGCAGATCACATCACCAAGAGACCGAAGTCACTGACAGAAAACATGCTTTAGGCAAGATTACCCTAACTTTGGCGATTTAGACAAGTTGATAGGCTTAAAAAAACTAAATTGGATAGTTATGTTTTTTCATCAACTGTTCTCCACCGCTCATGGTAAGCTTTTTTAGCTTAGCAGGGTAGGCATGAATGGGAGCGCAAGCACCTAAAACGCATCCGATGCAGGTATGTTTGCTGATTATAAGCCTTAATACTCTTGCTATGGGTTTCCAATGCTACGGCACAAGGGATGAGTTCTGCCACTGGTGTATTGTGACTGAGTGGACGGGGGATCGAGTCTGGCTGATGTTTTGGACTATTCCTGACACTGGGCATGTCAGGGGCGATCGCGAAGCAATGATTTTTAGACCCGCCACCTCTGGGAAAAGTTCAAGGTCCTCGATGAGCGCTCTCGTGGGGGACCTGAATTCGTAGCGCAGATGCAACTCCTGTGGGGGTTAATGCCATTGATTGAATCCTGTGGAGAGTTGTAGCGGATTTTTTGCCAACTTACAACCGTACAATTATCGAAACGAGGTTTAGCTTCCCCGACCGCGCCATCTGAAGCGATCGGGTAAAAATACCGTTACACTCCCTGGCGATGGGGATTTGAGTCGTTTCACCCTGGGGCGTTCGATGATGATTCTCTATCACTGCGAACCCCATAGCTTTTTGGCTCGGTGATATAAATTTCTTATCGCCTGCTTTTGGTCGGATCCATTCAGGAGGCGATCGCCCCGCCAATACTCCGGGCACAGAACTCCTCACCACGCATCTGCTGGATCCAATTGCCCCTCAGGGCGCTGGCCATCGACAAACGATGGCCCTGGATTGCACCCGGGATCGCCCTTCATTCAGACTCGGATAAATATCCCAATTGACGTCGCGCTTCAAATAGCCCTAAAGCTGCACTCACTGAGAGATTCAGACTTCGTACATGAGGCTGACTCATGGGGATATATACCGTAAAATCGCAAAGAATCAGGACATCGGGGGGCAAGCCGGTGGTTTCCGCCCCAAACAACAGCCAGTCATTGTCTTGATACTGGAATTCCACATAATTCGCGGTGCCCTTGGTACTAAACCCGAGCCAGCGACCTCCCTGTTGCTGGTGGTAAGTCTGAAACGCTTCTAAGCAAGAATGGTAGTGGAAATCCACGTAAGGCCAGTAATCCAGCCCCGCCCGTTTCAGGTAGCGATCGCTAATTTCAAACCCCAACGGTCCGACCAAATGCAAGGGAGTGCCGGTGGCGGCACAGGTGCGGGCAATATTGCCCGTATTCGGCGGAATTTGGGGATAAACTAACACAACTTGCGGCATTGAGCCAGCGTTCCTCCATCTGCGCGTTCTGGACAGTCAAACCGCACCCGAAACGGATGCGCCTGGGGAAAAATCTACCCCCAGACCGAGGCCATTGATAGAAAATTTTAATAAGAGAGGTACAAAACTCATCGATTAGATATTCTGATGAACCGATCGCCCCGGATTGCCATCACGCTACCCAGGGGGGACACAACCCATCTTCGAGTTCGAGCTCTTGCTGATGCATCGATTCAATGGCCTGTTGGAGAATTTGGCGAGTGTGGAAACCGCGATCGTGCAAGGCCAACCAGCGCTGCGCTTCGTTCCCTTCGCGCAGGATTTTTTTCAACGGCAACAAAAAGCAGCTAAATCCCCGTTTTTTCGCCGCCGGCCAGACCTCCTGATAAAGCTGCCAAATCCAATCTCGGGCGAGAATCGGGCGACCATCCACCCAATGCCGCAGTTCGGCGTCTAAACTGCCCTGAGCAGCAGCCTTCTCATTGTCGTTGGTCAGGGAAATCAGCTCTTGCGCCCGGTGCCGATCGCCAATTTTGCTGATGGTCAAGGGATCTAAACTGGGGTCTTCCATAACCTGCCAAATGCGCGCTTCCAAAAACGAGGTGATGGCCAACAGGGCAATGGGATCGCTGAGAAATTCGCAAATTCGCAATTCTAAGCGGTTGAGATTGTAAGGGCGGCGATCGCCATTCGGTCGCACTGAACTCCACAAATGACGCACGTTCTGCATCGTTTTGGCAGCTAACTGGTCTTGGGTCCACTGGATGAAATGCTGATGACTTTCAAATAAAGGCACCTCTGGGGGCACCTTGGGAAACATCTGCCACCGGGTGGAGTGATAGCCGGTCGCTTCGCCGTCGAGAAAGGGCGAGGCGGCACTCAGAGCCAGGTAAAGCGGAGCCTCCAGCCGAATTAACCGACAAGCCCGCATCAGCAGTTCTGGGTCGTCGATGCCAATATTGATGTGAACGCTGGCAGTGACCACATTCGTGCCGTAGGTGTTTTCGATGTAGTCGTGATAGGGATTATTCGGATCCGAGCGATAGAAGCGATCTGTGCTTCCCAACGACAAGCTACTGCCCGGAATTAACGTGTAGTCCCCTAGGGTTTTCAGGTAGTCGCGCAGCAGCAGGCGAGGCCGCACCAAGTCACACAACAGGCGATCGTAGCGACATAATGGCGCGGTCGTATATTCCACATTTCGCGTATCTGGCTCCCGCATGAAACGATTGAGAGCCGCCACAATTTTATCCGAGAGGCCGACAATCTCCCCTTGGGGGGTTCCCGTATAAACCTCGACCTCAAAGCCTTTTGATAACAGCACGGTTTGTCCTCAGCTTATTCGTCCGATGCGAAAGTTCGCATCTCATTCTTTATTATCGCGCCAATGGGGACGACAACTCCCCCACCGGTGTGATGTTTTTTGCCCCTGGGACTTTTAAAATCCCTAGCAGGAGCGATCGTGAGGGACGAATCAAGACTAGGTAAGGATTTCAGGGACATCGTTCGCCTCTCCCCCTTCTGGTGGATGCCAAGGTCTGACGCAAAACCCAACTCGGTCCCCCCTTGTCAACGGTTCCACACAATCAGACACTAAACTGGAGAGCAGCCGTCAGCCCACCCCCCGATCGGCCCTCGGCATCAAGGCAGGATGAATTCTGGAGTGCGATCTCCTTGTGTCCCACCCCCTCCTCCCCTTGAGGTTGAGTGCTGCCTATCCGGGTTTCTCGCCCTGCTGGCGATCGGCTGACCGCGCAGCACTCGTCGAGTGACGCTGTTGAGAGGTTTTTCGTGAAAAACGTTTTAGGCATTATCCTGGGCGGAGGCGCGGGTACCCGTCTCTACCCCCTGACCAAAATGCGAGCTAAACCCGCCGTCCCCTTGGCTGGCAAATATCGCCTCATCGATATTCCGATTAGTAATTGCATTAACTCCGACATTCTGAAAATCTATGTCCTGACCCAATTCAACTCCGCTTCTCTAAACCGCCACCTGGTTCGGGCTTACAATTTCTCTGGGTTCACTGAAGGCTTTGTAGAGGTGCTCGCCGCCCAGCAAACTCCCGACAGTCCCAGTTGGTTCCAAGGCACCGCCGATGCGGTCCGCAAGTATCTCTGGCTGTTTGAAGAGTGGAACGTAGACTACTACCTGATTTTGTCCGGCGACCATCTCTACCGGATGGACTATCGCAATTTCTTGGACCGTCACCGCGAAACGGGTGCAGATATTACTCTCTCGGTTTTGCCAATCGATGAAAAACGTGCCTCGGATTTCGGTTTGATGAAAATCGATGACACCGGGCGCGTTATCGATTTTAGCGAAAAACCCAAAGGCGATGCCCTGCGGAAAATGGCGGTGGATACCACCACCTTGGGCTTAAGCCCCGAACAAGCTCAAAACACTCCCTATATTGCTTCAATGGGCATTTATGTCTTTAACAAAGAGGTGATGGGAAAACTCCTGCGCGAATCCACAACGCGCACGGATTTCGGTAAGGAAATTATCCCGGCTTCGGCTGGCGAATATAACGTTCAGGCATATCTGTTTAACGGATATTGGGAAGATATCGGAACCATTGAATCGTTCTTCGATGCGAATTTGGCGCTGACTAAACAGCCTCAGCCGCCTTTCAGTTTCTACGACGAAAAGGCTCCCATTTACACCCGTTCCCGTTATCTACCGCCTACTAAATTGTTGGATAGTCAGGTCACGGAATCAATTATCGGCGAAGGATGCATTCTCAAAGAATGCCGCATCGAACACTCGGTTCTGGGAATTCGATCGCGCATTGAAGCCAACTGTCACATTCAAGATACCTTAATTATGGGGTCGGACTATTACGAGCCGTTCGCAGAACGTCAATCGGGTTTGCAAAAAGGTGGCGTTCCTTTGGGTATCGGTTCGGAAACCACGATTCGTCGGGCTATTGTCGATAAAAATGCTCGCATCGGTCGGGATGTGAAAATCATTAATAAAGACCATGTGGAAGAAGCCGATCGCGAAAGCGAAGGGTTCTATATCCGCAATGGCATTGTGGTGGTGCTGAAAAATGCTAAAATCCCCGACGGTACTGTTATCTAAGGTGGGAAAATTGGGGTAAGCTAAATCCCCAATAAATTGAGATTTGTAGGGTGGGCATTGTCCACCCTACCCTATTTTTAAAGGAATTAGCGGCAGATTGCATAAGTCCTAATCATGGCAATGTTAGTGGTTTCGATTGGGCTTCCGGCTAGCGGCAAGTCTTCTCTGGCTAAGCAGTTAGCGGGACAATTGGAAAACGCCCGCGTGATTTCTACCGATGCTATCCGGGCGCAACTGTTTGGGGATGAAATTATCCAAGGCCCTTGGGCAGAAATTGAGCGGGAATTGCAACGGCAATTTGAATCGCTGGTGGCGCTTGAAGGGCGATCGCCAGGAAATGATTCGCGGATGGTGGCGATTTATGATGCGACAAATGCCCAGCGCCTTCACCGTCAGGAGGCGATCGCCCTGGGTCGGTCCTGTGGGTTTACTCCGATTATTGGCCTCTGGGTGGCTACGCCAGTAGAGGTCTGTCTGGAACGCAACCGACGCAGAGGGCGACAGGTTCCCGATGAGGTTATCTGGAAAATGCACGAGCATCTTCAAACGGATCCCCCGAAACGAGAAGATGGGTTTGATGAGGTGATTCCCTATCCGAAGGCGGGGAATAGTACGGAAATTGCGTTAAAACTCCACAGCAAGAACCGAACTTAACTGGTGTCGCATATTGGCTACCCTGAAAGGGGATATAGACCCTAGAAGGAGAGAGCATCAAACGCTTCTGTTTCTCTAGGGCTTTATCGTATCTGGAAGGGGCGATCGCATTCGCTGTAGCCTCAGCAGCCCCAACCACAAAACCCTTTAAACTTAATCTTTATCAGCTACAGGAGGCATATTGATGGCTGCGACCGACTACAAGGACTATTACGCTATCCTCGGCGTGAGTAAAAGCGCCAGTGTGGATGAAATTAAAAAGGCTTATCGCAAACTAGCGCGCAAATATCACCCGGATATGAACCCGGGAAACCGCCAAGCTGAGGCAAAGTTTAAAGAAGTCTCGGAAGCGTATGAAGTGCTCTCGGATCCGGAGAAACGGAAAAAGTACGACCAGTTCGGTCAGTATTGGAAACAAGCCGGTGCGGCGGGGGCGGGTGCAGGGGCTGGATGGCCCGGTGGCACTAATGTGGATTTTGGCGGCTTTGATTTTAGCGAGTTTTCCAGTTTTGATGATTTCATCAATGCGCTGCTGGGTCGCGTGGGTGGCCCGGGTGGAGGTCGCAGTCGCACCGGTGGATGGAATTACAATTATCGCACCAGTAGGAGTGGGCCGACGGGATTTGGCGGATTTGAGGATTTTGCCGGCTATGGCGATCGCGCTGCTGGCGCTTCGATGGATCGCGAGGGGACGATCCGGCTGACTTTTGCAGAAGCGTTTAATGGGAGTCAAAAGCGTCTGAGTCTGGGAAATGAGGCGATCGACGTGCGGATTCCCCCAGGGGCGAAGCCGGGAAGTCGGGTTCGGGTACGCGGTAAGGGTCAAGTGAATCCTTACAACCAGCAACGCGGGGATTTGTACTTACATGTGGAGGTCCAACCCCACTCGTTCTTTCAGTTTGATGGGGATAATTTGGTCTGCGAAGTGCCGATCGCCCCAGATGAGGCGGTGTTGGGGGCAAAGGTGCAGGTTCCGACGCCGGATGGAATGGTGACGATGAACGTGCCGGCAGGGATTCGATCCGGTCAAACTCTGCGCCTGCGCGGGAAGGGATGGCGCACGCCGAAAGGAGGACGGACGGATCAATTGGTTCGAATTGCGATCGCGCCTCCGAAGGAGATTAGCCCCACGGAACGGGAACTCTACGAGAAACTTCGCACTAATCGCAGCACTAATCCGCGCAGCCACTTGCAGTACGTTAAACTTTGATTATAGCATAAAACGGGGAACAGTGGTAACAGTTGTTCCCCGTTTTTGTTTCTTTTCTCTTTCCCAGGCTCCAGACCTGATGGGAAAGCTCTGAGAGAGTCAGTTAAGGTCGCAATATACCCCCGGTAAAGGTGGGATGCGCGACTGTCTTTTTTTTGAGACAGGTTTTGATAAAATTCGCACTTCATTGCTGTGATTCTCCCTCCATCCCCACGGTTTTTCTGTAATGAACATGGCTAATATTCTGATTTATAAATCATTGAATCTATCGCAGGTTTTCCAAGCCTTTTGCCCAATTTTATTGTGGAATATCAAACAACTATAATATCAACCAAACGATTAAGCAGCTATAAATCTTTAGCCGGATATCCTGTTTGTTGTTAGTCATCAATTTGTCTAGTGTTAAGTCTATTTTAACACCTTTCATACATTCTCGAACGCCCACAAATTTTTATAAATTTTTTTCTGATTTACTAACATTGGCCGCAGGTAAATGAGTTGCTGAACGATATTACTTTTTTTCTAAGTCGTCTATTAGCCACTTAAACTTCAATTTAATTATAACCCATGCCTACTAAAGAATTACCATTTTCCAAAAATTATAATGCTAAATTATTTTTAATTATCAACACAAAATATCGATTGAGTTTTTGAACCAACGCCTTAATTCTAAGTAAAGAGCAAAATCCTCTATCTATTACTCCTACTGCATTTTACGGAATTTCTTCAACGGTTTAGTTTCCGTATTTTCTATCGTGTCTTTGTCCAAAATGAAGGACAATTCCGCCCCAGAATTCCAGCTATTGAGGCCGCACAACAACTTAACTTGACGATAAGTTTGACACCACAAAAGCTTACTTGTTAAAGTAATAATTGTAGATTAGATAGGAAAAGGCAGTGGAGTGTTTGGGTTGCCATTTTTCTATTTTACTTGTTTTATAACTTTCTGCAAGAGCTATTTAAAAACTTCAGAAGTCCGATGTTTACTGGCCTTAAAAAAGGGGGGAATATGCAAGGTACTATCCCGGCAATTTAATCAGAAAAATCAATTCCCGCATACTGACTAGGCTTTTATCCATCGTCAAATCTAACCAGCAGAAAACAAATAAAAAAGTGTTGAGAACTGGGTAATCGTTTTTGGGCAAGTCTTTCAAAAGCTATTTAACGATTTTGGGAAAAATTGAGAAAAACATAAACGATTGAATACTCTAAGTTATATCTCTGGTAGTTTATCAGATTATTGGCCAATTTATATGAAGATTTCTTAGCATTCAGCACTTCTGACGTGCATCAGCACGGATGTTTTTATATATACTAACCAAAATTGTTGATTGTATTATCGTTAGAGCGAGTGTGAAGGGGTCTTTTCAACGATTGGGGTGGTGCGTTCCCCCCGATATTCGAGCGAGTTATCCCAGTGGGAATTGGCGGCGGGGGGAACGCACCCTACGGGGGATTGAATTGGAAGGTCGATTGTTAGGGTGGTGCGTTACCCCGATATTCGATTGGGTTATCCGAGGGTGCTGGTGGGATAATGTGCTACCAGGGACTACCGATCGCGGTAAATCCCGCCCAATAATACGGATGGGACAACTCCTGGTAACTCACGCTGGCGAGGGGGGGCGGTAAAGGGATGCGATCGCCGGCATAAATCAACTCCCCTTGTTGTACGCGGATTTCACCGCGAATCATCGCCACCTGCGATCGGCGCAATGCTTCCGCCTTCACCGACACGGCGCGTAACTGATGATAAAACTCACTCATTAACCCCAAAGTGCCCTCATCATTCACATACCACAACGACGCCAGGGCCGATTTCACCCCTGCATTCACCGCTAAACCGGCAAACCCCAACTCGGCATTTTCGTCCCCCACTGCAGTACGACAAGCGGAGAGCACTAACAACTCTACCGGCGGTGAATTCCAATTCAATTCTCGCACCCGATCCAAACTCAATCGCCCATCCCATAACTGAATATATGACTCTTCCGGATTCCCGGGATTAAATTCGCTGTGAGTGGCCAAATGAACCAAGCGAAACGGTTCTTTTTCCCGTTGCAATTTCAGATTACTAAAGGTAAACGCTTCATTGAGAAACGATTTCCCGGGCCAAATTGTCAGAATCGCCGACAATTCCACTGGAACCGCCGGTAAGGCAATTTTATCCGTAAATTTAGACGCACCCATTGCTAACACCCGGGCATTGTCCAAGGATTCATAGCGCGTATCGGTTAAATTCACGCTGGGAATCAATCCGACGCGATATTTTTCCACTAAAAATTCTGCTCTATCGTGCAACGCTGCTACGGGCAAAGTTCGCATTCCGCCATCCATTGAAAACATCAGGATATCGATATTTTGCAGTTGGATATCGGTTTCCAAGGGTGCAATTATCCAGTCGTGGAATTGTTGCGCCAAAACCAAATAATCCGTGCGGTTGCGCTTCAGAGGATTGGTAATGTCTTGGCGAAATTGCGACATTTTTTCTAGAATTAAATCGCGTTTTGCCTCGGGAACGGTTTTGTAAATTGGTACCCCTTGAGGAGGTACCAATACTAAATCTAATTGTTCGTCGCGCATGAAGGTGTAGATAATTGCCGGTTGAGTGCCGGTAAGATTGGCGATCGCCCGCAATTTGTCTTGAATTTGGGTAAATGACTGCAACTCCCGCGCATATACCAAGTTTAAATATCGGGCATATTCCTCGGTAAACATTAAGTCGATAAACCGCAACGCTTGTGGAAGATTGCGATCGTCCAGCAAGCGTTCGATTTGGCGGCGAAGGGAGGTGATATCTACTGGATTTTCCGCCCCCAATGACTCCGGCGATTCCCTCGGCGGCGATTCCCCCTCACTCATTACCATTTCTTCCGCCGGAACTCTCCCGGGGGCGGGCATTGGCGGAATTCCTGCATCGGGTATAAGGGGCGAGGGAATTCTCGCTACCGGGATTTCCTCGGGAGTGGAAGGCACTTCCTGCGCCGCCACGGTTCCCAAAGTTTCTCTCGCGGGCGCAGAAGTGGCGGGGGAGACTTCCTCTCCCTGCGCCTCGGGTACAGTATCCCTCACCGGGGGCGCAGGGACCGGGGGCGCAGTCTCCGGCGACGGAATTGGCGGCGCAGGCGGTGGGGGGTCATCCGAGGGAATCGGTATCGCCGGTGTTGCTGGCGCAGCGTCATCCGAGGGAATCGGTATCGCCGGTGTTGCTGGCGCAGCGTCATCCGAGGGAATCGGTATCGCCGCTATCCCTGGCGCAGCGTCATCCGAGGGAATCGGTATCGCCGCTATCCCTGGCGCAGGTTCTGGAGAGGGAAGCGGTGGGAGTGCGATCGCTTCTGGCGCAGGTTTCTCTGATACTACCGGTTCGGGTGCGATCGCTTCTGGCGCAGGTTTCTCTGAT
>NZ_JAJENT010000316.1:0-203 GCF_035615515.1 Phormidium sp. CCY1219
GAAGACTAGGCGCAAGCCAACCTTGTGGACGCTTGCGATTGTTGAAACGCGGCATGCGGTAGCGGGTATGTCTATTTTTTTTCCCCCTTCGTAAGCAACGGCGAGATTCTAAGGACCGCCGAATTGAGAAGCCGCGATGATTGAGTTCGGCTGCCCAAATTACTGTGTTTTCTTTGAGAATTGCTACTCCTGTTGTTTTACTT
>NZ_JAJENT010000317.1:0-17442 GCF_035615515.1 Phormidium sp. CCY1219
TTCTTAGCTAGGTATTTTTGAGTATCCATGTAAGTTTGCATCATTTTTTGCAGACCTACACTATCTCCGAGCAGCCAGTAGGAGGAGTATGCGGTTAACCGCCATTCTAAAATAGACTCTGGACTCAGTTCTAAATATGGTAAGAAATACTCTAAGAACTTTTTCGCAGACCGATCGGGATTTGAGTCATAGGCAAATCGCGGCTGGAGCAAACGTAATATCTGTTTATAAGCCCATTGCGATTGGGGAAAGCTAGAAATTACTTGTTCAAAAAAAGTAATTAGCAGATATGTACTCAAAGGATTGGATACTATTTTTGTGAGGATTTTTTTCGCTATAGAGAAAAGCTTCCTCTTGACAACCTTTATACCCCCTTGCCTAATTTGGGCAATTTGACGCTCGAAAAATTGATAATAATTCATAGTTCTGTTTGGCAAAAAAAACAGTTTATTTTACTAAAAATTTTATATTGTCTCTGTTACCGTAAAAAAATTTGGCGTCTAGCGCTTATTCCCGACTGCTAAAATGAATAAATAATGGCACATAGGAGCAAAGCCAGTATGCAGAACTTCATCATTCATACCAAACAAAAAGGTATGTTCAAAATACTGACTCAGCAGCTTTTTCAAGTCATTTCCTGATTTGCAGTTGATATGACCTTCTTTGCTGGCTGGAGAAGCATAAACTTGAGATTCTAGGGAGGGACAGCCACATATGAAAACTCCACCAGGCTTTAAAGATGAGGAAATATTCTTCAGGTAATTTTGTTCCTGTTCTGGAGGGATATGTTCAATAACATCAAGAGAAAAGGCAGCATCGAATAAATCCCCTTCAATCGTATAAGGGCCAGACAAAATATCATGGACGGCTAAATTAACTGGCCAATCTGGTTCTTTATGTTTAACCGCTTCTTCAATAAATACCGGATCGAAATCTATTGCATGAAGCTCTTCAACTTCTGGATGAAGCAAACGGCTGGCGAAAGCATCGCCGCAACCAACCTCTAAAACACGAGAATAACCAGTTAACATCTTGGCTACAAACTTATGACGAGCCAACGTAAATCCTAATAACTTTGGATCTTGCCGCCACATAACGCTGGGACGGCAAGTCATAGTAACAGATCCTTGTTGTTCGAGCATTTCCACCATGAACTGATACTGTTTTTCTTTCGTCTTATAATCACTCATTATTTATTTTTATGAATAGTAATACCTGCTAGAAATGCTGAAATTTTAGAAACATTTTCAGAAACCAGTGGAGTTAGCACCAACCTCTTGAGACTTTCAAGGGAATACCAGCCCATTGCCTGTCCTTCCATAAGTACAAGATCGCCCACTTGACAATACACCGTAAAAATGTGGTTTAGAGCCGGATCTTCCCCTTGCCACTCCCACTGAAATAGCTCGCTTTCAATGGAGCCTGGTAAACATCCCAGTTCTTCAATCAGTTCCCGTTTGAGGGCATCTTCCAAGCTTTCCCCTGACTCTACGAGTCCGCCAAATAACGTCCAAGTATTGGGGAAAGGCAAACCAGGAGTGTTATCGCGTTGTTGGATCAGAAGGCAGCCATCATCTCTATAAATAATAGCTTTGACCGCATGAGCCTCACTCGAAGAAGATGAACTCATAATCCCCCCGATAGCCAAAATGTCGATATAGCCAAATCCACTCTGACAGGTCAAAAAAAGATTCCGCTGTCAACGCCCAACACTGAAGATTGAACATCTCCCGATCGTTCCGATAACTTTCCAGCATCACATAGCCCTGTCGCCCAACGCGATCGATTTCCCCTAGGGCTGACTTTAACTCAAACAGCCGTAAATTATGGAGCGTCCCCAAAGAGATAACTAAATCAAACTCATTATCCCCAAATGGATAGGGCGTCTGAGCTTGTTGCTGAAACAAAAACGGACGTATCTCTTCCTTGGCATTTTCTAGTGCGTATTCAGAACTATCAAACCCGCAGATCATCAAATCGGGCTGCAATTGCAATAACTCATAGAGTAAATAGCCCTTACCACAGCCCACATCCAATATCTGCGAACCTGGACCCAACTGATAGGTTTCAATCAAAGCCTCTGCAACAGGTTTCCATCGTCCTGGAATATAGCGATAGCCCCCATAACCATAACGGCGATCGCCATCCCAATATTCAGCACTATACTGTTTCGCTACCTGCATACAGTGAACTTTATCATCCACCATACGCGCTAGATAATCGCGCTGAGTCGCTTGGTGTAGAGGGGTGACAAAATTTCTAAGCTTTCCCATAGTGGAACGACCTCTCAATTCACTCAAACAAAATAGCTATGCTCTTGGTCTAGCGACAAATATTCATAAATCGCTAAATTTTTAGCATGGCTTACACAATGGTGTTGACAATGACTCGCAGGATTAAAGGTATTCAAAAAATGCTGATTTTCTTGAGAAAACCAAAAGTCTTTGAAACTTCTCTCTGCAATTGACCCCATCCTACCTGATTCAGTATAGGCTTTATCTTGACAGGTATAAACATTCTCATCAGCACCAATCACTGTCAAAAAACGTAGAAATGGACATTGTTCATAGGACTTCTCAAAACGCTCTGGTAAATCGTGATAGTGATTCAGTATGGTAAATTGTTCATCGATCAATGGCTGGCTTAAAGCGATTTGACGAGCAACTTCTTGTTTAATAGATTGGTGATAGGCGTTGTTTCCTTTCACATCATTACTCACCACTGCCCCTGAAAGTTTAACATGGCTAACACCACAGGTTTTCAAGAGTTGGCAAACTTCAGCAATGTGCTGATGGTTTTCTTGGGTGACAATAAAGCTTACGCCCAATACACAGGTCGTTTCTCGACGGGTGAACGCTCTGATATTATCCAGGAGCAGAGAAAACTCATGGGGACGCGCACCTCGACTGTTGACGTAACTGTCATCATCCCACGCATCTAGGGAAATGCGAATCCAAGTGCCATGTTTAGCAAAAGCATCAGCCATACGACCTTTCAAATGAGTTCCATTACTTAATGCGGCTACCCGGATTCCCCCATTGGCGAGAATATCAATAACTTCCGGTAGAGGAGGATAAAGTAAGGGTTCTCCACCTCCAGAAAAGGTTACTGCCTTGACTCCAAGCTCGACAAACTCATGGGCCAAAGCCAGCATTTTTTCTTTGGGGATACTGTCTTTTTCCTCCATTTCAGCCCCTAAAGAGAGGTCGTCAGTACGATATGCACAAAACCAGCATTTATGGTTACAGAGATTTGTAGGTTTGACCCGAATATGGACAGGTGCTAATACTGTGCCATCAGTAAAGGATTTGAGGTGCTTATCGAATTGGAAAAATTTGAGTGGACTGTAATAAGTAGTCATAGGACTTATTTACGGAGAATACAGATAACAAAAAGGGAGAGTTTGTCGCACTTGCCAGAGAGACTCAATCCGATCGCACTCTTGACGATTTCCCATCTGCAATCCTTCTACCGCAAAGTAAAATCGCTTATTGAGTTGGAGAATTGTGTCATAAATTCTCTGACGCATCTGGGGTGCTTCAGGCAGTTGAAATACACTGTAGGCAACAACTCCATCTAGATCGGGCAATTCATTAAGAACTTGCTCTAGCATTAGATGGCATCCCGTCATCGCGTATTCAGTGGCACTCAGGAGATAATGCAGGTTATGGCGATCGCAATAATCTCGAATCACCAAGTTCTGGACGTGCTGTGGCACACGCTCTCCCATAAAAGGACGACTAAAAATATATCCTCGAACTTTCGGCATCATAACTGAGGTAAATGATATCTCATCCCTGCTTGAGAAGCAGCCCGCAAGGTGATCGGCTCAAAAAATTCCCCAATTTTTTTGTCGCCATAAGGAGTAAACGCCCCCTTAAATCGACAGTTCATTGACCAGCGAGTTTCCGTTTCAGTGTTAACTCGATTGCCATGAGGCAATGCTTGGTTAAAAATCAAAACTTCACCATAGTTTACTTTGAGCCATTTAACTTGATGGGCGATCGCTTGATAAAGTTCCTCACTACTATTACCCGCTTGCTGTCCAAAGGTCTGATGAAGTTGGGCTGTTGGTTCTGGAGGCAGCAAATACATCGCTTTAGAACCATAACAATCCACTAAAGGCAGCCAAGCTACTACTTCAAAAGGGGAGTCTCCCGACCAAGTATCCGCATGAACAGGGAGCAATGAGCTATCATCTCCTGGTAACTGAATACTCAGGTTCACCCGCAATTGCATGGCTAATTCATTGCCCACGAGGGTTTCTATATAAGGCCGTGCTACCCGAAAATACATCGATCGAAAATTCTCAATGCGATTAATCCCGCGAATGATCTTGAGGCGGAAAGTATTAAGGTCAGCAATGGAAACTCGTTCGTGAATAGTATTTAATAAAATTTCTGGTTCATCTGGAAAAACCGAACCCAACGCCTCCTGAATTAAATCCATGAACTGTTCTCGAATCCAAGCCAAAGCAGACCAATCTGCCACAGGACGAGTAATATACCCCTGTTGCTGGTATTCTGTCGAAAGTTGCTGTTCTGATTCTGTCAAAAACATAATCTAAGACTGACGAAGTTGTTGAACCATCGCAGCACAAAGGGAATCCACCGTAATATCCCAATGAGCGAGTAAAGAATTTTGACTACCATACTGCTCTGCAAAGCGATCGGGAATTCCAATCCGACGAATTTTAGCCGCTTGCTCTGGCATAGTATCATTACAAAACTCTAGCACTGCACTCCCTAACCCTCCAATTCGCGTATGCTCTTCTACTGTCACCACACCTTGAACTTTGGGCAACCATTGACTCAGGGTTGCTCTGTCAAGAGGTTTAATTGTGTGGATGTGCAGAACCCCACAAGCCATTCCTGAGTCTTCACTGATTTTTTGGGCGGCTTGTAAGCCGAGTTGGGTCATGGCACCCGTTGTGATGAATAAACCTTCGCCTGGTTCGCGCAGCAGGATAGCCTGACCTATTTCAAAGCCATGCTCTGGCTTACTGACAATTGCTTCATTTCCCTTAGCCAAACGAATATAGATCGGATGAGGCCAGTCAATAGTCTGAGGCATCAAGCGATTCATTTCATCAGCATCACAGGGGGCAATAATAGTCATATTGGGCAAAGTTCGTAAAATGCCCATATCTTCCACAGCTAAGTGGGTAGGACCTAAAGGGGCATATACCACACCACCGCCATTAGCAATCAGTCGTACTGGCAAGTTTTGAAGGCATAAGTCTAAAGCCACCTGTTCGTAACAACGACGGGTTAAAAAGGTGGCAATAGTATTCACAAAAGGAATAAAACCTTCCATTGCTAATCCGGCAGCCATGCCGATAATATGTTGCTCGCTGACCCCTTCCATGAAAAAGCGATCGGGGATTTCTTGTTTCATGGCATCTAGAGTTCCAGGTCCCAAGTCAGAGCCAATAAATACGACTCGCTCATCTACTTGAGCCAACTTATAAACGTAATCTAAAGCATCTTTACGCATTACAATTTAATCTCAGTTACCGTAAACAATCGTACATGGCAGAAATCTCTTCATCTTGGAGACGAGATTTATGATGCCATTTCGCTTGACCTTCTGCAAAAGGAAACCCTTTCCCTTTAATCGTATGGCAAATAATAGCAGTGGGTTTTTGATGATTCAGAGGTAGGCGTTGCATCAATTGTTCCAGTGCTTGCACGTTATGACCATCAATTTCTTCCACTGCAAACCCAAAACTACGCCATTTATCGCTAAGGGGTTCTAAATCTAAAACTTCTCGTGTTGGTCCGTAGGATTGTAGTTTGTTGTAATCGACAAAAACCGTTAAGTTGGACAGCTCATGCTTTGCGGCTGACATAGCCGATTCCCAAATAGAACCTTCGTTAATTTCTCCATCGCCTGTGATAACCACCACACGATGAGATTGCTTGCGAATTTTAGCCGCAAGAGCCATTCCGACTCCCATCGGTAAACCATGTCCTAAAGCACCTGTGGAAGCTTCTATACCTGGAAGTTTGCCTTTTTCGGGGTGGCCGCCTAAACGGGAGGTGGGCTGACAAAAGGTGATTAATTCTTCTTGGGGAAAGAAGCCTTTGTCTGCTAGTACGGCATACAACGCTAAACAACCATGACCTTTACTCAGGATTAGGCGATCGCGATCGTTCCAGGAGGGATCTGTGGGGCGATAGTTAAGAAATGAGTCATAGAGCGTGCGGAGTATTTCAACCATTGACATTGAGGAGCCAAGGTGGCCACGTCCTCCGCCTACTAGAGCATCAACAATTAATTTTCTTAGATATTTTGAGCGATCGTCCATTTTTAAGAAGGCATCTCCTGAATCATTGTTAACAATTTTTTCGCTTTATTTAGCTGTCTCTGTTGAAGTTTAGCGATGTCTTGGACACCTTTAGACTCTGATGAATAACCTTGAGCATGAAGCCTATGCTGAAGCTTATCTGTACGGAATTCATTGAGCAAAATTAAGCACCACCGCAAACCATACAATGGTAAATAGGCATCTAACCTTTCCTGAAAATCATCATCATCAATAAAGAGATTTTTTGCAAAGTCTAGCCATTCATTTTTAACGTTTTGAGATAGATTCATCGCCGGATGCCAGTATAAATCTGACACTAATTTAACCGGATCGTCCCAACCAAAATACTCAAAGTCCAAAAAGATAAATTGCTTTTCTTGAATTTTTATTGCATTATGACTGCCAAAATCGGCAGGACTAAGAATTTGTAGTGGTTGGGGTAATGGTTCTTCAAAAAAATGTTTACTTTTAACTTTTGTTGATAAAGGTTGGAAGTAAGGATCGAAATGCTCAGTTAAAAAAGTTTGTAGTCTGTTCGAGTCAACAACTGCTAATTTTTTCCTTCGAGCTTCGATCTGGCGAATTAGTTCGCGTCCCGAAATGCAGGCTTCTGACGCTTGACTAAATACGTGACTCAAGTTTTCTACGTTTGAGCGGCTATCTTTGAATAAGCGGCGGACAAAATCAAATACATTTTTCAAAAATACTCGATCTACTTGCTCTATAATTTGACCATCAATCCAACTATAAATTCCCCAGCCCAAACGATTATCGACAATAATACATTCAGGAACAGGGTATTGTTGGCTAAATAACTTTTGATAAGCTAGTGATTCTGTTTCTAAGCGTGGACGGGGGTCTCGTTGGCGATCGGGGTATATCTTGAGTATGTATTTTTTGCGATCGCTCAGTAATTTATAAATTTTACTATTCCCTTGCCCTTTTTGAATCAAAGCTTGTTGTACATTTAGATCGGGAAATTTATGTTGAGATAATTGAACTATATCTTTGTCTGTCCAAGAATTATATAAATAGTTCGTTATTTGTCGCCAAGATTGAAATTCATTTATGGATTGCTCTGTCAATGAGCGAGCAGATGGATTAAACCATAGCTTTTGGATATTAGGAAAACCTGAATCTGTTAAAACTATTGGTAAGTCATCGATAAAATGAGTGCATTGAAGCGACTTTATTCGATCAATTTTATCTTTTCTAGTAGATTCAAAAAATATATTGCTCTCGGTTATAGACCATTTATCGCACCCCAATATTTCTTGTTTTTGTAGCCACTTCAAGGCTTGTTTTCTCAGGGAAAATTTTTCTTCGTCAAAATGACCAAATTCTGATTTGTGACTGACAATGAATAGATTAACTCCGCGCAGCTTACTCAAGCATAAAAATTCATAGAATCCATGAAATATATCAGCTTTAAGCATATATTTTCCATAGACTTTACCTTGTAACTTTTGCCAAGTTAAATCGCCAGCTTCTTGTGTTAAGAGATGTTGTTTAACATTATTTTTAGATGAATATTTTTCATCTGCAATCAGACCTAATTCAGTCGCAACTTTTGGAAATAGGCGATCGTAGCAAGCTATTGTATTATCAAAGTCAATTCCTATCCGAAACATAATTCATTAAGTAAGCTTTACTTTAGCTTTAAATTTTGCATACGTTTGATATTAAAATATCGCTCATCTGTCAGGGAATTGGGAAGCAACCCCGCCTCAAAAGCCTGCTTCATATCTTCAGCAGCCTCACGGATTGTGTGCTTGGGGACAAAGCCCAGCTTCTCAGCAATTTTCTTAGAAGAGATATGATAAGAACGATTATCATTTGTGGGTGTAGTAACTAACTTGACATCTTCACCCATCACTTCCTGCACTGTTTCAGCTAACTTTAGCACGGATTGATTTTCATAACCCGCATTAAAAATTTCTCCGGCAATTTTTTCCTTTGGTGCCTTTAATAAAACCAAATAGCTTTCCACCATATCCTCAATATGGATATTAGGACGTAGCTGGGAGCCTCCAAACACACTAATTTCTCGTTTATGAAAAGCTAGATTAGACAGAATATTCACCACCACATCTAACCGTTGGCGAGGAGAATAACCGCATACCGTTGCAGGACGAATCGTGACCGTGGTAAATTCTGGTGATTGATATTGAGCCAAGATTTTCTCACAATCAGCTTTAAATCTAGAGTAATCTGTCAATGGCTCTAGAGACATTTCTTCATGGACATCCGGTTCTTCTTTTATCCCGTAAACTGATGATGATGAAGCATAAATAAATCGTTTTACTCCAGCTTGCTTGCTAATTTCAACTAAAGGCTCAAATGCGTCTAAATTAATGGATTTACCCAAGTCTGGGTTGAGTTCAAAACTGGGATCGTTAGAAATACAGGCAAGATGAATCACCGCATCATGGCCTGGTATTGTCTCTTGCAAAAGACTTCGATCGCGAATATCTCCCTTAATTGTTTTCAGTTGAGGATCGGAGGGTAAGACTTCTTCCCCATAAATCATCAAATCTAAAACCGTAACCCGATAACCTTCTTCTAGCAAACGTGGGACTAACCTAGAGCCAACATATCCAGCCCCACCAGTAATATAGATTTGTTCGATATCGTCTGTCATTGTTTACACCTCCTAATTTTTCCACGACTCCTATGATAAGTATTTAAACCAATCTTTGGTTGCTGTTGCAATATTTTCTGGCGTCCATACGGGAGCATTTCGCCAATAGTCAATATTCTCTATAATTTTAGCGACTCCCTCTTCAATGGCAACTTTAGGCGACCAGCCTAATTCCTTACCAATTTTAGTGATATCGGCAAAGGTACAGTCTGGTTCTCCTGGGCGTTTGGGAATGTAAGTTTTTTCACCACCTAGAAGCTCGACTAAACGATTTACCGAAACCGTTTGTCCGCTACCGACATTATATATTTCACCAACCCGATCGCTCTTAGCTGCCGCTAACATTGCTGCTGCCACATCGGTTACATAGGTAAAATCTCTAGTTTGCTTACCATCTCCCACAATTGTAAAGGGTCTATCGTTTAATTTTTGAGCCAAAAATACGCCAAATACTGCCCCATAGGTGCCTGAAGTTCGAGAACGAGTGCCATAAACATTAAAAAAGCGTAAAGATAGCGCGGGAAGTTTATACACTTGAGCCCAGTGCATCGTTAAGTCTTCACCTAATCGCTTGGTTAAAGCATAGGGATACTGAGGTCGAATTGGGGAGGTTTCTGGTGTCGGATAGGTATCAGGGATGCCATAACAAGACGAAGAAGCAGCGTAGATAAACCGCTTAACTCCAGAGGCAACACTTGCTTGCAAGACATTAAATGTTCCATCAACATTAGAGCGAAAATAAGCTTCTGGCTTTTGAATACTCGGAACAATATCTGCTAAAGCCGCTAAGTGAAAAACCCAATCAATATTTTTAAACTGTTCAATCCAAGAACCGGGATTAGAAATATCGCATTCTACTAACTCTATTTTGCCTTTGACATGAGCCAAATTTTCAGGACGACCCGTACTGAAGTCATCTAAAACAATAATTTCATGGTTTAGAGCTAATAGAGCATCAACAACGTGACTGCCAATAAACCCGGATCCTCCTGTTACAAGCGATCGCATTCCCTTCTCCTTCTTTACTTAACAGCCATTGGCTTAACTTCTTTCGCGGTTTCTTCACATAACCACTGCATACAGATATGACCGACAATTAACTGTAAGTCTTCAGCAATTTGCATATCATCTACTGGAAAATGAAGTGGCACTTGAGCCAACTCTTTACATATTCCTCCAGAATAACCTAAAATAGCAAAGGTTTTCATGCCAATTTCATTACTCACTTTCAAAGCTTGCACAATATTGGGTGAATTGCCACTGCCCGATAAAGCAATCAATATATCACCAGGACTTGCTTTGACTCTTAGCTGTTGAGCATAAATTTCATCATAGCCTAAATCATTCCCCAAACAAGTTAAAACCGCAGGATTCGCACTTAAGGCTTCTGCACGGATTCCCCCACCTACTTTCATTCCTGCCCCATAAATCAAGTCATTCGCCAAATGAATGGCATTTCCCGCACTTCCTCCATTTCCACATAAATATACATTTTTTTTGTTCTTCCAGGCGGACAATAAAGCCAAGCCCAACTGCTCAATGAGTTTCATTGTATCCAGTTCTAAGGCTTGCTGTAGTTTTGTCGCATAGCTTCGGATATGGCTTTCCATTGTTCCACTGTTCTATAAGTTCACTTAATATAAAGGTTTAACAAACCGGCCAGGTTAATATCGCTGACACAATCAGAGACTTTGTTTTCAGCTAACGTAACATATAAAAAAAATTATGCAATCTTTTCCAATTCATCGATTCTCAACTAACTAAATTAGAGCAAAGATTCAGATAAAGCTGAACCTGAGATAGGGTGGTGACAATGGCTGTGGGAACAACTGCACAATTAGATAAGGGTTCTTGTGCATAAAGGAGATTACATCTCACTCCTGCTGCTTGACCGGCCTCAATGTCCCGGTGGCGATCGCCTACGAGTATAGAACTGCTAAGATCCAAGTTAAAATCTTCCTTAGCAGCTAGAATCATCCCTGGTTTTGGTTTGCGCAAGCTTGACTCTCGCCGGTACTGGCCTACCCCAGCAGTGGGATGATAAGGACAAAAATAAACCCGTGCGATCGGGCATCCCCGATCTCGAAACACTTCTCCCATCCAATCCATTAGATGATGAAAAGTCTCCTCCGTATAATACCCCCGGCCAATACCGGACTGGTTAGTCACGACAAAGATTAAATAGCCGAGGGAGTGGGCATGACGGCACAAATCGAAAATACCATCTACAAAGGAAATTCGATCGGGACGAGAAACATAGTCACGATCGAGATTAATTACCCCATCGCGGTCTAGAAATAGTGCTCGCTTGCCTTCCATCGCTTTGGCTGCTTTAAACATAGTTAACATCAGTTTGTTCTTGCCGGAACCACTTGAGCCATCTTTTGAAATTCCTGATTGCTCTGACAGAGTTCATCATAAGTACCTGCATCTACAATTTTTCCCTGATTCATAAAATAGAGGCGATCGCAGTTTTTCACGGTACTCAAACGGTGAGCAATCATAATCAGAGTTTTTTCTCCACTCAACTTCTCCACTGCTTCCATCACCCCAGCCTCAGTTTGATTATCCAAAGCTGCCGTTGCCTCATCCATCACCAAAACCTCTGGATTATGATACAACGCTCTGGCAATCCCCACCCGCTGCCGTTGCCCCCCTGACAGCCGCACCCCTCGTTCACCCACTAAAGTATCCAAACCTTGAGGCCAGCTTTTAACTAACTCAGTCAATTGGGCTGACTCAATCGCAGACTCAATCCAATCTTCATTAATCTCATCTGCGGGAATCCCAAAGGCAATATTATTTCTCAGGGTATCATCGCACAAATAAATGCTTTGAGGAATATAACCGATCGACCTCTGCCAAGCGGATAAATCATCATAAATATCCCGACCATCGACTAAAACTTGCCCCTCAGTGGGTGGCAATAGCCCCAGAATCACATCCACAATAGTGGTTTTACCAGCACCCGAAGACCCGACAAAGCCCACTGATGTTCCTCTGGGAATTGTCAGAGAAATGCCTCGAAGTGAAGCATCACTAGCACCTGGGTACTGATAGAACACATTCCGTAAGGCGATCGCCGTTTCCCAAACTGGGTTGGTGTTAGTTAGTTTGCTGTAATTCGCTACTTTGGGATGTTCTAGCAGCGGTTTTAGTTCTTTAAAATCGTGGTAAATTACATGAACCGAATAAGAACTAAAACGTATAGTTGTTACTGAATTCAAAATTCTATTAATCGAGGGCATTAACCGAAAAGCTGCTGCCGCGAATAAAGAGAGCGTAGGAAGTACAGCACTTAATTCTCGACCCTGAGCCAAAACTGACACAAAAATCAGCATTAATGCAACTACAGCTATAGTCTCAATAAAAAATCTAGGTAGCTGATTAACAATTTGAAAATATTGTAAAGTACGATTGGCGGCAATATTGTGAGTGTTATAAGCCTCCAAGAACAATTTCTCCCGTCCTAAAATTTTTGTTTCTTTGACTCCTGCCAAACCTTGATTAATCATCTGAATCACCTGACCTTGGTGATATTGCCTAGCCTTGCCGAGCTGACTTAATTTAATGCGAACCAGGCGATAGAAACTAACCGTTGCTACAGTAAGGACTCCAGCTGCCATCAAAAAAGTCACTGGTTCGATAAGTAATAACAATAAAGCAATGGCAGTGAGGATTGTAATTTCCGTAAGAGCCAAGATGCCAGTGCTTAAAATACTACCAACCATAAATGCTTCAGAATTGATCTTCTGAATTAATTCAGCGCTATTGCGCTGTAAGTGAAATGTATATGGGCTGTAGAGGTAGGCGTGAAAGAGTCGAGCGCATAATTCGACTTGCTTATTACAAATAAAACGGCACTGTAAATAAGTTAGTCCCGTTAAATAAGCATTTTTAATTAAATAAATCCCGATCAATCCTAAACCAGCCCAGATTAAGAACTGACGAGTTGAGGGTTCCCCAACTGCCTGATAAACCGATCGCAACAGTCCCGCTTCTTGAACTCGTTGCGGATTTTCCAGCAGAGAAATAAAGGGAAGCACTAAGCCCACTCCCAAAGTCTCAAAGCCAGCCCCAATCAAAATCAGAATAAAAAGCCCTGCGATTTGCCACCGCTCTCTAGTTGTGAATAAATACAGTAACTTTTTGAAGAATTTCATCGATTAGTCTGACTTTTGGTTATCTGCCTAAAATTATTACACGAAGAACAAGTGGGTCGATCGCGCTAATGTACCTTGTCTCGTAAAAGGACAGTGATTTTCTGGAAAAGTTCCTGGTTAGCGGAAATTTCCGATAGAGCAGACACGGCAATGCCGTTTCCCTACAGGGAAGGCGATCGCCACCAAACCTGCAATGCTCTAACTCCTTCAGTTGGTTGGTTGATGGTGAATATAACAATTCTCATACGAAGCATACACTTTGACTGGATTCCCGCCTACGCGGGAATGACAGCAAGGAAGGATTTCACAATTTTAATCATCCAAGTTTAGTAATCCAAGCATAGAAGTAGCGATTGATTAACCGTTGGTACGGGCAATGGCTGTTAATCCCTATTTGGAGGGAGCGGACACGGCAATGCCGTTTCCCTACAGGGAAGGCGATCGCCTCTATTGTTTTATACCTAGGGCGATCGAGTAAGCTTGCGGGAGGCGATCGCCCTTGGGTTAAGATGGGCGATCGCTTACCATACGAAGAGTAAACAGATGATTGGCATGACCATGACTTTAATCTGTGGGATTGTCATTGGGAAACCAATCTTCATCTAAAGCTTGCCAGAGGTTAATCCGAGCATCTGGGGGCAGTGAAAACAACTTAGAAACGGATTTTATGGAGATCGGATGGGCTTTCTCATAGAAAGTTTCCAGTTGCGGACGCAGGCTAGGACTATCTTCAAGGCGATTGTAAATTTGAGCACGAAAATTGACGATTTCCGCAGCCCAATGATTGCCGGATCTTGGTTTTTCCGCATCAAGAGTACGATAATTTGAGTAAATGTTCCAGAAGACGGGTTAAAAGACTCATCAGGGCACGTTTGTCATTTTTCCCCATGCTTTCTAATTCTTCAATTAAGTTCTCCCAATCTATGCGATCGAAGTTACGAGATTGAATTTGCTGGATTGTATCTTGGATCCAGTGGTTATAGTCAGTGTCATAGAGAGATGATGTCATAATCAGGTTTCCTTGTGGTTGACCATAATGAGGAAAGAGGAAAAAGGCAAGAGTCATTTGAGAGAATTATTTCAAATAACGAATAACGAATAACGAATGATAGGCGATCGCTTGAGAAAAGTGAAAAGTGAAAAGTGAAAAGTGAAAAGTAGATAAAAATGGTTTAATGGGGTTGTTTGGAGGTTTTGACAGTTGAAACTAGCATGGCGATGAGTTCTTGACAGTCAGGTTGTATGCTTTGAAACATTTTTTCGTTTATATAGCCCGGATCTTTCAGTAAGGAGAGCCAATACGCTGTTTCGTTAGCCTCCTTGAGGGAGATGCTCATTTTGCTGATAAAGTCAGCTTTGCTTTGTGCAAATTCGGACTCGCGAATTAATGCTCCTATCGCCGTGCCGCTTCTTAGAAGTTGTTTGCTCAAAATAAATTCCTTTTTATGGTTTTGCAGGTATTGGGATAAACGAACAATCCTAATTGCAAAAGCATAGCTTTTATCTTTTAGTGGACTCTCCTTCATAACTTTTCACTTTTAACTTTTCACTGGGGAGAAACTCCAGATTCATCAATAGTTATGGGTTCCTCTTCACAACTGCCCCAAGTTCTCTCAAAAAATCCTGGTGGCCATCCTTGGTGTCTGGCTGTTTTCTCTTCCTTTGCAGTCATAGTAGGCTGAAACACCACTAAGACTTCTAATTCGGTGTTCTTTACTTCCGCTGGCATCTGCACTCTTAAAATGCCATCTTCTGCGATTGTAGTTTTTAACTGAATATTTTGCATTGTACGGTTTTAGTAATCTCATGGGTCATGGGTCATTGGTCAGCCTGACCTTTTCACTTTTCACTTTTCACTTTTCACTGCCCTTGATGGGAATTATTCAACTGGTGAGCCAAAGCATCTGCTGCATCAGCTAATTCCTTCAGACTAATTTTCGGCAAACCCTCTTGCCGCCATTGGGTGTAATCAAAGCGATCGCGTGTCATCACTAGGATAAAGCGCTCTGCTTCCACAAGTCCCAGGGTACTAATCAAGGCTTGCATTCCTTCAAGACGAATTTCTGAATCAGTTTTCATACCATTTCTCCACAAAAGAAGAATGCTTCTCCAGGCAACATTCCTGAAATATTGTTGAGCGATCGCATTTTTTTCAGCAAGCGGTCATCTGTTGAAACAAATAAATTAGCTTGGCCATAAATTGCTGATGCCAAGTGCAAAGCATCATAGTTACCCATCCCAATCTTAATGAAATTTGAAGCCATCTCCCTAACCTGCTCATCAGCCAAGATAATTTTCCCTGCTATAGTTCGCCACTGCATTATGGCAATTTGGCGCTCTGGAAATGGGTTTTTAGAACACTCGAAGTCGAGTATTGACGACCAAACTAATGTGCATTCCCCGTCCCGAATTTTCCTTTGCAGAATCAGCTTTGCTTCCGTTTCCAGACGAATTCTGTTTTGGTTTTGATCGTCATAAGGACGATTAAAACAGCACATATCAAGATAAATACGCATCTAATCAGAAATTATGCAATTTAATTTTTTACCTTCTCTAAACATAAGGTTTGTCAAGAGTTTTTCTGACAATTTTCTCCTCTCCACCTTCCCAGGATTTCAACATTCAACATTTTGATTTACCCAAGTTATTCTAATGGATAAACTCGCCCATAGTCTCCAATTATGGAAACCAATTTTCATCTAAAACTTGTTCTAGAGTAACCGCCAGTGTTTCTGGAAAGCAACTTAAAGGAAGTTGCGACTTATCGCTGACAATCTCTCTGGCATCTTGATAGCATTCCCCGTGAATTTCCTGCAAATAATTCTTGAGACTAGGGCTATCTGCCAATTCATCTTGAATTTGCTTGCGAAAATTCCTAATTTCACCTTGCCAATGAAATTGATTTCTCTCGACCTCAGATTCCCAGTAGGTTAATTTCAGTAAATGTTCCCACAAATTCCTTAATAAACTTTTCAGGCTCTTTTTTTGCCGCCGACTCAAGTCAGATACCTCTTCAATTAAGTTCTGCCAGTCAACAGAATCAAAGTCGCGCTTCTCCAATTGTTTAACGGTTTCCAACACCCAAAGATTATAATCAGTGTCATATAAGGTTGAGCAGACTTGTTCTAATGGTGTTGCCATCCTGTAAACCTCCTGATTTAAGGCTTCAAATTTTATCGTTGAATTACCCAATAACTCCACTCACCACATTAACAACCACTGCCATGTTTTCTGATGCCATTTCAGGCCAAATTGGTAAACTCAACACCTCAGTCCCCAACAAATCGCTCACTGGCATTTTCGGATACTGTCCCTGATAAACAGGCAACTGGTCTTGCGGCACAGGATAATAAATCATCGATCCAATCCCCTGCTCACCCAAATACTCCTTCACCTTCTCGCGTTTCCCCTCCAACACCCGAATCGTGTACTGGTGAAACACATGACCATCCGCCAACTCTGGAGTAATTATCCCCGTCACATCCGCCAATAACTCATTGTAAGTTTTAGCCACTCTGCGTCTACCCTCATTCCACTGTTCCAGATAAGGCAACTTCACCCGCAAAATCGCCGCTTGCAACGTATCCAAGCGAGAATTATACCCCAAAACTTCATTGTGATACTTCTTCTTCGCCCCATGCACCCGCAACATCCGCGCTACTTCTGCCACTTGGTCATCATTGGTGACAACCATACCCCCATCCCCATAAGCGCCTAAGTTTTTGGACGGGAAGAAGGAATAAGCGCCCACATCTCCAATAGTCCCCGTAAATTTCCCCCGCAGTGACTCCCGCGTGGTTTCCTGACAATGACCATCACAAGAGGAACAAGTTCCCCAATATCTTGCCCCAAAAGATTGAGCGCAGTCTTCGATCGTCTTTAAACCATGCTCTTGGGCAATGTCCATAATTTGCGCCATTGCTGCGGGTTGCCCATAGAGGTGAACGGGCATAATGGCCTTAGTGCGAGGGGTAATTTTAGCTTTAATCTCCTTGGGGTCAATATTGAAACTTCTGGGGTCAATATCCGCAAAAACAGGCTTTGCCCCCACATTGCTAATCGATTCAGCCGTGGCGAAAAAAGAAAAGGGAGTGGTAATCACCTCATCCCCTGACCCAATTCCTGCTGCTCTCAAACCAATCACGAGAGCATCCGTGCCAGAATTAACCCCGATCGCGTGTTTGACGTTCAAATACTCTGCAATTTCTTGCTCGAACAGCTTAACATCTGGCCCCATAATAAAGCGACCAGATTGTGACGTACTCCCGACGCCGACCGCTTAGGCGGTACGGCGCGGGCTTCTGGGCCGAGACCTTTGAGATCTGGGT
>NZ_JAJENT010000318.1:0-9630 GCF_035615515.1 Phormidium sp. CCY1219
GGCAAGGGGAGAGAGAAAATTCCCCCCAATTCAATTAATGAAAGGGCATTGCCCAATTAATTTTGGCTAATTGCGCTGCAGAGCAGGCATACCAGCGATAAAGACGTTCCAATTCGCGATCGAGGGATTGGGTGGAGGGAAACTGGGGGCAAGGATAGCCAAATTCGCGCAATGCGGCCAGCAGGGTACTGGGCGCGACCCATAATTCCTGACCGAGTTTGAGCAGATTGAGCGGTTTATCCCCAGTTTGCTCGATCGCCCGTTGCAGGTGCGATCGCAATTTACTGGGGGTAGGTAATGGCGGTAACTGATGGTAGACATACACTTGACGTGGGGCACCTTTAGCCAGCAACCATTGCATGTGGGTGCCCGAGGGGGGGAGAGTCCACAGCACAAAGGTATCGCAGGGTTGGCGGGGAATCCCCGATTCGAGTTCGCAATTGGCGGGCACTTCTAGCTCAGGTTGCGACCCGCCATAAAGCAACACCCGCCCTTGCAACTGACTCACCAAGGTTTCCAGGGGAATAATCCCGGACAACCATTCCGGTTGGGCGGTGACAGGGGGAGAGGGCGGTATCCACAGAGAGACTGCAGGGGGTGTGGGCATCTGGGGAAGAGTTTCCCGAGGCATCGGGGCGGTGGGAGAGTCCGCACTTTCGCCGCTAGGGGGACGCAGACCCACCACTTCCAATTCCAGGGTAGTGCGGTCCTTCCAGGTATTTTCCCGCAACTTATAGGCCACATCCACCCGAGGCGGGAGGGGAAAATACTCGCCCCAGCGCCAAGCGATCGCCCGCAGGCGACGCGGACCGGATTCGCTGGGGGCGGCGAAGGTGAGTTTCAAATGGCCTTTTCCCACAATCCGCTGTTCCACCACTTCCACATTCGGCGTCCAAAATACCGGGGGTGGGTTTTCGATACCGCAGGGATGCAGCAGGTCGATGTCGCGATACAACTGCAAATCCAGGCGATCGAACGGGGCGAGGGCATCGATTTCCACGAGGGGTTTTAGGTGATGCACCTGCAAACAGCGATTGGCAAATTCCCGCAGGCGATCGCGAAATGCCTGCAAATTGCTCCCACTCAGGGAAAATCCGCCGGCGGCGCGATGTCCGCCATATTTCCCCAGCAAATCATCGCAAAATTGCAACGCCTCAAACACGTGAAACTCCGGAATTCCCCGCGCCGATCCGCGAATGTGCTGGCCCGCGTCATCTTCATAAGTGCCGATAAATACCGGTACCCCGTATCGTTCCACCAGACGAGAGGCGACGATACCGATTACCCCATGATGCCAGTCTGGGTTGACTACCACCAACACGCGATCGCACTGTAAATCGATCTGGCGGTCTTCCACCCAGGCGATCGCCTCCGCCTCGATATCCTCGCACATCTGCTTGCGCTGTTGATTGATTTGTTCGCATTGCATGGCCCGTTCCAACGCAATCCCCGCATCCTCCGTAGTCAGCAATTCGATAACCACCTGCGGATCGCCAATTCGCCCCACCGCATTAATGCGCGGTCCGAGGCGAAACCCGATTTCGTCCGGTTTCATCGCCTTTCCCCCACCGGAACCGCTGCTGCTGGCCCGAGACACCTGAATTAACGCCTGTACCCCAGTTAGTTGCGAATCCGGTAACTGGCGCAACCCCCGTTTCACCCAGCGGCGATTGATGCCCGTCAGAGGCGCTAAATCGGCGATCGTGCCCAGGGTGAGCAATTCGCGCAAGGGTTTAATCAGCGCTTTCGCCTTGCATAACTGTTGCGCCAGAGACACCGCCAAAATATAGGCCACCCCTACCCCCGCCACCCCACGATAGGGGGAATCCTCCCGAATCAGTTTCGGATTTAAAATCGCACTCGCCGGCGGGAGGGTTTCGGGCACTTCGTGGTGGTCCGTGACGATGACCTTCACCCCCAACGCTTTCGCCAGGGCCAGGGGTTTATGTGCCGCAATCCCGTTATCCACGGTTAAAATAATTTTGACCCCTTCTGCGTGGAATTCTCGCACGATTCGCTCGTTGATGCCATATCCTTCCTGCATCCGACTGGGAATCGCATAGTCCACATTCCCCCCCAACGCCCGCAGCGCCCGCATCAGCAGCGCCGTACTGGTCATCCCATCCGCATCGTAGTCTCCACAGATGGCAATTTTTTCCCCCGCCGCGATCGCATTCTCCAGCAGTTTCACACTTTCCGACAACTGGGGAAAGTCCTCCATCGGCGAAGGCATGGTCAGGGAATCGGGATCTAAAAATCCCCGCGCCAACTCCGGCGTATCGATGCCGCGATTCAGCAGCACTTGCGCCAAAATCGGCGGCAAATCTGTCGTTTGCGCCAATTCCGATGCCTCTTGTGGCTGTTGCGGATAAATTTTCCACCGTTGGTTGGGCAAGCGGATGTCCGTAAGCGGTACCATAGGCGTTTGGGAGTGGTTGTTGGACCTTAGATTTTTATGGTACCAGCGATCGGACTATTAATGGTCATTTGTCATTTGTCAATGGTCATTTGTCATTGGTCAATGGTCAATGGTCATTTGTCATTTGTCATTTGCTATCCCCAATCCTGGCATAAAAAGCTGGTAGATTGGCCAAAATAGCCCCTGTAGGCGGGTTTCGTTCTGTGAGCTTACACCCCGATCCGCTGCAGGGCCTTTTTCCAACCAACAACCCCCAACCAACAACCCCCAACCAATAACCAAGGACAAATGACAAATGACAAATAACCAATAACTAATCCGCAAACCACAATCCCGGTTCGGGTTGCAAGCGATCGGCGAAAAAGCTTAAGGGAGCGATCGCGCCGTTGCTCACTTCTTGCAGGGGATTGCCCCGTCCTTCTACGGCGTTAAATTGTACCAAACTGGCTAGCACTTCGGCAGGGTTGCGCTGTTCGGAATCAGTGAGATAAAATAGCACATTATCCTCGCTACAAATGCCTTGGTTATCGTTTAACAAGCACAAAGCATTGTTATTGTTAAGTCGTCCGGTAGCGATCGTCATTGCGGACAGGCCGCCGCCATGTAAAGTGAGGATGCGATTTAAGCTGGGCGTCACCAATTTACAGCGGTTCAATGCGGATTCAAATTCGGTATTGTTCCAATTAATAATCGGTTGCGGAATTGAGGTATTGCCTATTTGGGCAAAGGTGGCCAAACCCCCATCGTATTCCAAACAACCAAACCGAGTAGAATTTCCTTGAATGCCGGAATTTGCCAGTCCCCAATTTTGGGTGCGCGCTATCAGGCGATCGCTGATAATATTGTCGCGAAATACGTTATTTGCCGCCACAGTAGGTTGCGCTGCTGCCATTGTCAAGATACCATAATTGCGGTTATTTTCGATAATATTTCCCTGCAAGTTTGGCGTCGCGGATTCAGTGACGATTACGCCAGTGCGATTGGCACGAATGTGATTATCTTGGATATTGGGGGCAGCATCGCCGGCGATCGCCAATCCAATTCGGCTATTGTGAAAGTCATTCCCGCGAATTTCGCCGGTGGCATTTTGCGTTGCAGAAATACCATTGCCTGAAGGATTTTCAAACAAGTTTTTTTCGATAATTGGAGAAGCATACCCGCCGATTGCAATGCCTTCGCGAGTATTGTCGCGAAAGGTATTATTGCGAATCGTGGTAGTGGTGGAATCTTCTACCCAAATGCCGGTGCCATCTTTTTCGGGATTGGTAATCGTTACGCCTAAAATTTGACTCTCCGGGCCGGCCAAAATGGTATAATTTTGTCGCGCTGCAGTGCGGGTGGAAGCAAACCCGCCGCCGCGAATCACAATGCCTTGTCCTTGGGTAGTTTCGTCGCCGATTAAAATGACGCCGGGATTGAGTTTAATCGGGAAGGTTTCTCGCAAGCTGTATTCTCCCGGGGCGAGGTAAATGACGGTTCCGGGTCTCGCACCTTGGATGGCATAAGAAATGCTGCGAAAGGGGTTTTCTGGAGTTTTGCCGGCGGTGGCGGCGTTGGTGCCGGTTTGGGGGTTGATATAGTATATCGTCTCGGCGGTGGCGAGTACCGAGGTAGAGGGTGAGGGGGCGGGTGAGGGGGCGGGTGAGGGCGCAGGTGAGGGCGCAGGTGAGGGCGCGGGGGGTTGCGGATTGGACTGGATGCGATCGGTGGCGGCGCGATCGCTCAATCCTTCTTGAATGGTGGCGTAATCGATACCATTTCTAAAGGACAATCCGAGACTATTGACCTGCGCTTGTGCGAGAAAGTCGATAATTTTCATGCCGCAGCTATGGTTAGCGTTTAATTGCGGGTCGTCGCTGCAGTTGTTTTCCGCGCCGCGTCCCCGCCCGTGAATGCCGATTAATTCGCCATTGGCGTTGAAAATCGGACCGCCGCTCATGCCGCTTTGGGTATCGCTTGTATATAACAAGCTATAATTGCCGTCGGGAGAGGGAGGACTGACGATTTGCGCGATCGCCCCTTCGGCGAGAAGGCGATCGCGGGTTCTTTGGCGCAAATCCTCGGGATTGGGCCACCCGCTGACGTAGATGGTTTCCCCAGGTTGCACCGGTTGAGAGGCGATGCGCGCCACGGGATAGCGGCGATCGCTTTCAAATCGCAACAGGGCCAAGTCCAATCCGGCGATCGCCTGTCCCAGTTCCCCGGTTAAGTTCCCCAAGGGAATGATATCTGGGCTATTTGCCCGCGCATCCACATAATGCACCATTCCGTCGGGAGTGGCGATCGCGTGAACCCCGCCTTTTTTCGCGATAACATGCAAAGCGGTGAGTACGTAATAGGTATTCCCATTGCGCGCCACCAAAACCCCACTGCCGGTTTTTTCACCTTCAATAATCAGGGAATCCCCGCGCTGGGTTAAATTCGGACTAATCAATACCGAAACCTGGGAGGCGACGGCGTTAATTTCTCCCTGAGTCAAGGCGATCGCTTCTGCTGCTGTGGGTAAAACGATGACTAATGCTGTAGTTACACCCGTCAGACAGACCGATAATCTATCTGAAAAAATCATGGTTTCCTCCTGTTATATTACCGCATTTTAGTATATGAATGGAGCAACCAACCCCCGAGAAGTTGCGAAATTCCGATTGATTATCGTCGAATCTATATTTAGCCCGATTGACCCCTATTTCCAGGCAAAAGGGCGCAGGAATTCCCGCGCCCTGGCAACCAGACAATGCCACAACTGGTGCCCGCCAATTCCCAGTGCTTATCGAGTGCTGGCATTGACAAACCACAATCCCAATTCCGGGCGCAATCCTTGCGCTACTGCTTCTAAAGGTGCGATCGCTTCTTCGCCAAATTCTTGCACCGGATTTCCCTTTCCTTGGACGCTAAATGCCACCAGTCGTCGCAACACTTCTGCCGGATTGCTAGCATTATATCCGCTTAAGTTGAACAACATATTACTAGGCTGACAACTTTCTTGCAAATCCCGCACCAAGCAAACCACTTTATTGTTATTGACTCTGCCGGTAGCAAACAGCATATTTTCTAATTGTCCGCCATAGGAAGAGACCATTTGATTTAGTTTTTCCGTCACTTCTTGACAGCGGGTTTCTGGCGCGTCGAATTCATAACTATTCCAAACAATCATCGCTTGGGGAATAGAAGCATATCCCTGTTGGGCGACAGTGGCGTAGCTACTTCCATAGGGTTCGCAGGTAAAATAGGCGCGGTCTGTGCTTTGGGGTTCTTCCGGCGTGGGCGGAATTCCTTGGGGCGATCGGGCAATTAATTGGTTTTCTCTTTCGTTCCCGCGAAAGGTATTGTTCGAGGCGATTTGTGGGGCGGATTGGGCGATCGCCACCAGTCCATAATCGGTGTTATTTTCAATCGTATTTCCCTGCAAAACCGGACGGGCCGCTTGCGTCACCACCACCCCCACGCGATTTTGTCGAATCTGATTTTGTGCCACCACCGGCGCGGAATCATGCCCGATCGCAAGGCCAAATCCCGTATCTTGAAACAGATTCCCGCGAATCTCTCCCCTTGCTTCCCGAGTCACGGAAATTCCATTCCCGCCATTGTACATAAATTGACTGCTTTCGATGAGGGGTTTGGCCGTTCCCGAAACGAAAATTCCCTCTCTGTTGTTGTTAATAAAGGTACTGTTTTGAACCGTGACTGTGGCATTTTCAATCCAAATACCCGTGCCAAACGGATTGGGATTTGTTACCGTAACGCCGAGAATTTGGCTGTTATTTTCGGCTAATATAGTAATATTTTGACTAGCCCAAATTCGGCTTAAGTGAGAGTCGCCGCCGGTGATAATTACGTTTTCGCCTTTGTTGGATTCATCGCCTTTGAGCGCTACGCCGGATTTGAGTTTTAAGGGGAAGTTTTCGCCAGCATTGTATCGTCCGGGGGCAAGTTGAATTACGGTTCCGGGTTGCGATCGCTCGATGGCGGCGGTAATGGTTCGCAAAGGATTGCCCGCTTGAGTTCCAGCACTCGCAGAATCGGTCCCGCGCTTCGGATCCACGTATAGAATCCGCTGCTGGGCGATCGCTTCTGTTCTCGTGGTTAGTTGCGCCAGTGTTTTGCTGCTATCTCGCCACGGTCTTTCCCCGGATAAGGTAATACCCGAAACACTCACTAAAGCTAGGGTTGTTAGTAAAATTGGATAGGTGAGTTTGTTCATAATTTAGCTCTTATTCATACACCGCAAACTGTTGATTATGACGATCGCGCCTCCAATCCTCGCCTCAACCCGAGACGAGAATTTAACCGCAGCGATCGTGTCATTTGTAACCCTCAAGTGACTTGTCGTCTAAATAAGCCACTTTTTTATCAAATTTCCGGAAATTTTTTTGATTTATCCACCAAAAAAAAGCAAGGTCAATGTTTTGCTTTGACTCGCCGAAGATTCGTTCACCCAAATTATCGGCAATCGCTGTCCTTTCCGTCAACTATAAAATTAACGACAAGAAGTTACCCTTCCCGACTGAGCGATCGCCCTTTAAGTTCCCATACCATTGCTTTTTTATTTTTAAATTATGTTAAGCGAAAATCCCACTACCGTAGTTTCCCCGATAGGGCGTTTATGTTCGGTTTGTGTCCTAAAGGCGATCGCTCTTTCTCTCAAAAGATTTAACGGCGATATACCATAGTTGTGCCCGTTTGTAAACCGTTTTTGAAACAAGATTTAGAAATTAATAGACTCCGCCTCCCCCCCGAATCGGTGCGTGACCCCGCCATCGGATTTCGGGATTTGACCCCCGATGGGATGCGCGGGGTCACGCACCCTACGGTTTGACTCCCCTCACCATCCCTGCGTAACATTACTCACTCGCCAGGGTGTTCTCTCGGGTATTGCGAATGATTAATATGAAATTTTAGAAAAATTTTAAGACTCGTAGCGGATAAGCAAGAAGAACCCAAGGCACCCAAACTTATCCGCTGCGAGTCAGACAAACAGCAACAGTCTAGGCAAATTTAGGACATTGCCTGAACCATATAGTCAAAGTAAGGGGCCGCTTCAGCCGCATCATCTTCGCTGAGTAATGCCAAAGAGGCTTCCTTGAGACAGCGCATGGACTCAGCCATTCCCGGAAGGGGAACGTTGAGCGCATTGTACATTTCCCGAGCGCCAATGATGCCGATTTTTTCAATCGGTTCCTTGTCGCCGGCGAGCAGCCCGTAAGTCGCCAGACGCAAGTACCAGCCGAAATCGCGGAGGCACTGAGCGCGCTGACGCTGCCCGTAAGCATTGCCACCCGGAGAGATAAAATCCGGGCGCTTTTGCCACAGTTGCTTGCTGGCTTGCTCCACAATTTTTTTCTCATTCTCGGCTAGAGTGGTGGCAATTCGCACCCGCTGCTCGCCGGTTTGAAAAAATTGTGTTATAGTGTTAAGTTCTCCGTTCGTCGGATAACGGAGTTCGTCATCGGCTTTGAGAATAACTTGGCTAACTACACTCATGGTTTTGCAAAAGTTGGGATATCCATCTAATGTAGTTTAGCGAGTCAGGGGTACACAATAAAGAGAGGTTTGTGCGGTGAGTGGGATCGAAATGGAAAAAAGTGCCTCCCGCAGAGAGAGACAGGGGTGGCAACAGGGAAATTTAATCGAACTGAAGGTAGAAGATTTAAGCGATAGTGGAGATGGTGTGGGGCGAGTGGAGGGGCGGGTGGTATTCATCCCCGACAGCGTACCCGGCGATCGCATCGCCGCGCGACTGGTGCGCGTCAAGCCCACCTACGCCACCGCCAAACTGCACGAACTGCTCGCCCCCTCTCCCCACCGGGTGCGTCCCCAGTGCATCGTCGCCGATAAATGCGGCGGCTGTCAGTGGCAAAGCGTCGCCTACGAGAAGCAACTGGAAGCCAAACAGAATGTAGTCACCCATGCGATCGCCCGCATTGGCGGCATTCCCGACCCTCCCGTGGATCCAGTCCTCAGCGCCCGGGAACCATTTGGCTATCGCAACAAAGCCACCTATCCCCTCGGCATCTCCCCCACCGGCAAAGTACAAGCCGGTTACTACCAAAAAAGCAGCCACAAGCTGGTGAACTTAAATCAATGCCCGGTGCAAGATCCGCACTTAAACCCCTTGCTGGCAGAAATCAAACAAGACATTCAGCAGCGCGGATGGCCCATTTATCGAGAAAAAACCCATCAGGGACAACTGCGCCACCTGTCGCTGCAAATTGGTCGCCGCACCGGGGAAATTTTGCTCACCCTGGTGGTGACGGATTGGGAATTACCGGGCATCGAGGCGGTAGCGAGAGAATGGCTGCAGCGATATCCGCAACTGGTAGGGGTCTGTTTGAATTGCAATCCGACCCGCACCAATCGGATTTTAGGCGATCGCACCCGCTGTATTGCCGGCAAAGGGTTTTTACTCGAAGAATTTGCTGGCGTGCAGTTGCGCCTCGCCTCCGACACCTTCTTTCAGGTGAATACCGAAACCGCCGAAGCGCTATTGCACGAAATTATCGCCGAATTGGACTTGCAGGGGAATGAAATCCTGGTGGATGCCTACTGCGGGATTGGCACCTTGACCTTGCCCCTCGCCAAACGAGTCAAACAGGCATACGGATTGGAAATCAACCCCGCCGCAGTAGAACAAGCCCGCGAAAATGCCCGGTTAAATGACTTGACAAATGTGGCATTTTATGATGGAAAAGTAGAAGAATTACTGCCGCAGTGGGAAACCTGGGGACTCGCCCCCGGAGAAAAACCGGACATCGCCCTCCTGGATCCGCCGCGCAAAGGCTGCGATCGCGCCGTCCTCGATACCCTCCTCGAACTCCAACCCCAGCGCATCGTTTACGTCAGTTGCAAAAGCGCCACCCTCGCCCGAGATTTGAAAATCCTCTGCCAAACCGGCAGCTATCATCTGACTCGCGTCCAACCCGCCGATTTCTTCCCCCAAACCGCTCACGTAGAAGCTGCAGCGTTCTTAGTTCGGGAAAGGGGTCATTAGTCATTAGTCATTAGTCATTAGTCATTGGTCATTGGTCACTGGTCAGCGGAAAGCCCTAGGTAGAAGTTTCACAGCCGAAATCGGGGGGATATCTACACTGACAACAAGAGGGTTGATTTGTCAAGATTGAATTGTTAGCACGAGGGCAAGTCAGCACCCCGCTCTAAAGAGACGGGGCTTCTAGCCCCTGACTTTAGGTAGCTGACCAGCCTAAGCCCTACGA
>NZ_JAJENT010000319.1:0-12266 GCF_035615515.1 Phormidium sp. CCY1219
ATGGGCGAGGCAGGGCGTTTATGCAATGCTTTGATTGCATAGCGGTTGTCCTGCACCGTCGAATTCAGCTTCAGGGATTATATCGCCTTCAGTGGATTACCAATCAAAATCGCCCCGTAGGTTCCACAATTTTAGCCGAGACGCAAGAGAAAGCCCAAAGTGAAAAAGTAGGTGGGCAGAGTCGCCCAGCCTACGCAAGGGAATTATTTCCGCCTTAAGGGTTCGACTGTTGCGGCATAATCGTATTTATCTTGATGCTTCCAGTGAGGTATGCGCCCCACAGATTAGCGCCTTCCAGATTCGCTTCACTCAGATTAGCTTCAGTGAGGTCAGCCATTTTCAAGTCGCAATGGCGCAGATCGGCGCGGGTGAGGTTGGCGCAGAATAGATTAGCGCCATCGAGATTGGCATGTTTTAAATTAGCACCTTCGAGATTGATGCTGGTGAGGGAAGCTTCGATTAAATTAGCACCTTCGAGATTGGCGTTTTGCACATTGGCTTCACCGAGGGAAACCTGACGCAAAGTGGCACCGCGCAGATCCACATTGCTCAAGTTTGCGCCATTCAGGTTGGCTTGAGTTAGATCCTGTTGTTGTAAATCGGCGTTGCTGAGGTCGATTTCCTCAAAAAATCGTTCTCCCGCCGCATAGCGCTGTAGGAATTCTTGAACGTCCATGTGATGTCCCTAATTTTTGCTATAGCTCGATCTCGATACTCTACGACAAAGCGGGCATCATCGGTGGTAGCGATCGCTGCTTTTGAGAAAGCGATGCGATCGCCCCTACGAATTCCCTGTGGGTACAGAACTTGCCACTTTCTGACAGACCCATTGCTTATCCGCCTCTGACCAGCGACAATACGGATGATGGATTAAATTAACATTATAAAATCTCGGATCGTGGGAAACTTCTTCCCCCACCCACTCCGGCAATTCGATAACTTGATTTTCGTCAACCAGTTCCACTTCCGCCACAATTAACCCTTTATTGTCGCCGTCGAATTCATCAATTTCCCACACCAGTTCTCCCCAGTTAACTTTATATCTTTTCTTTTCGATAAACGGAGGTTGACACAGCGTCTCCAACATTTGTCGAGCATCTTCCAGGGGGATGGGGTATTCAAACTCCGCTCTAGTGCGGCCCACCGTTGCGCCTTTTATCGTCAGATAGGCTTCCTGACCGATAATTCGTACCCGGACCGACTGTTGCGCGTTGGCTACAATATAACCTTGACGATAAACCGTGCCAATTGCCAGCGATCGCCACGATTCGTTTTTGACTAAAAATTTCCGTTCGATTTCAGTCGCCATCTTTACTCAGGTGATAAATTTTCCTAATTTTTATAGCGCGTTTTTACCCAAATCGCCCAGCAGTCGGGAGGCATAAAAAATCCTTACCTCACCCACCCAGAAAACGCGATATTCTCTTATTTTATAAACTTTTAGGCAAATTGCAAATGCCTTTTTTGCAGGGGCATGGAATGAAATGCCCCTAACAATTTATCTCAAGCAAGACCGAGAGAAAAAGAATCGGGTTAATGAGACGCCAAAAATGCCACCACCTCCGTGGGAATCGGTTGTGCCGCGATCGCCCCGGGTTTCGTCGTCGTCAGCGCCCCCACCGCACTCGCATAGCGGGCCACTCCTTTCGCGACCCCCGCATCGCGCAAGCTATTAATTCCATACTCGCATAACTGATGGATAAACCCAGCGACAAAGCCATCCCCCGCACCAGTGGTATCCACCACTTCCATATTAAATGCCGGCAAAACCCCTTCATTTTCGCCCAGACAATAGGTACAGCCTTTATCGCCTGCAGTGACTAAAACCCCCTCAACATTTCCCAGGCGATACGTAATCGCACCCGCATCGGTGGTATCGAATAACCATTCCGCTTCATCGTCAGAGATTTTCAGGAAATCAATCCGCTTGATTAAGTTTTCAATCAGAGGTTTTGATTCCGCTGGATCGGGCCAAAACATATCGCGCCGGTTCACATCCATGACGATTTTAACATCGTATTGTTCTGCCCATTTTAAAGCGCGCTCGATCGCATCGCGACTGTCGGGAAAGGCTAATTCTAAGCTTCCCAAAACGAGAAAATCTGCATTTTCGATTAATTCTTCCGACAATCCATCAGCTTGCAGGTGGGTGTCGGCAAATTCCGTAGTATCGCGGTTTCCAAACCCCGCAAAACTGCGATCGCCAGTTTCGGACCGCACCACATAAACCTTGCGCGTCGGTGCAGTCTCGTGACGCTGCACCCCCGTACAGTCCACTCCCACATCGTCCAGCAGCTTCACCAATTGGTCGCCGGCTTCATCTTTCCCCACACAGCCGATAAATCCAGCCGACGTCCCTAATTTTACCAAAGCACAAGCCACATTTGCCGGTGCCCCTCCCGGATAAGGAGTCCAAGAGTCTACCTCCTCATAGGGTTTTCCCGGTCGATCCGACAAATTATCAAACAAAATTTCACCCAAGCACAACACGCGCGGATAATTCATAACCTGTCACTCCTTCATTAGCTTCCACGATCCAGCTTACAGGGTCATGGTATTGCAGAAAACCAATTTGTCCTTGGTCAAGGGTCAATGGTCAATGGTCATTTGTCCTTTGTCAATGACCATTGACTAATAACTCTTGACCCTAGTAATTTACTTTTTAGCTTCTTCTAAACCAGCGGCAATTCGTTCGCCAAATTCCGGATCGATATTGGCAAGACTGAGCATTTGCAAATATTCTTGTTGGGTTAAGCCGGCATCTTTAATAAAACAGAGAGCTTCGGCTTCGATTTCCCCTTCTAAACGGTGGGAATCTTCTGTGGTTTCGGCATTGAGAAGTTCTTCAGAGCGCTCGTCGATTAAGGTTAAAACTTGCAGATAAGCGCGGACAAACTGACTGACTTTTTCGGAGGGAATAGTGCTAGCATCCAGGGGGGGACGGGCTTGGGGTGCTTGTTCTAGGGGAGCGGTTAGAGTGGGGAGGTCGCGAGGCGAATCTGCCAGAGAAACCGCCGCACCGCCCAGCATCATCGCCGCAGCGACCCACAGACCCAGGGCGATCGCCATTGAGCGCAGCAGCGCGAGTTGTGGGAATGGAAACCGAAGCGATCGCGCCAAACAAATTGTCAGCTTTTTCATACTTTGTCAGGATTTGCTGTCATGTAGGGGGAGTTAAAATCTTAACGTTATGTTAACTTTTTCCGCGAAATTTCGCGGTTTTCCAACACCCAAAAGTCATCTTAAAACTTTCTTTCCCCAACATCAAACAAAACCCCTTCGCCCACGCACTCAGGATTTCAAATCTAGACCCTGGTTATCAACAGACAACCTCGCCCAGATTGACTCTCAACCTGTCGGCGTTCTCAGGGGCGAGAGCACAAGCAGAGTCTCGGTGCCGCTACTTCCAAGGGTAGAGCGCCCTTGCGAGTGACGTGCAACCGGTGGCTCCCGTGACCTTTAAAAAACTTAAACCAGCAAGGGGCAGAAGATTTCCGGCAAACAGTGGCGATCGCAAAACTCGGCAATTGCGGGGTTTTGAAAGCCATAAGCCGTTTTTCATACCCCCTAGAACGCCCAGTGGAGAAAAAAAACAGCATGCAACAATTTACAAGCTTTGGGCAATCATAGACTAGAATCATTACAATATAGGTAGATATACAGAGACAGAAAATAGGAAATTGTTATGACTGGCGGGGATTCTCAACCCAATATCTCCCTTTCCGATAGGGAATTACAAGTGATCGAACGGGTAGCGGCTGGCTTAACAAACCAGGAGATAGCGCAAGAGCTAGAAATTAGCAAACGAACCGTAGATAACCATATCAGCAATATCCTGACCAAAACCAAAACCAGCAACCGGGTGGCATTGGTACGATGGGCATTGCAGTCCGGGAAAGTCTGCATCAACGACGTGAACTGCTGCAATCTACCCATACCCGAAGCCGCCCAAACCGAATCCGTAGCGGACAACTCCGAATGAGCCGAATCCGGTTCATTGACCGAGAGAAAACGCCCTAAACGCGCCGCCCAAGATCGGAAATTGACTGGCTGAGTGCCGTGAGGGGTAGAGCGAAAAATTGCCCTTGAGCTGCGCTCAGGGGAAAGTTTGCAGTGGGGTTTGCCAAGGCAAATCGCGCCAGCGGGCGATCCCGGAACCGACTTAAAGGCCAATTTGTGGATTCCGTATGAATTCCAGGTGAAAGGAGAGCGGGCGATCGGCGTCGGGAGCCAATGGCAAAGGATCCGGACGCGCGCCCAGGGCTACCCCAGCAGAAGCGCACCTCGGTGACGGATAATGGCAGGTGGGAAATTGCAGCTAGCAAGTGCAAAGAGAAGAAAGAATCATGGGCGCAATTCAAGCATTAAGAGGAACGCGAGACATCCTGCCAGAGGAGATAGCCACCTGGCAAAAAGTAGAAACCCTTGCCAGAGAGATTCTTGGCAGAGCCGCCTATCGAGAGATCCGGACGCCAATCTTCGAGCTAACTGCCTTATTCGAGCGGGGGATTGGCGAAGCCACCGATGTAGTGGGGAAAGAAATGTACAGCTTTCTGGACCGAGGAGAACGTTCCCTCACCCTGCGTCCGGAAGGCACGGCGGGAGTCGTGCGCGCCTATATTGAAAACAAACTACAGGCTGCCGGTGGAGTGCAGCGGCTGTGGTACACCGGGCCGATGTTTCGCTACGAACGTCCCCAGGCGGGACGTCAGCGGCAATTTCATCAAATCGGGGTGGAGGTGTTAGGCACGGCGGATCCGCGAGCCGATGTAGAAGCGATCGCGATCGCCAGCGATTTACTTAAAACCCTCGGGTTGCAAAACCTGCACCTGGACCTCAACTCCGTGGGCAATACCGAAGACCGCCAGCGCTATCGCGACGCTTTGGTGGAATATCTAACCCCCTACAAAGACGAATTAGACCAGGACTCGCAAGAGCGACTCACCCGCAATCCCTTGCGAATTCTCGATAGCAAACACCAACGCACCCAAGAGATTGCCCAAGAAGCCCCGAAAATTTGGCAGCATCTGTGCCCGGAGTCCCAACGCCACTTCGATCGCGTGCAAGCCCTGTTGAGCGAATTGGGAATCCCCTATCAACTCAATCACCGCTTGGTGCGCGGTTTGGATTACTACACCCACACCGCCTTTGAAATCATCTCCGACGACTTAGGCGCGCAAGCCACGGTTTGCGGTGGGGGTCGCTATGACAATTTAGTGGCGCAACTCGGCGGACAGGATACCCCCGCCGTGGGTTGGGCGATCGGGTTAGAACGATTAATTATCCTGCTGCAACAACTGCACGAGTCGCCGAAATCTTCCCTGGATTTTTATGTGGTCTCCAGAGGCGACGCCGCCGAAGCCAACGCCCTGTTACTCGCCCAAAAACTGCGTCACGCTGGGTTTAGTGTGGAACTCGACTTTAGCGGGAGCGCTTTTGGCAAACAATTCAAACGAGCCGATCGCTCCGGCGCAGCCGCTTGTTTGATTTTAGGTTCCGAAGAAGCCGCCAATCGCACCGTACAAATCAAGTGGTTGGCCAGCCAAGAGCAAATTCAACTATCCCAAGCTGAATTACTGCAAAAAACCGACGAATTGCGGCAGCAGTTGGAGAATTTTAAACAATAATAAATTGCAGGTGGGTGTTTGCCCACCTTTTTTTGCGATCGCCCCTCCCCCCTATCCACCCACAGGGGATTGACCACCCGCATTCGCCACAATCCCATTCCCACAAACATCACTGGCTTTTGTTGTATCATTGGCCAAAGGAGAAGTCCGAGGCCGCTGTGCAGGGGGGCGAGGGTCTGCCTCGTCACTCAATAAAAAAACAAAAAGCAAGAGCGCTTGGCATAGGCTTTCGCGCCTCGGTTTCTCCCAACAAATGAACATGTCTAGAAACCCGTTTTCTAACGGTCGTCAATTGTTTGCTCGATATTTTAAACCGTTTTTTTTTGTAAAAAAAATATACCCTTTTTCCTGGCGGTAAAATATTATGTATTGCCCAATGAAACTTGACTGCAAGGCAATGACTGGAGAAATCCACCACTGCCCCAATCTTGAGGAATGTTTGTCCAATTCTCCCCTAGATAGAATGGAGGCACTGCGTCTGTATTTTCTCAATCAGGGGATGAAGCTGGAGGCAATAGGAATCGACGAAGGGAAAACCGAGGAGGATTGGGACAGTCTCATGGAACCGTCCCCCACACCCTTTAGTTATAACTGGCACAGTGAAATCCGCGATCGGATTATTTTTGGCACCGAGATTTCCTGGGAGAGCCAATGCGGCGATATTAAATATTTCGATTTCCTGTCTCGGGGGCAATTGCAACAATTAACCGCCCAAAAGTTTGCCGATCCAGCCTCCCGGCAAAATTTGTCCCCCACCATTGCCGAATTTCTCGCGTTTGCCCGCGTCCAAGCCAGCAAAGGATTTGAATTTAATTTTATTGGGTATGCGGTGAGTCCGTTGCGCGAAGATTATCGCGTCAGCGTGGATGGAATGGTGTTTGAGGGAAATTGTTCGTTTCAGTTAATATCCGAGTTCAATGATTTTGCCGGCGATGCTGACGAAATCGACATTCAACCAAATTATCTGCGCGCCTGGTGGGATTAGTTGGCAGTGGAGTTGACAGTGTTATGATAGACTCCATCGGGAAGCAGACCGATACTGATTGCGGCAAGCTGGCATGAAATCAACTGGCCGCAAACGGTCTCGAATCCCTCGGGCAATCACTACCTGTGCCGCAATCGATGGAACACTGGGAATTTCTGATACAGAAAAAGGGCGATCGCAGTTGGCTGCCTCTAGAAACCCCCGAAGTGGAAGTTCTAGAGGGACGCTATCGCATGGTGGCGCGTTCTGGGCGCAGCAACGCCCCGGTGGAAATTCGCGCCATCTATCAATCCTTTGAAGAGTTCCCCCCGAAGCGACGAGTGCAAAAGCGCACCACGCGAACCAATGGGGAAGGCTTGATGGCGGTGATTCCTTTTACGCGCCTCAAACCGGGAATTTGGGAGTTTAGCTGCATCGATAGCCCCACCTCCGTGCATTCGGTGCGAATCGAAGTGTTGCCCATCGAAAGCGATGAGGACCTCCCCTTGCATCCCACCGACAGCGAGTCGGAAGCCCCGGAGGCGCAACCCCCCGCCAGCACTCCGGAAATGGCGGAGGATGCGGTGGCGAGTTCGGGGGAAACTGAGGCGATCGCATCACCCACGGATGAGGTGTCGAACCGGAATATCGCCCCCGTCAGCGCCTCCACCGAGGACGCCGATTCCTCATCGGAAGCGCCGCAGATGTGGGAAGATGCTGTGGCTACAGGGGAGGAAACGGCGGCGATCGCCTCTCCTACGGATGAGGAGTCGAACCCATACATAGCGCCAGTCAGCGCCTCCACCGAGGAAAGCGAACTACCACCACCACCAGAACCGCCAGAAAATGCCACCCCAGACCAGCCAGAGGTCACGCAATCCCCGGAATCGGCATCGCGGAAGGGGAGTACCTGGGGCAAGTTGTACGCTTTTCCCACCCACCTCACCGGGCAACCCGTCACTTTAGAGGGAGCCGCCTCAGAAGCGGTTATGCCGATCTCAGGGGTGGCGAGGGAAGACAGAGAAACCGGCGATCGCAACTCAGACCCTCCCGCAGAAGAAACCTCCACCGAGGAAACCCCAGAAGTTGCCTCCGCCAATCCCATCCCCTCCGTCGCTTCCAACCGTCCACCGCTTCCCCCTCTCAACCTGACCCTGGCACGGGAAACCTATATGGTGAAATGGGGAGAAGCATTCGAGCTAGAAGGTCACATCGACCTCGCAGAAGAAGGGGAAGAGATCGCCCTGTCTGGGTTGGAATTGCGCGTGAGCCTGCAAAATCCGCAGACGGGGGAACGCCTGGGGCAAGTTGAACAACCCCTCGCCAACCAAATAACGCCGATGAGTTTTGTCTGTCCCGTGGAGATTCCGGCACAGAGCAAGACCCATTTGATTTTGGGAGAGGTCAGCCTGTGCCAGGTGGCGGGGGAAGTGGTACAGACGCGATCGTTTACGATTACCGCAGATGTGCAAGAGCTGCTCGGGGCGATCGCCAGCGACTTCCAGGAAGAGCAACTCTTAGAGGGGTCGCCAGAATACCGTCAAAAGCACAATCTAGAAGAGATTGACGCTTCGTTTGACGAAATTATCGACACGATTAAAAAGAGTCAGCCGCTCTCGTTTGAATCGGCTCCCAAGGAGTTTCTCCCCCCGCAAATTGTTAAGCCCCAGGCGCGATCGCTTTCCCCGAAACCCCTGGATTTGCCTAGTTTTCCGCGTCCTCAGCCCCAACCGAGCACCCCGGAGAAGTCTGCGGAGGCGCGTAAGGCGTCACCAGAGCGCCCGGAGGAGAAAGAGACCGCAGGGGTGGGGGAACGGATAGAGTCGCCCCCAGAAAGCGAACCGAAAGCAGGGTCAGAGGCGATCGCGCCGCCCCAGGAAGCAGCGGAAACCTCAGCAGCGACGCCGGTGGAGGAAACAATGCCCGGGGAGTCGGAAGCGACTCCCGTAGATTCGGCATTTGAGTCGTTGAACTTGGAGGAACGGTTTTTCTCCCGGTTGAATGCGTTAGCGAGCGATCGCGAGTTGTCAGAATGGCTGAAAATTAATTTTTCCCCCCAGGAAACCCCCTCAGACAGTGAGGAGATTGAGGAAGTGGCGCGAGAGTCAGATGCACTGGCGGAGGATTCCGGGGAAGTTCTGCCAGCACAAGAGCAGGCGATCGCCCCAGAAGAGGAAGCCCAAGAGTCAGGGCCGATTGTGCTTGAGCCAATCGACTGGGAAGCGCAAGAAATTGTGGTGGATGATGAGTTGTCTGAAGTGGGTTCCGAGTCGGGGGGGATCCCTACCGGTGCGGATGAGTCTGTTGCCCAGCAGTTCTTGTTGCCCGAAAACGAGCCGGTGCCAACCCCGGAACTTTACCTTCCCAAGGGAGAACTGACCTCAGGGCGATCGGTGAAAGTGGCGGTCCGACTCCCGCAGATCCAGCCTCGGATTTATGTGAAGTTATGGTTGCACGATCGCCAAAGTCGCACCATTTTGGATGGCCCACACTGGTTGACCGAATTTTGGCCCACGGGAATGGGAGATGTGGAAGGGACGAAAGAGTTGCTCGTTCCCTATGGCAGTTTAGAGGTCCAGTTTGAAGCGATCGCGGTGGAAGTGCAGACCCAGCGCGAAAGCCATAAAGTATCCGTCGATCGCGCGATTTCCCCGCCTCGTCCCCCCAATTTGCCTTTGGGCGATTTCTGAAGCTTAACCCTTCCGAGGACAATTGATACCGCCTCCGGGGGTTCATTGTCTGCTCTTAATTCTTAATTCTTCATAAAAATACCGCCTCGATCGGGTCGAGAGGCGGTATTTTTGTCCGTAGGGTAATCCTGGCCATCCCTTGCCAAAAACCCTTATTCCCCGCTCCGAAGAGACGGGGTGAGGGGTTTGGGGTAAAGTTAAAACCACCTACATGGATGGAGGGGGTTAGGGATATCCAGCTACGGTTAGGTCGCCCATTAGGGTGTCGATTTGCAATTTTAATCTAGGGTTGAGAATGGGCGGTTAAAGTAGGGTGGCATTCTACAGAGAAGAGCCAACCCCAACATAAGAACCGTAGAAAAACAGACCGACAACGGCGATGATGCCTAAGCCAGCGATCGTGGCTACAACCCACAACGGAAGTCTTCCGCTTCCAGACATAGAATTTTCCTCCCCTGTTATAAAACAACGAATTTGGTGACTTGATTTCACGTACTCCTGAAGCCCCTGCAAGGGATGGGGTGCAGGGTAATTTGCACCTGCAACATCAGAATTCCAAACCTTTCCACTACAGGATAGAAGCCTGTTTGAGAAAGGGAAAGGCGGGTTGCCGCTGAATGGAAGTTGCCCGACTTGATGGAGGCATAGAGAATGAAAAACGGCTTTTCATCCCATCCCCGGTAGGCAAACTGGGTGCTTCTGTGGAGTTAGTTGAAAAAGTAGCTAGAGAATAGGATACCGAGAACGAAAACCAGCAGCAAACCTAGGTATAGAGAAGTACGGTTAAGTTCAACCGGCTGCTTATTCGGATTAGGAATACGAGTTGGCATGAGAAACTCCTATCGTTGAATGAATTGCATTGCCGCGATCGCGCCCAAAAAGAACACGGTGGGAACAGCCAGGGTATGGACCGCCAGCCAGCGAACGGTAAAAATCGGATAAGAAATGGGTTCGTTAGGATTATTGCTTGTCATAATTAGGCACCTCCGTGACTGACTACTTAACCTCTAACCGATCGATTTCTTGCTTGGCGTTCAAACGATCCTGAACGATCGGTAATTCCAGACGTTCTTGGGTGAAATATTCGTTAGGTCTTGGCGTGCCAAACACGTCATAAGCCAAGCCCGTGCTGACAAACAGCCAGCCGGCGATAAACAGTGCCGGAATGGTGATGCTGTGAATCACCCAATAGCGAATGCTGGTAATAATATCCGCGAACGGACGTTCTCCAGTGGATCCTCCAGCCATTGATTAGTCCTCCTGTGACAAAAGTTCCAACGTTAATTTCTATGATACTTTCCTTGTGAAAGAGCCACAAGTCATATGCATCAAGGTACCAGAACCCAAAACGGGGGAATGCGATCGCATTTGTACCGTCGTTTCTGGTAAATCTAGGCCGTTTCTGGCATGTCCTTGTATTTCAGGATAATGCCTCGCTGGCCGATTACAAAACCCTTTTCTGGGTTCAAAAATACAATCTTGTAAAAGTTGGAGGGAACCTTTTCCAACTGGCGGTCTTTTTTCCAGGTTTTGCCCCCATCAACGCTGCGGAGTAAATTGCCGCTACCGCCACCGACCCAAATTTCGTCAGGAGTGCGGTAGGCTAAATCGAGCAATCCCCAGCTTGTGGACAACTCTGGATAAATTGGGTCACTCCAGGTGTCTAGATCCGTGGGGTCGCTAAATTGAACTTGACCCCCCCGGGCGAGCATCCAGAGACGGCCCTCGGCGGTAAAGCCCATATTTTGAATGCGCCGAGAACTATTGCGGTTATGGGGTTCCCAGGAATTCATCCCCGGTTCCCAGATGGAGTAGAAATTGCCTCGGGAGGAGACGGCGACATATTTGCCCTCAGGCGATCGCTGGATATTGCGGATCGCACCCACCGCCTCTTGCACCATTGCTTGCCAGGTTTTACCGCCATCTTGCGTGCGGTAGATCGCCCCCACATTGGTGGTCATTTCCGCCGAGTTCGAACCGAGTGCCACGATGCTCAGGGGTTCCCCGGGCAACTTCTCGCTCAATTGAACTCGTTCCCAAGATTTACCTTCATCGTCGGTATGCAGCAAGATAGAAGGTTCGCCGACGATCCAGCCTTCTTCATCGGCAAAACTGACAGCACTCAAGCGATACCGTTTGTCGTCGAGACTGAGTGTTTTCACCTCCCAAGTTTCGCCGCCATCGGTAGTTTCTAACACAGTGGCTTTACTGCCGACCAACCATCCATGCTGGAGATTGTCGGTAAACGTAATGTCGTTTAGATTAACATCTGTTGGCAACGAGATGACTTCCCAAGGGTTGTCACCGAGGGACGGGACACTAGAACACCCGACACACAACAGCACAACCGTCAGTAATGCAACAAATCGTTTCAAACCGTTTAATATCGAGTCCATTACTTGCTCTATGTGGAATGTGAATCGTCCCGGATCTTACACCCCGGAGCGAAAGGGAGCGCAAGGGCGCGATCGCCGTGAACCAAGCCACCAGCGCGATCGCTGCCCACCTATTCTCAGGGGTCAAACCCCCACAAGCTTCCCTGTGCCACTCACCGGGCGCAGGCGATCGCCCAGTTCTTTAGCGTAAGCCATACAGGCTCAGAAAGAACAAAATTCCTGCCCCTAAGCCACCAAAAATCAGCAAGCTTTTCTGAGTTGGGGTTAGAGTATTTACCCCGAACCCGTAGGCGTAATTTTCCTTAAACCCAGAGGCTGTACCTTTCGGGCCGATATTGCTAAATTGTGAAGGCCGTGCCCCACACACTGGGCAGCGCCAATTGCGCGGTAACTCTTTGAACGGCACTCCAGGCTGAACCTTACGGCCATCGCCTTTCTCTGGCTCGTAAACGTAGCCGCAGGCGCGGCATTCATACCGGTCTAGCGGTTGAGGTTGAGCGGCTTGGTCGGTACTCATGATAACCTCCGATACGTTTGGAAACCCCCGTGCTTTAGCCGGGGGAGGAAAAACGAACGTGCGGCTTTAGCC
>NZ_JAJENT010000320.1:0-349 GCF_035615515.1 Phormidium sp. CCY1219
CTTTTATGACTGGATTTAGGTGCTTGATTAGTGCGTATTGTGGGGCTGTTTTATGAGCCTTTATAACCGCCTTAATCCCCTTGTAGTGTTCCTTGACTGACTTCTTACTTGGCTTTATGTTGAGTTGGAATAGCCGCTTTCCCCCCATGCCAATATTCGTGGCCCTGTATTTGCCAACTGTGTAATGACGGATATTAAAACCTAAAAAGTCAAAACCTGGTTCTACCCCTTCTTCTGAGAATTCATGGGTATGACAGATTCTTGTCTTTTCTGGCTTAAGCTTTAATCCAACTTGTTTAAGCCATTGTTCAATCAGGTCTCGGGCTTCTAGTATGACTTCTTTGTGCGG
>NZ_JAJENT010000321.1:0-241 GCF_035615515.1 Phormidium sp. CCY1219
ACCTAAATCCAGTCATAAAAGGATGGAGTAACTATTACAGCACAGTAGTATCCAAGGAAATTTACTCCAAACTCGACCATATGGTTTGGGTAGCTTTAAGGGCATGGACAGTATCAAGATGTGGGAAAGCGTCCATCGGTAAGCTCAGAAAGTATTACCATAAAGGAGCCAATGGAAACTGGACGTTTCAAGCGCAAGATGGGTTAAGACTGCTAACACACGCAGAAACTCCTATCAAGCG
>NZ_JAJENT010000322.1:0-305 GCF_035615515.1 Phormidium sp. CCY1219
TTCTACAGGAAGGTCTGTTTGAGACAAAGCCCGATACAACGCCCATCGAGTTGAGTTGACGGCAGCAGCATCCTTGAGTGGGCGCTGGTCCTTCGACAGAATCTCGTTCAGTAATTCCGGTTCCTTTTTTAGGAATTGCTCCACAGGCTTATTTCTCTTTCTCTGATTACACTTAACGCAAGACAGAGTAAGGTTGCTAATTCGGTTACTCCCCCCTTTGGATTTGGAGTGAATATGCTCGACTTCGAGAGGCACATTTTCTTGGCTGCAGTAGAGACAACATCTACCCCATTTCTCTAGAAGGT
>NZ_JAJENT010000323.1:0-39427 GCF_035615515.1 Phormidium sp. CCY1219
CAGCTAAATCTGGATTGAAAGCACGGTAGAAATTGGCATCGAATAAATTAACAGCCATTGGGAATTTCTCCTATAAAATGGGGGCATGGTGGGCATTACCCTGGTGGATCTGCCTGTTGGGGGTTCCCAGGAGGAGGGTGGCGGGTGGCTACCCTACGTCTGTAGTGGGGCGATCGCCGAGCAATTATGCACCTCAAATTATGCTGTGGCGAATCGATTCCCCCTATGATTGGCTTTGGCGGTCAATATGCCAATTATTTCCCGAAATCAAGCGATTGTCCAGTCGGAAAATGTCGGAAAATGTCGGCAGTTTGGCAACCCGGAAATGCCGATTTAGTCGGAAAATGTTAGAAAAAGTCACGGGCAGTGGGAAAATGTGGGAAAATGTCGGGTATAATGCATCCCATACCACTCAATCACGGAGCAATGAACGTACAAGAGGTTTTAAATGTTGCCGATCGCTTGGTGTTTGCCAAGACGGGAAAACACATTGACACGCTGCAAGAAGCTATTCTGCGGGGAACCTTGGAAGGTGAGACCTACGGGACAATTTCCCATCGCGCTCACTGCAGCGAGGGTCACGCTAGGGATGTGGGAGCCAAATTATGGAAAATCCTCTCCGATGCTTTAGGGGAACCAGTCACCAAATCGAACTTACGTTCTACCCTCGATCGGTTCGAGTTTTCTCATCCTTCCAATCTCCGCGATTTTGTGCAAATTAGTAAATTTAGCACTTGTGCTGAAAGTCCACATCCGGCGGAGATTCCCTACCCCGCATCCAACCCAACCTCAACTGGGGAGGAAGCAATGGAGAAACCGAAACCGGTTCGGGATTTGGCAGAAATGCCGGATATGGCGGTATTTTACGGGCGGGAGGCGGAGTTGGCGACCCTGAAACAGTGGATTTTGTACGAAAGAACTCGCTTGCTGTTGTTGCGCGGGTTGAGTGGGATTGGCAAAACGGCGTTGGCGGTGCAACTGGTACAACAAGTGATGGGTGAATTTGATGCAGTGGTATGGCGCAGTCTGCGGCGATCGCCTTCTCTGGAAGGGTTATCGGATTCCCTGATTCGGGGGTTGTCGCGGTTGAACCTTTTTGGTGCGAATACCGCCACGCCCACGGAAACTGGCGCGGGTGAGTTAGCGGGGTCAGTGTCGAATCCCTTATATACCAAAAATAGCGATCGCACCTCGATGCTTTTCCCCTATTTGCGACAGGCGCGCTGTTTGATTATCCTAGATGATATCCATTGTATTTTAGCCGAATCTGAGTTTGCCGGAAAGTACCGCAGCGGCTATGAAAATTATGGCGTATTTTTCCAACAATTGGCGGAATTATCCCATCACAGTTGCCTGTTGCTTCTTGGGTGGGAACCGCCGCGAGAAATTGCGGCATTGAAAGGGAAAAATGCCCCGGTGCGCGGGTTACAATTAGGGAGTTTGGGTGCGGCGGCGCAGAATATTTTGCGGGATAAAGGATTGGTAGAAATGGAGAATGCAGCGGCGCTGATTGAGGCGTATCAAGGCAACCCCTTGTGGTTAAAAATTGTGGCCACGATGATTCAGGATTTATTTGATGGCAGTGTGGCGGATTTTTTCAGATACGAACCCCGCTGCTTGGGAGAAGATTTGCGCGCAGTTTTAGACCGGCAATATCGGCGCTTGTCTGAGGCGGAAAAAACGGTTATTTTAGCTCTGGCAACTAAGTCGGATGCGGTGTCGGTGGGTCAATTCGTGGAGTCTAAAACGGGGTCGTTTCCAGGGGGATTCAATACCTTGCAATCGTTAGAACGGCGCTGCTGGATTGAAAAATCGCGATCGCAATTTTCCCTGGCGTTGGTGCTGAAACAGTACGTGCAAACTCGGACTTCACAACCGTTGGTTTGAGCCAGTGGCGGGCAATTTCAGGGGAGGCTGGGTGAATTATGCCTATATATAGGGCAGCCACTATTTCCTATTATGAATAATAGGGCAAAGGCAGTGAAGTTGTCAAGGGGGGGGTGGGAGAAAAAAGTTACCGCGCGCCGAGGTAGAGAAGGGCGATCGCAGTCTGGCAGGAAAGCCTCACATTACCTCGCGTTCCTCGCGAACCATTGGGGTGGAGTGAGGGGAAGAAGACTCGCGCTTCACATAACCGGACATGACGGCATGTTGTAAATCCATCAAGGTATCTAATTCCGAGACACTACAGGATCCTTGGAAAAGCAGAGCGAGTTTCGCTTCAGTATCGGCACTGAGATAGCCGCTACGCAACACCTGCTGGATGAGTTGACGAATCATAGTTTCCTCAGACATAGGACAAACTTACCGAACCCGACAGTATTGAGTATGGCTGAGTGAAAGCGATCGCGCAGTGATGCGAGTCCAGAGGGTTTGGCGATCGTCTCCCTGGGAGGGATGCGATCGCGAAACTGCACCCCCTGTGACGAGAATCACTGCGAGTTGGGGAGGGGGGATGAGATAGCGACTGTTTCCACCCCTGCACCTTGACTCTTGCACCACAGTTAGCTAAAATAGGCGGAGATTTATAATGGATAAATCTGCCAAAAAAGCTATAATGTAAAAGCACGCCGTCGTGCCCAACTTGCAGATAGACCAATCAATTGCTCTATCGGTTTGAAGGCTGAGGCAATCTCGCGGAAAAAGTTGCAATTCATTCAACTGACCGCCAGAACCGTCAGCCCAACCCCAGTCCCCCACCCAGAAAGCAAGCCACACTGGATGAACTGAGTGTTTCAATCGCCGAATCAGACCACAGCACAGGGAACGAACAAACGGCTGTTAGCCCGGATTGGATTAACAGCATCAGCCAGAGATTGTCCCGCAGAACATGGGCGGGAGGCGATCGCGGCGGTTTCCCTATCCTCCCGTTCAGTGAGAGGATCCCCTGACGGCAAGCGGGGAGTGCAATCCCGCCAGAGATAACCCGGCGCGCGCAGGGGAAGGAAATGGATTGCAACCTGGGATCCAAACCAAGCGCGCCGCTACACTTTGTAGTGAGGATTACAAATTTCGCTGAAATTCGCACATTATTAAGGGCAAACCGAGCGGAAATTCAGACCGATCTCCTCCCAAGGAGGGTTGACAGGCGATTGTGCAATCGAGTAGATGTGGCAACAAGACAAATGGCAGGGGGCATCCGAGAAAAATGCATAGCCGTAACCCTTGGCACGCGCGCCATTGCGGCACCTAAACTGCATGAAGCAAGACGGCTAATCCCCCTACGAGATTACGGATCTCGCTACTCCCTGGCCACTCAAATAGAGATACCTTGATAACAGGACATACACAAAACTTTACAGTTAACGGACTAAGCTCATGTTTGAATATTTCACAGAAAAAGCCATAAAAGCGATTATGCTGGCCCAGCAAGAGGCACGCCGCCTCGGTCATAACTTTGTGGGCACCGAGCAAATCCTTTTAGGGTTGATTGCAGAAGGCACCGGCATTGCGGCGCAGGTGCTAAAAACAATGGGCGTCAATCTCAAAGATGCCCGAATGGAAGTGGAAAAAATCATCGGTAGGGGCAGCGGCTTCGTCCCTGCCGAAATTCCCCTCACCCCACGCGCCAAGAGCATTCTAGAGCAATCCCTGCAAGAAGCCAGCCAACTGGGACATACCTACATCGGTACCGAACACCTACTTTTGGGGCTAACCGCTTCCCGGGAAGGGGTCGCGGTGAAAGTGCTGGAAAAATTTGGCGTAGATCCCGACCAAATCCGCAAAGAAGTGGTTCGCAGGGTTGGAGAAAACCCACCGCCGGCGGAAGTTGCCGCCCGAGGGGGAACGCGACGGCGTTCCGGATCGGATAAAACCCCACAACTGAACGAATTTGGCGTCAACCTGACCCAACGGGCGGAAGAAGGAAAGCTCGACCCGGTGGTGGGACGCGCCAAAGAAATCGAACGCATCATCCAAATATTGGGACGACGCACCAAAAACAATCCGGTGTTGGTGGGGGAACCAGGGGTGGGTAAAACCGCGATCGCCGAAGGATTGGCTCAGCGGATCGCCAAAAAAGATATCCCCGACATCCTGGAAAACAAACAGGTGTTTACCCTAGATATGGGCTTGCTGATTGCCGGCACCCGCTTCCGGGGCGATTTCGAGGAACGCATCAAAGCGATTTTAGAAGAAGTGCGCTCCTCGGGTAACGTGATTCTGGTGATTGACGAAATCCACACCCTAGTCGGGGCGGGTTCCCTAGAAGGGGGCATGGATGCCGCCAATCTGCTCAAACCGGCTTTAGCCCGAGGCGAATTGCAGTGCATTGGCGCAACCACCCTGGATGAATACCGCAAGCATATCGAACGGGATGCCGCATTAGAGCGTCGTTTCCAACCGGTGATGGTGGGAGAACCAACCATCGAGGAAACCGTGGAGATTCTGTTTGGTTTGCGCTCTCGCTACGAAGAGCACCATCGGCTAACCATTGCGGATGAAGCCTTGGATGCCGCCGCCAAACTGTCCGAGCGCTATATCAACGATCGCTTCTTGCCCGATAAGGCGATCGACTTAATCGACGAAGCCGGTTCTCGGGTGCGGTTGCGGAACTTCAAACAACCGCCCGCCGTGAAAAAGGCCAAGCAACAACTGGCACAAGTCAGCAAAGAAAAAGACACCGCCGCCCGGGAACAGGACTTCGAGAAAGCCGGGGAATTGCGCGATCGCGAATTAGAACTGCAACAAGAAGTAGCAGACCTGATCGAACGGGATAAAGAAGCCGAAGCCAACGCCGAAAGCCCGGTGGTCACCGCCGAAGACATCGCCCAAATTGTCGCCTTCTGGACCGGCGTGCCCGTGAGCAAACTCACCGAAACCGAATCCGAGAAACTCCTGCTCATGGAAGGCACCCTGCACGAGCGCGTCATCGGTCAAGAAGAAGCCGTTACCGCCGTGTCTCGCGCCATCCGCCGCGCCCGCGTGGGCCTGAAAGACCCCAACCGCCCGATCGCCAGCTTTATCTTCTCCGGACCGACTGGTGTGGGTAAAACCGAGCTGACCAAATCTCTGGCGACTTATTTCTTCGGATCCGAAGAGGCAATGATCCGTCTGGATATGTCCGAATTCATGGAACGCCATACCGTCTCCAAACTCATCGGTTCGCCTCCGGGATTCGTGGGATACGATGAAGGCGGACAACTCACCGAAGCCGTGCGCCGTCGTCCTTATACCGTGATTCTGTTCGACGAAATCGAAAAAGCGCACCCGGATGTGTTCAACATGCTACTGCAAATCCTGGAAGACGGTCGCCTCACCGATGCCAAGGGTCGCACGGTAGACTTCAAGAATACCTTGCTGGTGATGACCTCGAATATCGGGTCGCGCGCGATCGAAAAAGGTGGCAGCGGTTTGGGCTTCGAGTTCTCTGATGACGCCACTGACGCGCAGTACCAACGCATTCGCAACTTGGTGAATGAAGAACTGAAGCAATACTTCCGCCCCGAATTTCTCAACCGGGTTGACGATATTATCGTCTTCCAACAGTTGACCAAAGACGAGGTGAAAGAAATCGCCGAAATCATGTTGCGCGATGTGTTCAGCCGCCTGATCGAAAATGGTATCGACTTGCAAGTTAGCGATCGCTTCAAAGAGCGGTTAGTGGAAGAAGGGTACAACCCCAGCTACGGTGCCCGACCCTTACGCCGCGCGATTATGCGCTTGCTCGAAGATAATCTAGCCGAAGCTATGCTCTCCGGTGAGATTCAAGACGGCGATACCGTGCATATCGATATTGACGAGAACAATGAGGTACAAGTGCAATCGGTAGAACGGCGATCGCTCATTCCCCACACCGTTGGGTAATCTTCTCTCAAATTAATCCGTAGGGTGGGCATTGCCCACCTTTTTTTGTGTTATCTCGTTTGCAGGCGATAACCTCGGGAAAAAGGTTCGAGGGAGGGTGTATTTATCCGCTAAACTATTAAATTGCCCAACCGTTCAACTGAGGTCAAACCAATCTCGTGGAGCACAACCCACCACTCACCGCAGTGGAATTATTTGCCGGCATCGGCGGCTTTCGCCTGGGGATGGAATCCGCCCAAATTCAAACCCTGTGGGCGAACGATATCAGTGAATTAGCTTGCCAGGTTTATCAAAGTAACTTTGGCGAGGATGCCATTGTCTTGGGGGATATCAATCGCATCCCCCTCGCAGACCTTCCCAAAACGGATATTTTAGCCGCCGGTTTCCCTTGTCAACCCTTTAGTCCGGCGGGGAAAAAACAAGGGGTCACAGACCGATTGAGAGGCACCTTATTCGAGCGGATTGTGGAAATCCTGGACAACAAGCAACCGCAGTATTTCTTCTTGGAAAACGTCAAGCGGATGCTAACGATGGAAGGGGGATATCACTTTCAAACCATCTTAGACGCCCTCTCGGAATTAGACTACTTCATTGAGTGGCGGATTGTCAATACCCTGAGCTTTGGAATTCCGCAAAACCGCGATCGCCTATTTATTTTCGGCACAAAGGTACCCGAGGCGGGGAGTTTTTTCCAGATGCTAGAAACCTATTCGGTGTTTTTAACTCAAAATGATGTAGAATCTTTACCCGCAGCAGACCGGGAACTCCCGGGCTATCTCACCCCAATTTTGCCCGGAAAAACCAAAAACCACCACTGGGGAATTGCCTATGGGAAAAAAATGTACGCCCAGCCCCTTTCTCCCCTACCGGATATCAAACCGCGAAAGAAACTGAGAGATATTCTGCAACCCGAATCGCAAGTGGATTCGCAGTTTGATTTTACCGCAGAAACTTGGAAACGGATCGAGCAAAGTAAAGCCGTGAATCGCTATTGTAATGGGGTGGAAATCCTGTACAATCAAGGCGGAGGAGCGCGGTTGGGTTATACGATTTTTGGCATTAATGGGATTGCCTCAACCCTGACGGCATCCACCTCCCGACATTACGAACGATATCGCGTCGGGGATAAATTTCGCCGATTAACAAATGTGGAGTATGCACGGTTAATGGGCTTTCCAGATGATTGGTGTCGGGTAGCGAGAGTGTACGACCAATATCGGTTATTTGGAAATGCGATCGCGCCTATTTGCGTGCAGTGGGTTTGTCAGCGCATCGGTCACAAAACTGTCAAGTTTCAACACCCAATTTTGCCAAACTTTCGGGTGGACACTGCCCAGATTACCCCCTGATTTTATCACCTAAAATAGATTTCATTAAAAGTTTTATCTATGTACTCGGGCAAAAATAATTGCAGTGGGGAGGGTGGGCAGTTCCATCCCAGGAGGTGTCGCTCGCAACTCATTCAAGGAACTGCCCACCCTACAAAACTCAAAAATGGATGTGCAATTTATTGTGCATGACTGCTTACGATTCAATTGGCTTTCCGTAGGTACAGGGCATTTTACTATGCTTTATCTTGGTAAAATTTTAAGAGTTTTAGGGTGGGCAATGCCTGTAACTGTAACAGATAAAGTGGTAAAATATTAGGAGGCTCTGCCTCCTAATTGGCATTCCCAGGCTGAGCCAGGGAACGAGTTAGCAGGGAGGGTCAATTAACGGGGACTAAAGCTGATGTGATAGATAGAACTTTTTGACTTGTTCAAAGTTTTAATAACTTCACCCTGGGAATTCCAGAACTTGATGGTGTTATCTTCACTAGCCGAGGCCAAAGTTTTACCATCGGGGCTAAAGGTGACGCTATAAACGAAATTTTTATGCGCTTTTAAGGTTTGAATTAAGGTGCCATCTAACGCGCTCCAAATTTTAATCGTTTTGTCGGCACTGGCGGAGGCGATCGCATTGCCATCGGGACTAAAACAGACATCCAAAACCGCATTTTCATGGCCTTGTAACGTTCTCACAGTGCCATTGCGGCCCCAAGAAATATCCCGCACCCAGAGTTTCACGGTACCGTCGCGACTTCCGGAAACCAGCTTATTGCCATCGGCGCTAAAATTAACGCGATAAACCCTATCCTCGTGACCTTCTAAGGTTCTCAGACAAATGCCGTCAAATTGCCAGAGTTTGACGGTGGAATCAGCGCCTGCTGTGGCAATGAGTTCGCCATTGGGCATAAAACTGAGGCCAAAGAGTCCGGCAGATTGACGTTTTATCGAGTTAATTAATTTGCCGTCGCGTCGCCAAAATTTCAGGGTTTTATCGGCACTGACGGAAGCAATTCGGTCGCCTTTTTCGCTAAAGGCGATACCAAAAACTTCGGCTTTATGACCTTTGATGGTAGTAATTAAGGTGCCATCGCGTCGCCAAAGGTTGATGGTTTTATCGGCACTTGCAGAGGCGATCGCGTCACCATCGGGACTGAAGCAAACCCATAAGGCGCTAGCTTTATGCCCTTGGAGGATATTTTGCAATTTGCCGTCGAGTTGCCAGAGTTTGATGGTATTATCGGCGCAGGCGGCGGCGATCGCCGGTGGAGTTTGAGTCGAGGAAAACATAGAGGAAAACGGATAAATGGGGAAGAACCAAGGATGAAACGGTGAGTGTTCAAGTCTTGATTCTCGAGTTTGACAGAGGAGTTATCCTCTATGGTAGCGGATGCGCTCGTACAGAGACGAAATAGGAATGGGGATTTTATGTTGCTAACCACTGAATTGCGATGGTTTTACCCAGGGACGCCACCGGAAAAGGTAACGCATTGGTTCAAAGAACATGCGCCGGGGGAAGTGCTGGGGACGCCAGAAACCCGGGAAGACTTGTATTTGGTGATTCCGGGGGCGGATTATCTGAATGTGAAATTGCGACACGATCGCTTGGAAATCAAGTGGCGACAAGAGATATTGGGGGTGGAACAGGTTGGCGATCGCTGGTCCGGGCAGCTTGAAAAATGGGGCAAATGTATTTGTGAAGAGTTATCGGCGCAGGTTCCGGAAAATGCGGTAGAAACCGGTACTTGGGTGGGGGTGGAAAAAACGCGATCGCAGCGGACCTATCATTTCCTCGGTGACTCCGTAGAATCGGTGAGGGAAAATCAGTGGGTTCCGCAAGGGTGTAATGTAGAATTGACCCAAGTAAAAGTGCGCGATCGCCACTGGTGGTCTGTGGGTTTAGAAGCATTTGGCGAGGCGGAATCGTTGTGGAAAAATCTGCAAATGACCGCACAATTGGTGGGGGAATCTTATGGCGAAGAACCGGCTTTTTTACCGCAAAATTCTTTTGCCTATCCCCACTGGTTGTCGGTGGTTTTGACCGCTTAAACTCTCGGGGAGAATCTCGCTGGGGAAGGCGGTTTTGGGTGTGATTCCCAGGGCGGAAAATCTACCCGGGGTTTTTCGCGATCGCCGATCGGGAAAAAGGGAAGTGCGGGGTTATCATTAGAAGTGTGAAAACCCAGGAAAACCGAGTTTTCTAGCAAGAAAAAACCCTGGGAGTCTGTGGCGGTGGCGAATCGCCAATCGCCGCTCAACCCGAGATAAAGATTCGGCATCGGAGCTGGGGGAAGGTATGATAAAGAGGACGGGAATACTAACCGATTTTGCCGCGATCGCCGATCTAGATTGGAGTCGCGAGTTGATTACAATTTAAGAAAGGGTAAATAAGGAGTGAATCTATGCAACCGAATAATCCGAATCAGTTTACAGAAAAAGCCTGGGGGGCGATCGCCAAAACCCCCGATATCGCCAAGCAAGCGAACCAGCAGCAAATCGAAAGCGAGCATTTGATGAAATCTTTGCTCGAGGGCGATGGAATTGCGGCGAGCATTTTCAGCAAAGCGGGGGTAAACGTGGTGCAGATGCGCGATCGCACCGAACAGTTTATCGACCGCCAGCCCAAAGTGAGCGGAAACAGCAGCTCAGTATATCTCGGTCGCAGTCTCGACACATTGCTCGATCGCGCTGAGGAGTACCGCAAAGAGTATAAAGACGAGTTTATCTCCGTCGAACATCTGATTTTTGGCTTTCTCAAAGATGACCGTTTTGGGAAAGGGCTATTCCAAGAATTTCAACTGAATGAAAGCAAACTGAAAAATACTATCGCACAAGTGCGGGGGAATCAAAAAGTGACCGATCGCAATCCTGAAGGCAAATACGAAGCCCTAGAAAAATACAGTCGCGACCTCACCCAAGCGGCGCGGGAAGGGAAACTAGACCCGGTAATCGGGCGCGATGACGAAATTCGTCGCACCATTCAAATTCTCTCTCGGCGCACCAAGAATAACCCGGTGCTGATCGGCGAACCCGGGGTGGGTAAAACCGCGATCGCCGAAGGGTTGGCACAACGGATCGTCGCCGGTGACGTACCCCAATCCCTGAAAGACCGACAGTTAATCGCCCTGGACTTAGGGGCTTTGATTGCCGGTGCCAAGTATCGCGGCGAATTTGAAGAACGGCTGAAAGCGGTTCTCAAAGAAGTCACCGACTCCGGCGGGAATATCATCATGTTTATCGATGAAATTCACACCGTAGTGGGCGCGGGGGCGACCCAAGGTGCGATGGATGCCGGCAACTTGCTCAAACCCATGTTAGCCCGAGGGGAATTGCGCTGTATCGGTGCCACTACCTTGGACGAGTATCGAAAGTATATCGAAAAAGATGCCGCCCTCGAGCGTCGCTTCCAGCAAGTGTATATCGACCAGCCCAGCGTCGCGGATACGATTTCTATCTTGCGCGGATTGAAAGAACGGTATGAGGTTCACCACGGGGTAAAAATTGCCGACAATTCTTTAGTGGCGGCGGCGAGTTTGTCCAATCGCTATATCAGCGATCGCTTCTTGCCCGATAAGGCGATCGACTTAGTAGATGAAGCGGCGGCCAAACTGAAAATGGAGATTACCTCCAAACCGGAAGAACTTGACGAAATCGACCGCAAAATTCTGCAACTAGAAATGGAGAAACTCTCCTTGCAGAAAGAAACCGATACCGCCTCTCAAGACCGCTTGCAAGCCCTAGAAAAAGAGCTGGCAAACCTGAACGAAGCGCAACAAGCGCTCAACGCTCAATGGCAATCCGAGAAAGATACCATCGAGAAAATTCAGAGCATTAAAGAAGAAATCGATCGCGTCAATATCGAAATTCAACAAGCGGAACGCAATTACGACCTGAACCGCGCCGCCGAGTTGAAATACGGCAAATTGACTAGCTTGCAAAAAGAATTGCAGCAAGCGGAAGAGCAGCTAGAGGTGAATCAAGTCAGCGGAAAAACCCTGCTGCGCGAAGAAGTTACCGAAGCGGATATTGCCGAGATTATTTCTAAGTGGACTGGGATTCCGATTAGTAAGTTGGTGGAATCCGAGATGCAAAAACTCCTGCATTTGGAAGAGGAGTTGCATAAGCGCGTAGTGGGTCAGCAAGAAGCAGTGACGGCGGTGTCCGATGCGATTCAGCGATCGCGCGCCGGTCTGGCAGATCCGAATCGTCCCGTGGCCAGTTTTATCTTCCTCGGTCCGACGGGGGTAGGTAAAACCGAATTGGCCAAAGCACTGGCGGCTTATCTGTTCGATACCGAAGAGGCAATGGTGCGAATTGATATGTCCGAATATATGGAGAAACATGCGGTTTCTCGGTTAGTCGGTGCCCCTCCGGGATATGTAGGATACGATGAAGGCGGACAACTCACCGAAGCGATTCGCCGGCGTCCTTATGCGGTGATTCTGTTCGACGAAATCGAGAAAGCTCACCCGGATGTGTTTAATATCATGCTGCAAATCCTCGATGATGGTCGGGTGACGGATGCCCAAGGTCATACGGTAGACTTTAAGAATGCCGTGATTATTATGACCAGTAATGTGGGGTCGCAGTATATCTTGGATGTGTCTGGCGATGATAGCCGCTACGATGAAATGCGCGGTCGGGTAATGGATGCGATGCGGAACAATTTCCGTCCGGAATTCCTCAACCGCATCGACGAGATGATTATTTTCCACGCCTTGCAGAAAGAAGAATTGCGTCACATCGTGCTATTGCAGGTGGAACGAGTTCTGGAACGGTTGCGCGATCGCAAGATGTCTCTGAAACTCTCCGATGCGGCGATCGATTTCCTCGCCGAAGTGGGTTACGACCCCGTATATGGCGCGCGTCCCCTCAAACGCGCGATCCAGCGCGAGTTGGAAACCCAAGTCGCTAAAGCCATCTTGCGCGGCGAGTTTGGCAACGGGGATACTATCTTCGTGGATGTGGAAAATGAGCGCCTCTCTTTCAAACGCTTACCCGCCGAGTTGTTGGTACAGTCCGAGGTATAATACCTGTAAGGTGGGCACCGCCCACCTTATACTTGCCTCCCGCTTCCCCACTCGGCACAAAGACGCGGCGCAAACTTGCACTTCGCCAAACCAAGCCTGCCCGAGGCTAATTTGTATGCTGAAACTGTCGGCGCAAGCGACGGGTACAAGCAATCCTGTGGGTGAGTTCCAATCTGCGCTGCAAACCCATGTGGATCGTTAGATTTCTGCGCTTACAAGATATCGATCGCCTGAATTGTGCCACCGATTTAGGGGTTTTTTTGCCTTGTAAAACCGGGTTAAGCATTGATGGTTTTATGAGGGGTTTGAAAATGGCAACCCCTCGATGTTTGCGCGGCTTATAAAATGTAGGTACAGGTAGGGAAATGTCCCGGATATTTCAATTAAAAAATAAGTCTCGCATATAGACCGAGCCTTTATCCATCACCCAACCTATATGCTTTGCCGTACTCGCCTGCAAAGCAACGAAAGGGTTAGTGCAGCGGCGGGACCATTGCCCTTGATTTTTGCGCCACAAAATGCTAAAAGTAACCGTCGCTCTCAATCAAAACTGCATCGTGAAAGACGTTCTCAAAGGCTGTAATATTTATCTGGTAGGCATGATGGGTGCGGGGAAAAGCACCGTGGGAAAAACCCTAGCGGATCGACTGAATTATCGGTTTTTCGACACCGACGCGCTCATCGAACAGATAGCGGGGCAAACGATTAACCAAATCTTTGCCGAAAGCGGCGAGGCGGAATTTCGGGCACTGGAAACCAAAGCGATCGCCGAATTGTGCGCCTATAAAAACCTGGTAGTTGCCACCGGGGGCGGCATCATCCTCAAACCGCAAAACTGGAGTTACCTGCAACATGGTATCGTCGTCTGGCTAGATGTTCCCGTAGAAGAATTATACAAAAGGCTACAAGGAGACAGCACGCGACCGCTGTTAAAGAACCCGGATCCCCTGGGCAAACTGCGATCGCTCTTGGAACAACGGCAAGCCCTGTATGCCCAGGCAGATGTGAGGATTTCCATAACTGCCGCAGAGACGCCAGCGCTAATTTGCGATCGCATTTTTGCCGAAATTCGCAAAATCCTCAAACCCGACGCCCGCAAGACCTATAACTAACCCCCAGGGTGCGGTTCCCGGGATTCCCCGCCCCCTGGTTTGTCACGAAATCCTCATCTAAAACCCCCGCCAACGCCGCCCTCTCAATCCCGCAAAAGCCCTACCCGGGGCGAACTTCCCCGGGTGTCACCCACCTGCCAACAGGCTCCACCCACCGGGGCAATCCACCAGAAAATCCAGATAACAACCGTGCCAGATAGCGATAAGCTAGCAAGTAGCCCTTTTGACAAGAAAAAGCAGCCCATGTTGACCGAGAACGAAACCAGCCAACAACAAGCCGAGGCAATGCGGGTAAAAGTGCTTAGCGAAGCACTCCCCTACATTCAGCAATTTGCCGGACGTACCGTAGTGGTCAAATATGGCGGTGCTGCCATGAAAGACAGCACCCTGAAAGAGCAAGTCATGCGCGACCTGGTATTTCTTTCCTGTGTTGGCGTGCGACCCATCCTCGTCCACGGCGGAGGTCCCGAAATCAATAGCTGGCTGACGAAACTCAATATCGAGCCACAATTCAAAAATGGCCTGCGCGTCACCGATGCGCCCACAATGGACGTGGTAGAGATGGTGTTAGTCGGTCGCGTTAACAAAGAAATTGTTTCCTTAATTAATAAAGCCGGAGGCAATGCCGTCGGATTGTGCGGCACAGACGGTAACTTAATCAAAGCGCGTCCCCACGGTCAAGAAGGGATTGGCTTCGTTGGGGAAGTCAGTTCCGTGAAGACCACCGTCATCGATTCCCTCCTCACTAGTGGTTGTATCCCGGTGGTCTCCAGTGTCGCCGCCGACGAAACCGGACAATCGTATAATATTAACGCCGATACCGTCGCCGGAGAAATCGCCGCCGCCCTGGGTGCGGAAAAATTAATCTTAATGACCGACACGCCGGGGATTTTAAAGGATGCAGAAGACCCCAGCACCCTGCTGGCTCAACTCAGCATTCAGCAAGCGCGGGAGCTGATTCACCAGGGAGTGGTGTCCGGAGGCATGATTCCGAAAGTGACCTGTTGCGTCCGCAGTCTCGCCCAAGGCGTGAGCGCGGCTCACATTATTGACGGTCGCATCCCTCACTCTTTGCTGCTGGAAATCTTTACCACTGCCGGGATTGGTTCGATGATTGTGGCCTCGGAATACATGTCCCAATCGCCCGTTTCTCTCCCCTAGAATGCGATCGCCTATCGCACTTAACGCTCGCTCTTGAAGTGCCCGACCCCTGACTTTGTTATTTCGGTAACTCGCATCTCGAAGCAGGGGCGGGCAAGTTACTTTGGGTAAAAAACTGGGCAGTGGATTGCAATCGCGCCCATGCCCGCACGCCTCTGGCTGCCAAGAATTTATCCCGTTTTTTAAACTTACCTTTCGCAATTCGCCGCAGGGACAAGGCATGCCCTGTCCCTACAGCCGATGGTTCTCTCCTTCACAATTTTGTCCGGTTAGTATAGCCTCACAGAGAGCCAGGGATCGCGCCTCTCACGCGCGGCGATCGCGAAGGGGTTCTGCGGTGACGATGGGGAGAATCGATTATCGTCGGATTAATCAGGGTCGAATTGCGAATTGTCGAATCGATAACCGTCGGATTAATCAGAGTCGAATTGCGAATCGTTGTGCCGCGCCGACGGGGGTAATAACCGGGATAATACTCCCGAACCGGATAGTAATTTATTCCTCCGCGATAAATATTCGTGCCTCGGTAACGAATTGGCGCGGGATCCCCCACGCGAATGTGCAAACCGCCGTCAATCGTCACCGTCATACCCGCAGTGGCGGGTGGCGTCGCCGCGCCAAACCCGGCGAGTACCACCGCTAGGGGGGCGGCGAGTGACCCTAGGGTTTTCCAGGGTCGTAACCAATACCATTTGTCCCTCGTTGTCATGGCTCAAACTCCTTGTAGAACCGTAATTTCGCATTTTAGCGATGGAAAGGGTGACGCCTTGCGTCGCGAAAAGATTCGCCCTCTCCTTGTCAGAATCGGCGCTGGCAAGATAAGCTCGTTTACCAAGAGACCCGAATCTGCTAGTTTAATAGAAATCGTGAGTTCAGAAAGCTTAGACCGTTTCCAAGCCGAATATCAAACCGGCAAAGAAGCCTTCGATCGGGGTCGCTATCCACAAGCGGTGCAACACCTACAGGAAGCCACCAAGCGGGTGAATCGCAACTCCCGCCAGGGAGGAGAGGTGCTGATGTGGCTTTTAAACGCCTATCAGGCGGCGGGAGACTCCAGCGAGGCGATCGCCTTATGCAGAAGGTTAACCCGACATCCCGACTTCGAAACCCGCAAACAAGCCAAGCGCTTGCTCTACATTTTAGAAGCGCCAAAACTCAACACGCGCCCAGAATGGCTGATTGAAATTCCCGATCTGAGCGCAATGGATGAAACCCCCTCCAAAGTCACCCAGATTGCTGCTTCTGCGCCGAAGAAAAAATCCAAGCGCAAAACTCCCGACGCCCCCCCACCGGTGGATCTGTCCCAAGTAAATACCAAAGATAATGGGTTTTTTTGGGTGGCAATTGTGGCGATCGCCTTAATTCTCAGCGGTTTGGTTTGGTTCAGTTAATCGCCCCCTCCCGGCGGCTGCAAGGAGGGTGAAAATCGCTCAGATTCAAGATAAAATTAGAGCAAACCCCATCGGGTTTTATGGCGATCGCCCTTTCGGGTTCGTTTCCCCTAAACTCCGCCCAATTGCAACTCACTCACCCAATGGTTTCCCCAAATTCCCCGCAATTGTGCCGAGAAATCCACCCCGGTTAGGCGATCGCCTTTCCCAGAAAAAGCGCGATCGCCTTGCTTTGATAATACCCCAAACCCCTAACTGCTTTTTCTCCCCTAACCATAGCCCCGCACAACTGCGATCGCCCCCGCCAACATCCTCCGCCTACCCCCGCTTTTTACCGGACGAACCTCGCTAAAATAAAGGGTATTCCTATGACGCCAATATTCGGTTCCCAACGTTTCGATAAAGGTCGAATCATTCCCGACTCATTTTTAGAAGAATTCCGCAAAAAAGACCCGAGCACAAGACGGTATTTATTAAACTCCATGACCCTGTTTGCTTGCATTTCTCCCGAGCAACAACACCAAGCTTTAAACGATTTAATTCAATCAGAATTAATTAGCCTCGCCGAAAAATCCAAGCACTATATGTATGACCGAGTTATCTCGCTTTTGCAAAAATTCAACATTGAAAAAGAATTAGACGATAAAGCTATTGCCGAATATTACTACCGCTATTACTTGCTCACCGGCTTAATCCCGGAAAACCTAACCGCCGATTATCTCAACGAACTGATTGGATTTATTATCGGATTAGAAATCATTAAACTGCTGTTTTCCATGCGATTTGTAGAACAACAACGGTTTTTTGAAATTCAGGGTCGCTACGCCATGCAGGTGCTTTTATTTTATCGCTACATCAAGCCTATCCGAAGCAAAATTATGCAAGATAAAATCCTGGAAAAAGATGTAGCCGGAACTTATTATTATACCAAAGCCCGGTTAAGCGAAGATAAATTATTTGACTCCATTTTTGAAGTGTTTAAACTCGATAAAATATTAGGGATTGGCAATCTAGCCAAAGATTTGAATTTTGACAAAGACTATATTTACAACTCCCCCGATGTCCCCGATCGCGATTCTTCCTTTTTCTGAGGTTTGGTCATTGGTCATTGGTTGGATTTAGCTAAAGGAATGCCTGGAGAAATAATGAGTCTGCCTCGGCGAAAGTTGCTCGCTAACGCGCACTTTCAATCTGCCGCGTTTGGCGTTTTTGCACTGGATCGGACGCGAGATGATGGGTTTTTCCAGCCAGTGGGACAGGGAAATTATTTGCATTCGGGCTGATTACTTTTCTCAACTTGCATTGCGCGCCATGCAGGGTAAGCACAGCGCAGGGCGAAGGTAGGGGATTTTATCCGGCGGATTTTTTGGCAAAAACAGTCTAACGGCTCAAATAATAATCTAAATCTGTCTATAGATAGGTGACACTGGGCAATTTCACTGAAAAAATAGGATTACTTCTAGGGAGTATTCCTTCATTTATCCTCGCTTCCGATGGGGGAGGTTGAGCTATCTTCAGCCTGATTCGAGCGAGATTGGATGTTCCCATTTCCCCCACAGAGTCCAGCATCGATTGAGAGCAACCTATGGAAAAATCGGGCAATTCCCTTCCAGTTTTAGTGGCAATTCTAGTGGCGATTTTTGCGATCGCCGCCCTGAAAGCCACCACACCCATTACCATGCCCCTCGCATTTGCCATTTTTATCGCCGTATTGGTTCATCCCCTACACCATTGGCTCAACCGTCGCTTCCCCGAGTGGTTGAGTTTGACCTTAGTTATGTTAGGACTTGCGGGAATTTTCGCATTAGCCTTTGGGGCGTTGGAGTTTAGCGTCGAGTTGGTGGCCCCGAAAGCCCCTCAGTACCTCGATCGCTTGCAGGAAATATTTCAAACTGTCACCACCTGGGCGCAAGACCGAGGTATCCCCATCCAAGGGCAACCCTTGCAGTCTCAATCCTCGATCCAGCAATATAGCGATGAATTAATCGCCGGATTGAAATCCCTGTGGTCTTCCCTCGGTTTATTTGTCTTAACTGTAGCACTCCTGGTGTTACTTTTGCTGGAAGTGGAACAGTATCAGCAGAAAGTCAAAAGCGCCTTTTCTTCCCCCACCGCCTCCCACATTCTTACCGCCTTTCATCGCATGGGCAATAAATTCCGAGGCTATTTATTAATTCGCACCATCACCAGCGGAATCACCGGGGTACTGACGGGCTTGTTTTGTTGGATTTTAGGGGTAGAATTGGCATTTGTTTGGGGTTTGCTTTCTTTTCTGCTCAACTATATTCCCACCCTCGGCTCGATTATCTCAGTCATTCCCCCCAGTCTGTTTGCCCTGTTATTTTTGGGAATGGGTCGCGGAATCGCCACCTTGGTGGGATTGGCAGCCATCCAACTCGCCCTGGGCAATTTTGTCGATCCGCGCATGCAGGGCAACTCGTTGAATATTTCTCCCTTTGTCGTCCTGGTTTCGATTGTTTTTTGGGGCTGGGTGTGGGGAATTCCCGGTGCTTTGTTGGGGGTGCCCCTTACGGTTTCAATTGTGGTGTTTTGCTCCCAGTTCGAGCGCTTGCGAAGTCTCGCCGTTATCCTCCAAGAATCCGACGAGTCGGACAAAGAACAGGAGTGATTGGCTTCGGGTTTATTCTACTTGAAAGAACCAAATAAACCACTCCATTGGGCAAGTTTACCTTGGTTCAGAAAATTATGCTAGGATTGGCGATCGCAATAGGGATTGGGAAGTTTGACCAACTGCCATCCTTCCCCCCGCCTCAATACAAAAATCTCCCATTCCACTCGTTTAATGTCTACATAATCTACCCAAAATGCCAAGGCATAACTGTCATAATCGGGATAAAAATTTGCGAGCCACTGGCAAATGTAAGCATCGTAATTGGTGGCATCTACCGTATCGTTCAATAATAAGCTGAGTTTGACCCCCACCCATAGCTTCTTATTTTCCCATAAGGCTTTAATTCTGGCTGACAAACGCCGCTCTTGTATCGCTTTCTTTGCTTTGTTTTCTGGGTTGATGTTCATTGGACTTATCCCCTAATTTGTACTCCCTTTTATTCTGACAAATTCACCTTCAATCGTCAAGCTAGAGCGATGTCTGAAATTAAACTGATGGGGAGCAAAAAAATGGGGAAATCTCGGTTGCAAAACTTTTGTAAAAGTCATATAATATTTAGGCTGAGTGACCATTGGAGGATTCTTTATAGTTCAATCCCCTGGTTGCTGTCTGGCGCTGAATTATTTCCTGTGGTGGAATCCAACCCCCAAGCATTTTTCTCTCAAGCATTTTTCTCTCCCAGGGTAGATAAATTCTATCTCCCTAGATGCTATCGGCGCAGGGCTGCTGGGTTTCCCCCTCGATTCCCCCGAAAGTCTGGGTCTGAGACCCTTCAAACCGGGCTGAGAAGTAAAGAAATATTACACCACCCCCCAGATGTTCGGATTTCTTTTCTATAATACAAGTAAAATCACGTAAAAAGGAGCAGTTTAAACACAAGTCGTTTTAACGCCAGAGTATTTTTACGGAAAAGCCCGATCGCCCTCGGGCGATCGCCATGTCGATAAGCATCAGGAGAAAAGAAAATGGCTGCAACTAATAACACCCATGACCCCACGGAGTTAAAATCCCACGTTCCGCCCAGAGTTCCCCCACCGCCACCACCCCCACCATCATCACCCCAGTTGTCGCGCAAATCTACAGAGCATTCCCACCAAAAGCGATCGCAACTCATCAAGCCGATCGTCAAAAAAGCCGCCGACGCCAAAGCCTCTGACGTTCACATTCGCGTCGGGGAAGTCCCGCGATTTCGGATCCGGGGACAAATGCGCGAAGCGGAAGGTCTCGATAAAGTAACCGACGAATTATTCGAGATGTATCTACAAGAAATCGCCTCCCCCTCTCAGCGAAAACAATTCGCCCAAACGAAAGAACTTGATACGGCGATTTTTTATCCCGGTTTCGTTCGCTGTCGGGTCAATTGCTTTCAAACCCTCAATGGTGGGGCGATCGTCCTGCGTTTGATCGACCTGAAGGTTCCTACTATCGATCGCTTGGGCTTACCCGAAGTGCTAAAAAAAATCATTAGCGCACCTCAAGGCTTAGTCTTGGTCACCGGACCGACGGGTTCCGGGAAATCTACCACAATGGCGGCGATGATTCAGCACTTGAACCAAACCGCGTACAAGCATATTATCACCATTGAAGATCCGATCGAATATGTTTACGCTTCTAAAAGATGCCTCATCTCACAGCGAGAAGTGGGATTGCATACCGATGACTTCCACGCCAGCTTGCGATCGGCTTTGCGCGAAGACCCCGACGCGATTTTGATTGGGGAAATGCGCGATCGCCTCACGGTGAATATCGCCTTACAAGCCGCACAAACCGGGCACTTAGTCTTGGGTACCCTGCATACCCGCAACGCGATCGACGCCCTCAACCGCTTGTTAAACCTGTACAACCCAGAAGAACAGCCCTCCATGCGGGTGCAAATTGGCGAATCTCTCGCCGCCGTGGTAGCTCAATTATTGATTCCCACCACCGATGGCGGGCGAACCGCAATTAACGAGATATTAATCAATACCCCCGCCATGAAGGATTATTTGCTCAAAGGTGATGACGACAGTGCTTATCATCTGATGCATACCGATACCTATGAAGGAATGCAGGTGATGAATTACGACCTCTATCAGAAAGTGATGGATGGTCGAGTGGCGATCGAAACTGCACAAATACATGCACCGGATCCCGGTGAGTTAGATCGCCTCATCCGCAGTGGCGGATTTGACGCCTCGCGATCGCCCCGCGACTTTGCGTGATTTTGCCCGCCACTCCCCCCATCCCGGGTGAAACCTCCCGGGGCACACCCCGCTGTGCCCCATTTTTCACTTAAGTTGTATCATTCACCATTCAATTCTGCTTCCCACCGCCCACCCCTCACCGGCGGGAATTTTTTTTCCAATCGGTTGACAAAGGAGATTGACATCGGGTATAATAAACCCGATGGTGCAGGCAGGGCTTATGTGCAATGCTTTGATTGCGTATCGGGAAAAACTACCATTAAAACTTCAGCTTGAGTGAGAATTATAGCGATCCGAGAGGCGATCGGGGAAAAAACCACATCCAAACTGCAAATTAAATCTAGAGTTGGACGAGGCACACCCGAGAGAGAAACCTTTTCCCCCACGGGGGGTGGGGGAAAGAAAGGGAAAATTACCGTTTCGCCAGCTTCTTACTTTGCATTTTCCGCAAGCGAATCGATTCCGGCGTCACTTCGAGCAACTCATCCGGACCGATGTATTCCAACGCCCGTTCCAAACTCATATCCACCGGCGCTTGTAGCTGAACCAATTCATCCCCCGTAGAAGAGCGGACGTTAGTCAATTGCTTCGTCTTGCAGACATTCAAATCCAAATCTTGCGGACGGTTGTGTTCGCCGACAATCATCCCCTTGTAGACCTTCGTCCCGGGAGTAATAAAGAACACACCACGGTCCTCGGCATTTTTCAGGGCGTAGAAAGTAGCCACCCCTTCCTCAAAAGCAATAATCACCCCATTGCGACGAGTTTCCACATCGCCACTCAAGGGACGATAGTCCAGAAAGCTGTGGTTCATAATCCCATCCCCACGAGTCAGGCGCATGAACTCGCCCCGGAAGCCAATCAAACCGCGCGCCGGAATAGCAAATTCCAGTTGCGTGCGACCGTTATTGCTGACGCGCATATCTTGCATTTCGCCGCGACGTTCTCCGAGGCGCTGCATACAGCCACCCACCGCCTCTTCCGGAACGTCGAGCACCAGACATTCAAACGGTTCGCAGGGTTGACCGTTGACTTCGCGATAAATCACCTGCGGTTGGGAGACTTGGAATTCGTAGCCTTCCCGGCGCATGGTTTCGATTAAAATGCCCAAGTGCAGTTCGCCGCGTCCGGAGACGAGGAATTTATCCGGGGAGTCAGCTTCTTCGACGCGCAAAGCGACGTTGGTTTCCAGTTCGCGCATCAGGCGATCGCGCAATTGCCGAGAAGTGACGTAACTCCCTTCGTGTCCCGCAAACGGCGAATCGTTCACCCAAAACGTCATCTGCAACGTAGGTTCGTCTACCTTAATCAGCGGTAGGGCCTGCGGTTCGTTGGGGCAAGTAATCGTTTCGCCAATATTCGCATCGCCAAAACCAGCGATCGCGATAATATATCCCGCACTCGCCTCTTTCAGTTCGATGCGCTTGAGTCCTTCAAAGCCCATTAACTTGGTGATTTTGGCCTTCACCACTTCCCCATCTTCTTTCACCAAAGCCGCTTGCTGACCCGCCTGCAGGGTGCCATTGTGAATGCGCCCGATGACGATGCGACCCAGATAGTCCGAATAATCCAAGGTCGTGACTTGCAACTGTAGCGGTTTAGTCGGATCCCCCACTGGTGGCGGAACCCGGTCTAAAATCACCTCAAACAGCGGCTGCATATCGCTGCCTTGTTCATCTAAATCCCCTTTAGCATAGCCTTGCAGACCCGAAGCAAATAGATAAGGGAACTCGCACTGGTCGTCATCGGCCCCCAGTTCGATAAACAGGTCTAATACTTTATCGATCGCCCCATAGGGATCCGCCTGCGGTCGGTCGATTTTATTCACCACCACAATCGGGCGCAGACCTTTTTCTAAAGCTTTTTTCAGCACAAAGCGGGTTTGCGGCATCGGTCCTTCATTGGCGTCTACAATCAGCAGACAACCATCCACCATGCCCAGTACCCGTTCCACTTCGCCGCCAAAATCTGCGTGTCCTGGGGTATCGACGATATTAATTAAAGTGTCTTTGTAGCGAACTGCCGTATTTTTGGAGAGAATGGTAATGCCGCGCTCCCGCTCTAAGTCATTGGAGTCCATGACGCAATCTGGAACCTCTTCCCCTTCGCGGAAGATGCCGGATTGTTTGAGGAGCGCGTCAACAAGAGTGGTTTTGCCGTGATCGACGTGGGCAATGATAGCAACGTTGCGAATGGGAAGACTCATACTAGCGTCTGGTATGTGGGACTCTTCTAGATTTGCGGACTGAATTCATATAACTTTACAATTGTAGCCTATTTGAATCTCTGTTGGGGTGAAATAGACGACATTTGCCCGCGCGATTTTCTCCGCCACCCAGAAACCCCCTTCTCGGTAAGGTTTCGCCACTCCATCCCCCTCATTTTCCCTTTGCACCTCCCCAGATGAGCGCCACTGCTGCTTCACCCCATCGATGGCGTAGGGCGCGGACAATTTTTCCATGCACCTTTGCCTTTCCCCATACATTTTTTCCCACCCCCGCAACTACTCGCGATCGCTTGGCATAATTAACCCTCCCCACCCGCTTTTTTCATCCGCAGTGCCTCAAAGGCGGGGGGTTCGATCGCAATTTAAAGTTAAGATTGGCAAAAGCTTTGGCTCCTGGGTTTCCGGTTTTTGAATCGCGATCGCGCTTTTTTTGAGTGGCGAGCCATCAGATTTTTTTGCAGTAAAATGATAATACCCTTAATACATCAATCTGTCCACTAATTTTGTTAAAACTATTAACATCAGCGGGCAAAGGAGCCTCTCAAAGAGATGGATATCAAAGCACTCAGAGAGCGTGCGGGACTGAGCCGCACACAAGTGGCCGCATGGCTAGGAGTCAGCGCAACCAGCGTTCGCAACTGGGAAAAGGGGCGCACGAAACCCACCATGACACCACAAAAATATCTGGCTGCCTTGCGGTTGTTTGAATGCACCCCGGAAGAGTTCGCGATCGCAACGGAAAACTCAATCAAAAAACGCGATGAAACCCAACTTTTCAAAGCCAAACGGATCGCCCAGGGCAAACCGGTAGCCAGATCCAGGGCACTTCGGAGGTAATGAAGCACTCACAGCGTTGAAACTCCCTTGATGCGCTCAATTCCCCCTAAACCATCGCTCTGGCCAAGGTTGCGATCGCCACTGACGATTAATTGCGCCGACCATCGGGCATAATCGTCTGCGTCAGTTGAGCATCCACCAGATTGGTATTTCTCAAATATGCATTTTGCAGATTCGCCTCACCCAGCATCGCTTGATTCAGATTTGTCCCATATAAATTCGCATCGGTCAGATTCGCGCCGCGCAGACTCGCACCGGTTAAGTCAGCGCCACGCAAGTCGGTTTGCGAAAGATTGGCAAAATCCAGATAGGTTGGGGTTGCTTCGCAGGCGACTCCTTTACACTGACTCGGTAACGGTTCGATGCGCGTCAAGTCAGCGCCGCGCAGACTCGCACCTTGCAGATTCGCATTGATCAGCAACGCCCCGCTCAAATTGGTAAAACTCAAATCCGCCAGGGGCATTTCCGCACCGTTGAGCTTGCTGCTGATTAAATCCGCACCGCGCAGATTCGCCCCGGTAAAATTCGCCGCATTCAAATTCGCCCGGGAGAGATCCGCTTGCGTGAGGTTGGCACTCGATAGGTCAGCGCGCACCAAATTCGCGCCAGTTAAATTCGCCCGATAGAGATTTGCCCCGGTAAGGATAGCATCGCGCAAATCCGCACTTTCCAGTTGAGACACAACCAGATTGGGCCGCACCGAAGTAATCCGCAAGCGTCCCACGGTTTCCGAATGGGGACGCACCAGCTTCGCTTCGCTGAGATCCGCACCGGATAAATTCGCCCAGCGGATAATCGCCCCGCTCAAATCTGCCCGAGTCAGATTCGCCCCACTCAGATCCGCCCCGCGCAAATCCGCCCCCACCAGATTCGCCCCACTCAGATCCGCCCCGCGCAAATCCGCCCCGATTAAGTCGCAACCCATGCATTCGTTGGTTCGCAATAATCGCAGCACGTGGTCTGAATTCACTGCTGCCACAGGTGTAGCCATAGAAAGCGGGAGTAACGCTGCGGTTGCTACTGAGACACCTAGCGCCAATTTTGCCGCGATCGTCCGTTTCATCCATCTCCTCCTATCCCGATAAAATCCCTTCTGGGGGATTAATTTGAGGGTAGCACTGGCAGTCGGTGAAGAATTGACAATTGAGAATTGTTTGAGTGGTTATAACCAATTGTCAATCGGAAACGCTCGGGAATTCTATACTGATAAATAGACAGAGCATTTTCATTGAGGGCAAGACATGGCTCTAAATCCCAGTATTATGCAAGCCGTTGAGAAACTGGATTATCGCGTCACTGTTGGGGACGTGGCAGCTCAAGCGGGCTTAGAGGTCAATGTGGCCGAAAAAGAATTATTAGCGTTAGCGTCAGAAGCAGGGGGTCATTTACAGGTTGCCCAAACCGGGGATATCCTCTATCAGTTTCCGAAGCATTTTAGAGCAGTGCTTCGCAATAAGTATTGGCGGCTGCGGCTAAAAGAGTGGTGGGAACGGGTTTGGCGGGTGTTATTTTACCTGATTCGGATTTCGTTTGGGATTATTTTGCTCCTGTCAATTTTTATTATTTTTGCCACCATTTTTATCATTTTGACGTCCGTGAATCGAGACAATAACAATCGCGGCGGGCGTTCGGGTGGTGGGAGCATCATATTTTTCCCACGTTTTTTGTGGGGACCGGATTTGTTTTGGTTTTTCGATCCGAACTATGGCAGATACCAGCAGCGACGACAACATCGGCGGTCTAGTTCATCGGAAAACAAGATGAATTTTTTGGAGTCGGTGTTTTCGTTTTTGTTTGGGGATGGAAATCCGAATGCGAATTTAGAGGAACGACGTTGGCAAGCGATCGCCACCACGATTCGCAACAATAAAGGTGCCGTAGTTGCCGAACAAATTGCCCCGTATTTGGACGAACTAGGGGAAGGTTATTCCCAAGAATTTGAAGACTACATGTTGCCGGTGCTGAGTCGATTTAACGGGCGTCCGGAGGTTAGTCCCGACGGGCAAATCGTGTATCATTTTCCCGAATTACAGGTGAGTGCCCAACAGCAGAATCAGCAATCGGTGGCGGCATATTTGCGCGAATCCCCCTGGCGATTTAGCGAAGCGTCCTCCGGTCAGTTGAGTTTAGCGGCAGGATTGGGCGGCGTTAATATTGTGGGAGGATTGTTTTTAGGATATTTGCTGCGCGATGGGGCCTCCCAACTTGGGGGATTAGTCGCCTTTACCGCCTCAATTTATTGGTTGTTAATTGGTTACGGCATTGCATTTCTCGCCGTTCCCTTGGGGCGTTATTTCTGGATTAAATGGCGTAACCAGAAAATTGAAGCGCGCAACGAACGGCGACAAAAACGGGCGATCGCCTTGAATCAAGCCGACAGCGAATTACAGAAAAAACTGACCTTCGCTAATCAGTTTGCCGCTCAAAATACAATCAGTGGCGAAGATATTGCCTATACCACCGAAACCGACTTAATCGAGCAAGAAAGTCAGCGATCGGCTCAAATTGACGCCGAATGGCGACGACGGCTAGAAGAAGGGAACTAACGCGCAAATGGGTTGAAGGATGAAGGATGAAAGGTCAAAATTCACCCCTTCACCCTTCACCCCTTCACGGTTGGTTCATCGGCGGTTCCAGACTTCGGACGTTTGAACGTCAAAAAGCCATAACCGTAGGCCGGGTTAAAGTTGAGGTTAACCAATTCCCAGCCTTCTTCGCCGATTTTATTCGCGTATTCGTACAGGGGCAGATTGATGTTGCGATCGCGAAGCTCTTCTCCAGAAAGCACTTTGCGCTCGGAGATCGCCGGCAAAGTAATCAACTCGAACGAAGAGGTATTCCCACTTTTGCACGGCGATTCCTCCTGATGTGGTTTTCGATAGGGTGAGGCATTCATGCCTGTAGCTCGAGGGTTGAACGGGGCAAAAAATGAGGTGCCCGGGTAAGAATTTAAGCACAAAATCGGTGCGATCGCGAAATTATTCCACCCGAATTTTGGCCAAATTCGCATTTTGATAATAATGCAGCAAGATTTGCTGATAGTTCACGCCGCGACGAGCGAGATTGTACGCGCCCCACTGGCTCATGCCCACCCCGTGACCGAATCCTCGGCCTTGGATTGTAAACTGAATCGGCGCAGAAGCAAGATTATTTTTACTGGCGGAGGAACCATATTCGGGCAAGACCGTAAAGCGAGTGCTTCGCAGGTTAAGGGCTTGACGCAAAGACTCGCCGGCGATCGAGCGCACCCCCGCATCGCCCACCACGCGCATAGTCACGATTCTACCGTGGGGAGTGGTGCTTTCCGGTTCCATTGACACCACGTTGCCCACCCCAGAAATCCGGGCGCTGAGTTCATTTCTGGAAAAGGTTTCGGTCCATTGGTAAGTCGGCGTTCCGGAATCGTAGTCCGGCACCCCACGCAGATAGGGGCGAGGATGAGTCCACACATCCTCCACATTTTCCGTATGTCCTCCAGAAGAGGCATGGTAGACCGCTTCAATCAGTTGACCATTGTGAACCAGAGCTTGGCCGGCGGTGGCTTGAACGGCAGCATGGGTGGTGGACGCTTCTTTTTCCACCCCGTTGTACACTTGCCAGAAGGTATCGTCCCCCAGGTCGTAGAGGTCATTCCCGCGATTTTGGCGCTGATAGAGGGCGTAGGTACGGGCGGCAACCGCTTGCGCTTTTAGGGCTTCACCCGGCCAACTCGGACTCATTTCCGCACCAACGACGCTGTAGAGATATTCTTCCAAATTCACCGCATTGATGGCGATCAGTCCTTCCGGGGTAGCCACCAGGACGAGGCGACCGCGATACCAGCGATCGCCGATATAAACGAAACCATCTCCCGTGGGGTCGATGGTCATCCGGTTCGCTTTCCAGGATCCGAGATTCACTTGCGAACCGCCAGCGCGGGCCAGAGATGCTTGCATGCCGTCAATTTCTCCCAAGGGGCGACCGGCTCCATTCGCGACCCTCGCCGGTGTGGAACTGCCCACTTTCACCGAACTGACATCTTCTTCAATGGCAATTCGCAATAGAAGCGCGGCGCGCGCCGGTGCCACCATCATCAGCCACAGCAGTGCCACGAACAATACATAGCGTCGGCTTTGCCACAGGGGTTGGAGTTGGGACAACAACTTCATAGTCAAGGTCCGTAGGAAGTCTCAGGGTTTACGAGCCGATCGCGCGATTTCTCCGGCAGAGGATAAACCGCTCGGCGCTTCTCGAGAGTTATAGCAATTTTTCACCAGCTTACGCCTGAGTCTTGGAAAACCAGCGGCTATGGTACGATAGTAGGCGTCCCGATTCGGGCTTTCCACTGCTGTGGCCACTGAGTCAGATGACATCGCCCTACTACCGTGAGAACCGGGTGAATTTCTGGCGAGAATGCACGGACAAATTGCGATCGCGCCAGTTACGCCGAGTCTGAAGGAAGTGGAAAGATTTTTCCCGTGCAATTGGTTGAATTTGAGTGTAAACCCCCGCGAAATGCAGATTACGTTTTTAGGAACCAGTTCCGGAGTCCCCACGCGATCGCGCAATGTGTCCAGTGTCGCCCTCCGTCTCCCCCAACGGGCAGAGGTCTGGCTGTTTGACTGTGGCGAAGGCACTCAACATCAAATTCTTCGCAGCGACATTAAAATTAGTCAAATCGCTCGCATTTTTATCACCCACATGCATGGCGACCACATCTTTGGCTTGATGGGTTTATTGGCAAGCTGTGGTCTGGCAGGCAATGTCGATCGCATCGATATTTATGGCCCTCCCGGTCTGAAAGATTATTTACAAGCCTGCAGCCGATATTCGCAAACTCATTTTTCTTACCCTCTGAAAGTCCATCAAAATCGCCCCGGAATTGTGTTTGAAAATGATGAGTATGTGGTAAAATGTGCGCGCTTAGAACATCGCGTCACGGCATTTGGCTATCGCATCGAGGAAAAAAACCGTCCCGGACGCTTTAATGTGGAAAAAGCCACCGCCCTGGGGATTCCTCCCGGCCCGCTCTATGGCAAGCTCAAACGCGGCGAAACCGTGACGTTAGCTGATGGACGAGTGATTCGCGGCACCGAGTTATGCGCCCCTCCCGAAACCGGGCGGAAATTGGCCTACTGTACCGATACGATTTACTGTGACTCCGCCGTGGAACTGGCCCGGGATGCGGATCTGCTGATTCACGAAGCCACCTTTTCCCATCAAGACGCGCAGATGGCCATCGAACGGTTGCACTCCACCAGCACGATGGCGGCGCAAGTGGCTTTAGCGGCGCAAGTCAAGCAATTAATGATGACCCATTTTAGCCCGCGCTATGCCCCGGGAAACAATATCCAACTGGAGGATTTGCAAGCAGAAGCGCGGGCGATTTTTCCCAACACGCAAATGGCCTCTGATTTCTTGACCTTAGAAATCGAACGACACCGATCGCGATCGCCGGAAGCGGTGGGCAGTTCTCATTAATCCACCGCCATTCAATTACTGATTCGCCGCATGCTGATGCAGGGGACAGGCACAAGGCGGAAAATTCAATATTTCATGGGGCATATCCGGGGATGGGGTAGGGACATGACTTTGGGTTTCCGACTCCTCCTCCACTTCGCTCAAACGCCTACGAATCGAATTGAGATGGCTTTGCGTGTCTACGGGCGATCGCGGCGCTGGCACTTCTGTATTCGGCCAATTCGGTAAATCGCTACAGGGACACTGCTCTGGCGGCATTCCTTTTGTCCGCGCCGGAATCGGCATGGCGCATCGACCGCACAAAATCAGTTCCCACTTTGAGGTCAGCAGTTCTCCAATGGTTTCATCCGTGCCCTCTACATAACAATCCCTTCTGTTGGAGGAGATAATTTTTTGCCAACACTCTTCAAATTCTGGACTATACCGAAATCCTCTAAAAACTGGGTTGGGCAGAAGTTTTTCCCCGGTACGCGGGACTACCACTTGCTTGCCTAATTGAAACCAATACGCGAGATATTTTCTGACGTCTTTTTCTGATGCCATAAAGTTGTTTCCTAAATGATTTCTGCTGAACGGATCTGAGCCAAAATGTGACTCATTATTTTAGAGATTTTTTTAAATTTACATCCGAATTCTTCTTCTAGTTTAATTGAAATGCTCCGGCAGCCGCATCCCACAGCCGATATATTTTTGGCTGACCTTACCCCTTTGCATCGGCGCGGGTAGAGGCGATCGCTTCCCTGCTGTGTTCTCCCTCCCGCACGAGTCCCAAATGTCAAGAAACCATCGCATCCCATAATACTAGCGTAGAAAAACTCCCCGTGGCGAAGAAAATGCGATCGCCCCGGATTGAGGATCGCAACAGGATTTGCGTTAAACCGACAAGTATTAAAAAAAATATTAAAATTTCCAGCGGACGAGGCACTGTCAAACCGCTTCACTTTCACTCGGGGAGGGAATCTTCCGACTCTGGATTGCCCGGAGGTAAAGGGGAACCGAGACGGCTTAAATTCAAAACGTGACCGCCAGTGACGAGATAGACGGGGTGAGCGATCGCCCCCAAGCGACGCACCAAAGTGCCCAGGCGATCGCGAAACAGACGACCCATCGGATATGCCGGCACCACTCCCCAGCCGGTTTCCTCCGCCACAAAAATCACCGCATCCGCCGTGGAATCGTGCAAACTACTGAGCAACCCGCGCTCAATCTCATCCCAAGTGGGGCGATCGCAATCGAGTAAATTCGCCACCCAGGTACCCAAAGAATCCACCAGCAAACAATAGTTCGGTGGGGCAGATTGAATCGTCTGCGCCAACTCAGTGGGCACTTCCATCGTTTTCCAAGAACTCATGCGGCGCATCCGATGACGCTCGATCCGCGCCACCCACTCCGCATCCGAGGGGTCAACCCGCGCCGTTGCCACATAGATCGTCGGTTGAGCCATTTGTTCTGCCAGCATTTCCGCCCATTCACTTTTGCCCGATCGTGCCGGACCTGTAACCAATACAACTTGCTTTGCACTCATTTTCTTCTCCAAGGGTGGCGATCGCGCTTCCCAATGTAAAACCTCAGATGCGATCGCACAAATTCAACAAGCGGAACGCAATAGCTGACAAATCAGAAATATTAATGTTAGAACTTGTCACAGAGCAGGAGGAAACCGAAAGGCATACCGTAAGCCTAACTCGTCACCTTCCTCCAGGGCAAAGATCCCTGGATGTGCATTCGAGGTCGCCTTGAACCAGAATCCACGCCAATTTACCTTGCGGTTGTGCGGGGTCTGGGTAACTCCTCACGCCTAAATCCTCACCCTATCTTCCAGCCAGTGGAGCCTAAATCCATGCCAGACCCTAAAATCTCTGTAATTATCTGTACCCACAATCGAGCCAACTATTTGGGCGGAGCCATTGACAGCCTCCTGCAGCAGGACTTTGCGGATTTTGAAGCGATCGTCGTCGATAATGCCTCGAGCGATCGCACCAAATCTGTGGTCGCCGAACGCCAGTGCGATGCGCGTCTCAAATACCTCTACGAACCCACCCTCGGACTGAATGTCGCTCGCAACACTGGGGCGAGAAACTCTCAATCGCCGATTATTGCGTATCTCGACGACGATGCCCTCGCTACCCCCCACTGGCTCCAGGTCATTTATGATGCCTTTCAAGCCAACGATCGCCTCGGGGTTGCCGGCGGAAAAATCGAATTGTTGTGGCCCTCTGGCGTCACCGCGCCCCCCTGGCTTTCACCAGGGTTAGCCGAAAATCTGGGAGCCTATGACCTCGGCGACGAACTGTTCTATATCGACCGCCCCGGACTGACTCCGAGAGGGTTAAATTATGCCATTCGCCGCACCGTTTACGAACAGGTTGGCGGCTTTGATGTCAAACTCGATCGCGCCGGCAAAAACCTGTTATCTAACGGAGACCTTTACATGACCGAACTGGTTCTCAAATCCGGGTGGCAGGTAGCCTATCTCCCCGATGCCTTAGTGTCCCACCAAGTTTTTCCCGAACGAGTCACCAAAAGCTGGTTTTTAAATCGCGGCTGGTGGCAAGGGATCAGCGAGTGTTACCGCGAACACCTCACCGGAGAGGCCGGTTGGGGGCAACTCCCTCGCGGCGGCGAAAAATTCCTGCGCGGCCTCTACAAATCGGTGAAATACCTCAGCGATCCGGCGCAAAGTTTCGATAACTTGGTGTACGCTTACGGACAAATCGGCTATTTGACGGCTTCTGTACGCGGGATGGTACTGGGGTCGCCAACACCGCAACCCGCCCCCCTGGATGCACCAAAGCCTGAAAATGCCGATCCTGTATGAAAACACATACCGACGAAAGGCTCGAGGGATTGATGGGGAAACTTCATTGGATGTGCATCTACATGAGCCACAGGCTAGGATAAGAAGCATAACCGATGAGAAAGTCTTTTGGGTTGGCGATTTGTTTCGATGCTTCAGCAGTGTCAACAACCCTTGGGGAAAAGACAGCGACTCCCCGAAGCGATCGCTCCCAACATACATGCTCAAATTTCCTCCTTCTGTTGGTTGAAAGCTAATTATTATGACCTCGACACCCGCACAAGTTCCCATCTCCGTGCTCATTCCGGCGAAAAACGAAGAAACCAACCTGCCGGCTTGTCTTGCTAGTGTCAAGCGAGCCGATGAAGTGTTCGTGGTAGATTCGCAAAGTAGCGATCGCACGGTGGAAATTTCCGAAAGTTTCGGCGCTAAAGTCGTTCAATTCCACTTTAACGGTCGATGGCCAAAAAAGAAAAATTGGTCGTTGGAAAACCTCCCCTTTCGCAATGAATGGGTCTTGATCCTCGATTGTGACGAGCGCATTCCCACCGAACTTTGGGATGAAATGGCCTCAGCCATTTCAAATCCAAACTACGATGGCTACTACATCAACCGCAAAGTCTTCTTCCTCGGACAATGGATTCGCTTCGGCGGCAAATATCCAGACTGGAACCTGCGCTTATTTCGCCATCAAAAAGGTCGCTACGAAAATTTGGGCACGGAAGAAGTCCCCAACACCGGCGATAACGAAGTTCACGAACATGTTATCCTAGAACGTCCCGCCGGCTACCTCAACCATGACATTCTCCACGAAGACTTTCGCGATATCTACCAATGGCTAGAACGTCACAATCGCTACTCCAATTGGGAAGCTCGCGTTTATTACAATCTCCTGGAAGGTCGCGACGAAGCCGGCACCATCGGCTCTAACTTCTTTGGCGACCCGGTTCAGCGCAAGCGGTTTATTAAAAAAGTCTGGGTGCGCCTCCCCTTTAGACCCCTCTTGCGGTTTATTTGGTTCTATATCATCAAACTCGGATTCCTGGATGGAAAAGCCGGTTACATTTACGGGCGGCTGTTGAGCCAGTACGAGTACCAAATTGGGGTAAAACTTTATGAATTGCGGAAGTTTGGCGGTCAGCTAAATCAGCAATTTCCCACCGCTAATTCACAACCGACTAAAGTGCCTGAAGTCACAGAAGTTCAAAATTAACTCACCGCCAATTAACCCGCTTTACAGTTGAATCGGGTTGTTTGTTTTCTCGATGTTTTTTCTGTTTCCCAAACCATGACGCCTTCTGTTCCCGATCCGAGTTCTGCTCCATCCTCAACCTCGGCACAAACCCCTGAGTCGCACTCCGCTAGTGGCGGCGATCGCGCCCCCACTGCCCCGGATCCGGCCCTGGATTCCCCCCCAATGGTGGATTTACGCCAATACGACCAATCCTGGTTCGATCGCGGTCGCTCCGGTGGCTTTATCCTCTTCTGGTGGTTCGTCCAAGCGATCGCTTTCCCCTTAAGCCCCCACTTCGCTCATGGGTTCCGTCGCCAGTTGCTGCGTCTGTTCGGCGCTCGGATCGGTACGGGAGTTCTCATCCGCCCCACCGCCCGCTTTACCTATCCCTGGAAAGTCGAAATCGGTGACTATAGCTGGATCGGCGATGATGTGGTCTTCTACAGTCTCGATCGCATCTGCGTCGGCCAACACTGCGCTATTTCCCAAAATACCTACCTCTGTACCGGCAACCACGACCGCCAAGACCCCGCTTTTGGCTTGCAAACTTCCCCCATCTTTATCGGCAATGGCGCTTGGATTGCCGCCGATTGTTTTATCGGTCCGGGAGTCAAAATCGGCGCAAATGCCTTTATCGCTGCCCGCAGCAGTGTCTTTAGCAATATGCCCGCAGGACAAGTTTGCATGGGAACCCCTTGCCGTCCGCGCTCTCCCAGAATTCAACCCTCAAAATGAACAAAACCCCCTTTCCTTCTCCGGTAAATCCTACTCGTTCATGTTGCGATAGGTGGCAACCGCAGAAGGCGAAATGCGATTTAAGTAGCGGAAAATCCAATACTTAAACACCGTATCCAAAATCACGGGAAAGGTGGCAATAAACAGGAAGATAAATTCCCGGCTTTCGGGTAAACCTAAATGGCGAGAAATCCCTTCGAGAATAATTTCCCACCCATGCGGGGAGTGGAATCCCACGAAGATATCCGTAAACAAGATAATAATAAATGCCTTGGCACTGTCACTGAGTCCGTAAACAATATCATCCATAAACGATTTAACGTTTTGGATTTCTCGCTTGCTGTTGTAAATTACCACGCCAAAGGCCAAAAACGAAAAAATGTCTGAAAAAATGTTTTTAACTGCGTTGGAACTTTGCCGACTGTATTCTTCGGCAATTTCAATCGCTTTGTGTTGGAGTTCGTGGTGGATTTCTTCCTCAGAAAGATGATGCGGAATTTTACCGATAAAGTTCAGTTCTTCTTTTTCTTCTTCCGGTAATTCTTCAATAGTTTGAGCAATCATCTGCTCGAATTCGAGCCGTTCGTGAAAGTGATTTAATTCTATCAACGCTTCTTCTTTCATATCCACGTTGAGGAAAATTTCCGCTCGATCGCCCACCACGCTATCGTAAATCGGCCCGACGATAAAGTTTTTCGCCACCTGTTGGGTCAGCAGGGGAATGAGTATCAGCAGTAAAATGAACTTCAGCGAAACAATGGTTTTGGTTTTCGAGCTGCGGAATTCTTGAACGACTTCTTCTTCCGCTTTTGGATCCAGTTCTCGTTTCAGGCGATCGAGGGTTCTTAAAATCGATCGGGGCAAAAAACTAGTTTGATCCGCTAAAGACCCTAATTCTTTCCTGTTATTCCCTTGATTTCCCAGTTCCTTATCGGTATCCACATCCACCCGAGGTTCGGTTTTGTTCTTCGGTTTCAACGGCCCTCGATTTTTAGGTTCGATACCATAGGTTTTGGTCACCGATGGCAATAAGGGAGCTGAGTCGGAGGATGAATCCTCTCGGGATGCAGATTCTTCCACTGGCGATCGCGAGACTGCAGTGGTGGGAATCGGACTTTTGTTCCGGTATTTCGAGGTAATTTCATCAATGAAGTTTAGCCGATCTAAAATCATTGACTGTTGCTCGCGCGAGAGTCCAACGCCCTCGGGCAGGGTGCGATCGCCTTTGGAGGAAGAGGATGACTCTTCCCCAAACCGGGACTGTTTGTAAATCTCGATAAAGGAACGACTATTCCTAAACTCTCTCAAACGTAACTTAATAATACTTAAATTTCGACTTAAATCCGATTCATATAATGCATAAACACTCTCCCCATAAGGAGAATTTTTCGGTGAAATACACTTGCCGTTAAAATGCTTTTTCTCGATTTCTCGAATCTCGATAGCGGCCTTGTATGCAAGATTTAGCGAGCGCTCCGGAGTTTCTAAAAACCACCGTCGTGCAGCGCGAAAAAATCCTTTTCTGTTCCCGGAATTCTGTTTTTTCATGGCCGATTTATCGAAAAAACGTTGCAATTTTGGATAAAATCAATGGAAAATTTTGGCTGACCCGTTCAATGCACAAATCGATATCGAAAACATCTCCCCACACCGAAAGTGACATTCCCTTCTCGGACAAAGGCGGGGAATAATGGCAACACTGGAACCGCCCGAATGGTTCCCATCAGCCGATCGCTTGCCCCGGGGAAAGCGCTGTGCTGGAGTGAGATCCTCCCTGGCCTTGGAGAGTGCAAAAATCTTCAGGAGAAAGGGCAATAATGAAAATCAGCACCCCTGCAAGCAGATTGTAGTATATTAACAAATTTGGTTGAGGATTAGCGGTGAAATTGGAGTCGATTTGGATAGAAGGAGAAACCCGCAGTGGCAAGAGTCTTGCATTGGTGCAACAGTTCTGCCACTGGGTGCAACTCGGTTTGCGCCCCAGCAACGGAGAGAACCGGACCACTAAAGAGTTAGGGGCAAAACAAGCCACACCCCCCCTGTTGGTTTTTGCCGCCACTGGCGATAACCGGATCGAACTGACCGATCGCCTCAGTGCCGCCACTGACGGAGAATATCCGGTGCAGTCCACCACCCCCCTGGCATTCTTCCAAAATGAAGTAATTCTCTACTGGCCCTTACTCATCCAAACACTCAATCTCAGCGCCCAATTTCCCCTGCGGGTGCGCCCGGAAACCGAACAGGAACTCGCCACCCGAGTGTGGCAACCGGAATTAGACAGCGGAGAATTGCGTGCGGTGGGCGTCAGCGAATATCGCATGGTTCGCCGCACCTTGGACCTGCTGCAACTCGCCGCCTTTAGTGGCATCCCCCTGGAAGATACCCCGGTTATTTTAAAACAAGGAATCCCCGAAGAACAAGGTTCCCCCAGTTTGTGGCACTGCATGGGGGAACTGCTGCAACGCTGGCGCAGGTGGTGCCTGGAACGGGGTTTGCTCACCTATGGCATCATTACGGAACTCTATTGGCGGCATTTATTGCCCCATCCCACCTACCGCAGTCAGTTAATCGATCGCTACCAGGGCATTCTCGCCGATGATGTGGATGAATATCCCAAAATCGCGGCGGATTTGTTTGAAATCCTTCTGGATGCCGGGGTGGCGGGGGTCTTTACGTATAATCCCCAAGGTGCGGTGCGACTGGGATTGGGGGCGGATCCCGATGCGATGAAGCGGTTGGCGCGTCGCTGTCGCCAGGAATATTTGACCTCCCCCAAGGGTTTCCCCTCTCAGTTGGGAGAGATGATGTTGGAACTCCTCGAAGAGCCGACGGTTTTTCTGGGAGAATTGAATGAGGCAGAATTTGGCCGCTGTGTGGGATGGATTCAAACCACTTCGCGGGGGCAGCTTTTGCGCGAAACTGCAGAGGCGATCGCGGGGGCAATTCATCGCGGCGAGGTGGAACCGCAAGATGTGGTGGCGATCGCCCCGGGTTTGGATGCGATCGCGCGCTATACCCTGCGCGACATCCTGATCGCTAAAGGCATCCCGGTCCAGTCCCTGCACGAGCAACGCCCGCTCATCAGCGTGAGCTCGATCCGCGCTTTGCTCACCCTCCTCGCGCTGGTTTACCCGGGTTTGGGCCGTCTGGTAGACCGCGAAAGTGTGGCGGAAATGTTGGTGGTGCTCAGTGGCGCAGGGGGCGACACTGACGAGGCTCACCCGAATTATCCGTTTGCAGATCTAACCCAAGAAGAGGAGGGCGCGGAGGGGAATTTTCTCCAGTATTTGCATCAACCTTCCGCATCGCCAGTGTATGGCGCGCAATTGCCGCCTATCGACCCGGTACGGGCGGGATTGTTGGTGGATCACTGCTATTCTCCAGCACCGGAAAATCCCCGGGTTTTGCCGGTGAGTGCATTCCCGCGATGGGATCGTCTGGGATATCGGGCGACGGCGGCTTATCAAGGGATTTTACAGTGGATCGAACAGCAGCGATCGCAGCTTGAAGCCGGTTCGATCCCTAGCCCTCTAGTGGTTCTCGATCGCGCAATTCAGCGCTTTTTGTGGCCGGGTAATGCTCTCCCCACAGACCAAATCGCCGCTCTGCGCGAATTAATCGAAACGGCGCAACATTACTGGGAAGTGGACCTCCGCCTGCGCGATGGCGGGGAACATGATGCGCCGGAATATGTGACGGTGGGTCAATTCATTCAACTTCTGCGCCAAGGCACTCTGACGGCTAATCCGTTTCCGGTGAGCCACTTCGCGGGCGATCGCGGTTGCGTGACCCTGGCCACGATTTTCCAATACCGCGCGGCGCGCCAGTTTCATCGTTGGCAGTTTTGGCTGGATGTTGGCTCGCCGCTGTGGTTGAGTGGCGGTGCGGCGAGTTTATTCGCGGCTCCGTTGTTCCTCGAAGGGTGGTCTGGGGATTTGTGGAGTGTGGAAGCGCAGATGGCTGCAGATGAGGATCGATTGCGCCGGATCGTTCGGGATTTGCTGGGCCGGGTCAGCGATCGCGTGATTCTGTGTCATAGCGATTTGGCTACGAACGGTCAGGAACAAACCGGGCCATTACTCTCGGTTTTTAATAGTTTCGTTGCTCTCGGTTCTGAAGTGACGAGGTAGGGAGGAAAATACTGCGTTTGCTATGGATTAATGGCTTTCTCTTTTCTCTCTGTCGGCTTTTCTCAATTCCGGTTTTATCCCAAATTCGGTGGATTGTTATCGGATATTTTTTATCTGTTGGCCGAAAAAAATCCCCCCCAGACTCGGGAAGGGTTAAGGGTTTATTGTCTATTGGGGATGGAGCATTTTGACTTTATTTCCCCTCTTTTTTGTGTGAATAAACCCTTAACGCTTCACCAAGTTTGTCTAGAGCATTGACAGTTCGCCAATCGGATCGAGGCGCTTAAAGTCACTGAGGGTGATATAAGTTTCGGCGAGGTTTTCGGCGATCGCGGGGGAGATCCAGCCCAATTGCTTGAGCAAATGAATCGCCACGGCATATTTGGCGCGTTTTGCACCATCCATTACTTTAATCGCCAAACCCATGCCTTCCCCTTCGCGCCCAATGCACAAGACGCCTTCTGCACCGCCTTTGCTCACCAGTTGTCCCTCGCTCAAGCGCATCAGTTCGGTATCGAATTCTCCCTCGCCGGCGATTAAATAAGGGTAATTCGTCATCGCCCGCACGATGCGCTCCATATCCAAGTTGTCTCCGGAACACAGCAGGGCGTACAAGGTGGCCATCTGCTTCAATTCCATCAAGTAGGTGGGCGCGCCGCAGTCGTCGCGGACGCAGATAAACTCTTCGGCGGGCATCCGCAGCAATTCGGCGATTTTGCCGATAATCAAGCGCTGCACTGGATGATTGCGCTGCAGATAGGTTTCTAGGGGAAAGTTGCGCTGCTTGCACACGGCGAGCATGCCGGCATGTTTCCCAGAGCAGTTGTGCTGTAGGGGGCTTTCTTTCCCAGGAGGGGTCGGGCACTGGAGGGCGGTGGTATCCACATCGCAGCGCCACAGGACGTTAAATGCCTGTCGCGCTTGTTCGATGGTGCCTCTGTGGGAACTGCAAATGATGGCGAGGTCGCGATCGCTCAGTTCGTAACGTTCTAAGGTGCCACTGCCGGTAACCGCTAGGGCTTGGAAGGGTTTGAGAGACGAACGAACAAAGGTGGCGGTCTCTGAGTTACCGGAAACGGACAGCACCCGTCCCCGGCTGTCACAAACCGCAGCCTGGGCTTTGTGTGTTGATTCTAAGATTCCTTCGCGCAGTAAGCGGACTTCTATGGCTGCTGCCGAGGTGCGTTTTCCCATTGTCATGGGTTGGATTTTATCATGGGTTGAGTACAAAAGTGCTTTTTGTCAGGGTAGGGGTTGAGGGGTTATGATTTCAATCCCTACCCTGAGGCTGAGGTGACGTACTCCCGACGCCGACCGCTTAGGCGGTACGGCGCGGGCTTCTGCGCCCAGACCTTTGAGATCTGGGTT